>JAXIPG010000199.1:0-14401 GCA_045403045.1 Terrimicrobiaceae bacterium
GATCATTACACGCCTGTTTTCGCCGTGCTGAATTTGCGTGATTCTGCCGTGCGTGCATACTGGCTGCGCCGATGGAGAGCGGCGCACGATGAGCTGGGCTTGGGCGGAATTTTTCTCGACAGCTCTTTCAATCTTTCCAGCGATAAATTCCACTACGTGCAAAACACAGAGGCGCACCTTTTCAGCGCGACCGCCGACCAGCAACATCTGCTGGGGGTTTTTCGCCCCGCTCAGGAGCCGCCCGCGGCGATTCTTTCGCAATATCGCGCTCATCTCGACCTGATGGTCGAAATGCAAAAAATCGGTTATGTGTACGCAAACGAGGATCTTGGCGTCTTTGGCGTTCATCGCCATGGGCCGGCGCTCGCCGCGCGGCTTCAGAGCTTGTTTCTCTGGGCGGACTGCATTGCCGAGTTCGATGCTGCGTCCATCCGGTCAGCCGGCGGCGATCCCGACGATGTCTTTTTCCGCGGCCTCGCCTACAGGATGATGTGGACGCTGCATTGGGATGTTGCCAGGGATCTTATCAGCTATCGCTATGGGGGCCCGCAAGGCGATGATGACCGGCCCCTTCCGTGGCATCTGGATTTGCTTCGCGCGTACAATCATGTACATGAGACGATGCGCGAGCGCACCATCCTGCCCGGAGAAGCCGGCGTGCTCTATTGCTCCAAGAGCGCTGGAGTGCTGTGGGCATTTGAGGATTTAAGGCTGCCACTGCGGGATGAGCAGCGGGTGTTGGACGTTCTGAGCGGAGAAACTTTCAGGGTCCGTGAGGAATTTCACGCCGCTCGGCATCGCGTCTATCTCATGGGCATCGAAGCCGCGCCGGCCGCTGGCGGAAAGTTCTTGGAGCCACAGTTGCTCGGCGCAGTTGGCCAACAAGAGTTTTGACATCCTCTGATGAAGCGAGATCCCGCCATGAGCGTGCGTCTTTTTCCGGGCCTCCCGCGCGTTCCGAGGCTCGCAGGCGTCCTGCTGGTTCTGCTGTGCCAGGCATGCGGGCGCCAGGGAACGGTGGCGGCTCCGGATGAGCAGATCCGCGAAGCCTGGAAACGCTATCGATTTAGTGAGTTCAGCGCCGCCTTGCGCATTTTTCAGTCTGTGGCAGCCTCCCAACCGCCCGGCTCGGAGGCCCACCTTCAAGGAATCTATGGCGAGGCCTCGTGCTGGAACCATCGGCGCGACGGACGGGATAGCACGAAGGCGATTTCTGGTTACCAGGCGGTCATCGCGCAGGCGCCGGCGAGTCCTTTGGCGGCATGGTGTGCACTGGACATCGTCCGGGCAAAGCATCTGGCGCCGGCGGATCAGGATCTTGACTACGGGCAACTCGCCCGCGACTACGGGGAGGTTTATCAGAAATATCCGGATACACCGGCGGGGGAAGAAGCTTTTCTCTATCAAATCAGGCTTTCGCTGCCCACGGCGGACGCGGACCGGGCCCGGAAGAACCTCGAAGACATCAAGGCCTTTCTCCAGTCCCATCCGAAGACTCCGTTCCTCTCCCCGCTCTACACGTTGATGGCCGAAAGCTGCCACAAGATGAACGAGGAGGACGAGCGCCTCGAATACATGATCAAGGCGGTCCAAACGAGGGAAGTCGATCCGACTACCCCTTTCTTTGAGCTTTCCTCGGCCTATTGGAACATTGCGTACGCCGCGGAATTCGAAGCCGGCGACTTCGCCATCGCCCGTGACTACTATCACCGTCTGATGGCTGAGTTTCCTCGCGAGATCCGCGTCTTCGCCGCTCGCAAAGCGCTGACACGCATGGATGACATGGAGGCCGCGCTCCGTGAAGGTCGCACGCCTCCACAAGAATACTTGGGGGGCGCCCTCCAATGAAACAAATACTCTCCTCTCTGAAATCGAAAACGCCATGGATTGTTATCGGCCTTGTTTTCCTTTGGGCTGTCGTTTCTATCGGTATGCGCCGCCGAGAGGCAGCTGCGGCCGATGCGGTCACCATCCGCATTGCCCACTGGCAGCTGGAAGCGGGAGCACGCGAAGGGCTGGCGGAGGCCGCCGCCGAATACGAAAAGTTGCATCCGCATGTGCGTATCATCCAGGAGGCTATTCCCGAAAGTACTTACGGGCAGTGGATGAGCACGCAATTGATGGGGGGAACCGCGCCCGATATTGTTCAGGCAGGAATGGTGGAAGCTAATTTAATGACAGCTTTTTTTACCCGTTACCTCCTTCCCCTTTCTTCCTATGTGACCCGGCCGAATCCGTACAATGCGGGAACGGATTTGGAGAAAACTCCCCTTCTTCTCACATTCAAAGACGGAATGCGGCGTTCGTTCATTGACGAAGTCCAGGAATTCATGACCATCCCCCTCGCACTGGTCAGCCTGCGCCTGTTTTACAACAAGTCGCTGTTGAAGAGGCTGACCGGCTCGGACGAAGTGCCCCCGGATTATCGCGCTTTCCTGAAGGTGTGCGAAGAAATACGCGCTCAAAAGCAACCCAACGGCCAGCCCTACGTGGCGATCGCGGGGTCGCGTTACCATTTTATACGATGGGAGGACAGCATGATGAAACCGCTGACCTATGGCGCTCTCCGCGACATCGACTTCAATCGCGATGGGCGCTTCAGCAAGGAGGAAATGTTTATGGGCTTCGCGAGCGGGAGAATCGGTTTTTCCAATCCCGCCTACCGCGCCAGCTTCAGGATGGTAGAGGAGATCGCCAAGGAATTTCCAAGTGGTTGGACGGGGCTCGGGCGCGACGAGGCGATTTTCAACTTTGCGCAGCAGAAAGCCGTCTTCACATCCGGCGGCATCTACGAGGCCGGGGGGATTCAGGAACAAGCCAGCGGACGATTTGAGCTGGGCGTCGTGGATTTCCCCGTGCCAGCCCGATCAGATCCCGAATATGGATCAATCATTCAGGGGCCGCGGTACGAGCAGCCCGATGGCAGCATGCCCATGGCAGTCACCCGCACGTCCCGGCATCCGGACGTCGCCGTCGATTTTCTGCTTTTCCTGACCAGCCGGAAGCAAAATGAGAAATTCAACAAGAGGCTGAAATGGATTCCGATAATCCTTGGCGCAGAGATCGATCCCTTCCTCAGAATTTTTGAGCCGAACCTCGACGGCGTCTTTCCGGCCTTCGATCCCACCATCGGCGCAGAAAGTGTCATCAGATGGAGCCAGCTCTACTCCCTTTATCAGATCCACCAAATGAGCTACGAGGACATGGCTGACCAGTTTACGCGTTTTTACGCAACCACAGGCCGGGAGGACTTCCGGGAATTCCTGCGCAACCGCCGTCGTGCCGAGCTTCAAGATGAGCAACTGGCCGTCGGGTTGCGCGAAGCGGCCAAGTCCAACGCCGGGATCGGGAGCCAGGCGGACTGGATCAAGTACCGAAACATGGTCGTGATGCGCCAAATGGAAGGGGACAAGGCTCTCATCACCCAGGGATTCGTTTTTACCGATCCAGAGGCTTTGGAGCGTCAAACCTTTTACAAATACACCCCCAAGGCGCTTGATAATATCCGCAAATCCGTGGGAGCCGAGACCACCAAGATTTCAGAAGGGCGCCAATGAACGCCAAGAAAATCCTCTGGAAGCAGGTCAAACATCATTGGGAGATTTACCTTTTCATTTTTCCGGCGTTGGTTCTCATCGTTCTCTTCCAGTATTATCCGGCGGCGAGCGGAATTTTTCACAGTTTCTATCGCTGGAACGGCGCGGATGTTTCTGAATTTGTCGGACTCAAGAACTATGTGGATCTCCTGAACTCTTCAGACTTCTGGCAATCTTTTCGCGTCGCCTTGCTCCTGGGTCTTTGGAATGTGATCAAGATGATTCCGGCCATTGCAGTGGCGGTGTGGATTCACCGTTGCAGCAGCGAACGGATGCAATACGTCTATCGGCTGCTCTTTGTGGTTCCGATGGTCATTCCCGCCTTGGTGATCGCTTTGGTCTGGCGGTCGTTTTTCTTCGAAGCAACGCAGGGCTATCTCAACCAGTTCCTTGAAGCATCCGGGATTTTCGCCCTTCTTTGCAAGCTCGATGCCTTTTTTGGCTGGGGCGGGACGTTTCTTGAGGGCACGCGGCCTGCGTGGCTTGGCGATCCGCGCCTCATTCTTGTTTCGTGCGTGATCTGGGGACTTCCGTGGGTTGGTTCCTTCGCCGTGCTGACGCATCTTGCCAAGCTTCAGAACATTCCAAAGGAGATATACGAAGCCGCGAGCATCGATGGCGCCACGTGGTGGACAAAGTTCACGCGAATTGAAATCCCACTCATCATGAGTTCGATCTACCTGATGCTTGTCTTTGTGATCATCGGCACCATCAAGGATGCCGGGATGATCATCGCGTTAACCGGCGGGATGGAGGGCGGGCCCGGGGGAATGGCAACAGTACCCGCCCTTTTCATGCTCCGCAAGGCATTTATCAACCAGGAGATGGGCGCCGCCTGTGCAGTCGGAATTATCCTGACTTTGGTGATCATGGCATTGCAGAAGCTTAGCTCTCTCGTGCTCGAAGAAAATCGGAGCGCAATGCGGATCAGGAAGGTGCTTCGTCCCGCAGTGATCGCGGCAAGCGCCTATCTTCTCTTTCAACCCGGCTGGCGGGCTATCGGCGCCTTCATTTTTCTAGCGGCCTTCCCATACGGTGCGGTTCGTGATGTTCTGCGCAAGAGGTTTTCGAGGGCTGGGCACCAAGGAATCCGGCCGGCTTATCGCTCTCGGAGCCGGCATTTCGCTTCAGCAAACAAGGCTGGCGAGTGGCTCCTTCGCGCCTTCAAGCATTTCGCGATCTGGGCCGTGCTCGCCTTCGCCCTGCTTCCCGTCTATCTGATGCTCATCGTCAGCTTGAAGACCAACCAGCAATTCTACGAAGCGCCGAGCCGATTGACTGAGCCGATGCACTGGCACAATTGGGTCGATGCCTGGAACCTCATTTCGCCCAGCATAGCGAACAGTATTTACATCTCGACATTGGGGACCGCGCTGACGTTGTCCTTCGCCCTTTGCGGGGCGTACTTTTTTGCGCGGTTGCGCATGCCGCTTTCAAGCTTCTTCTGGAACGCCCTGCTGGTGTTGTTGATGATGCCTTCGGTGGCCAATCTCGTTCCGCTGTTCCGCCTGCTTGCCGATCTTAGTCTTCTCAATACGCTCTCCGCCCTCATCCTGGTCGGAACGTCGGGTGGACAGATCTTCGCCATCTTTGTTCTGCGCAACTTTGTCGCCGAAATCCCACAGGATCTCTTCGAGGCGGCCGAAATCGACGGCGCAAATCACTTCCAGCAGATGCGGACAGTCGTCTTGCCACTCTGCGGGCCGATCTTGGCTACCGTGGGTGTGATGCATTTCATCTCGGAATGGAACGAATTTGTCCTGCCCCTGATCGTCATTCGCGATTCCGCTGCGTTGCCAGTAATGGTCCAGCTTCAGCGGTTCGCCGGGGAATATATCAAATTTTTTGGTCCGCTTATGGCCGGCTATGCGATGGCGAGCGTTCCCGTTGTCGTTCTCTTCATTTTTTCGATGCGCCTGTTTGTAAAGGGCATGACCGAAGGCTCCATCAAGGGATGAACGGGATGGGGAGCGCATCGCGAGACCGCGTTGACGCGCCACGTGAGCCGCGTAGATTATCGCGTGATCGCGTTGCCGCGTCAACGCGGTCTCGCGATGTGCTCCCCCCGTCGTTGCGCGGGATTTTAGCTGAGATCATGCAGTCGGACGCTTCAAGAACTGTCCCCGTCCGACCGTGCCAACGAATTTTCCATCACGCACGGCGACTTCGCCGCGGATGGTGACGATGGACGGCCTGCCTTCGATTGGCCAGCCTTCGAAGGCATTGTAGTCGATGTTCATGAGATGAGTTTTGGCGGACAGTTTGCCGCGGTAGTCGGGATCGTAAACGACGAGGTCGGCGTCGCTGCCGGGCTG
Organism: Terrimicrobiaceae bacterium; assembly: GCA_045403045.1. GTDB lineage: Bacteria > Verrucomicrobiota > Verrucomicrobiia > Chthoniobacterales > Terrimicrobiaceae > DASTFP01. Next base: position 5,912 of record JAXIPG010000199.1, read on the forward strand.
TATTGTGCCTTTTCGTGGGAAGAGGTTGAAGATCTTCGCCGCATTGGTGCTCGCGACATTCACAAATGTGTGGAGGTCGAGCCGTCCTGTTCTCACGCCATAGGTATAAAGAAGATTGATTCGATCCTCCAAGGCGGGGATCCCGTTGGGGATCTTGGTAAAGTCGTCCCGGCCCATCGGTTTTTGTCGTGCGAAATCAAACGGCGCGTGGTCCGTGCCAACGGTGTTGACAAGTCCCTGTCGCAGGCCATTCCAAAGCACCTCCTGATTTCTCTTATCGCGCAGGGGCGGTGACATTACGTACTTTGAACCTTCAAAATCGGGCAGTTCTGCGTGCGTCTTATCGAGCAGCAGATATTGGATGAGCGTTTCCACCCACACCCGGACGCCACGCAGGCGTGCGCGGATGGCCTCGTCGAGCGCTTCGCGGCAGCTTAGATGGACGATGTAGACGGAAGCGCCGGTCATCTCGGCGAACGTCATGAGATGGTGCACGCCTTCGGCTTCGACGCGCGGCGGACGGCTTTCGTGGTGACCTTCCGGACCTTTGACCCCTTGGGCCAGGAGTTTTTTCTGCGTCTCGGCAACAAGAGTTTCATTTTCGCAGTGCGCAGTGGTCACGGCGCCAAGTTCCTTTGCCAGCTTGAGGGTTTGATACAGTTCGCCATCGTCGATTCCGAAGGCGCCCTTGTAGGCGAGGAAGATCTTAAAGGACTGGACGCCCGACGCGACGATTTCGCGGAGTTGCACGGCAGAGCTGTTGTCGAATTTCGTCACGCCCGTGTGGAAGGAATAGTCACACGCAGCTTTGCCGTCGGCTTGGGCTTTCCATGTCTCAAATCCCTCGCTGGGCTCCATGGTGCGGGATGGACAGCACATGTCGAAGATCGTCGTCGTTCCGCCAACGAGAGCCGCCTTCGTCCCGGTCTCGTAGTCGTCCTTTGAATAAGTGCCCATGAAGGGGAGATATATATGCGTGTGCGGATCGATGAATCCCGGGAAGATGTATTTGCCCGAGGCATCGATGACTTCAGCGCCAGCTGGCGGGTCTATTTTTGGGTCGATGCGGGTGATGGTTTCGTTTTCACACCAGATATCGGCGACATAGTGCGAGTCGCCGGTTATGATTTCGCCGTTTTTGATCAAGAGGCCCATGGTGTTTCCGTTTACAGAAGATAACGAAGGAAACAAAGGCCTCTTTTGTTGGTGGAGGACGGATGTCTGCGTTCGCCGGTTGCTCGAGAGAGAAGCGATGCACCGCGGATGACGGCGGCTCGCCGGCCCAGTGAGCCGCGTTGTCGCGAGACCACCTTGGCGCGCCACGTGAGCCGCGTAGGTCATCGCGTGACCGCGTTGTCGCGGAACGCGACTCTCACTGCGGTGGCAACGTGGCCGCACGCGGGAACGCGACTCACAGCGGCGGCAACGGGCCGCTCACGCGGGAGGCTCGCGCTCCCGCAAACGCTCTCGTACTCTTAAATCGCAAGATACTTCAGCCGCGGAACCCGCGTAAAAGCGCGCTCTCGTCCGGCCAACTCTGCTCGGTAAGCCAGTGCCGTGGCGGCAATCCACGCATCGTTCTCTCCCAGTCGCTGAGGCAAGTGCGCCTGCATGGCGGCTGTCTTATAGGCAATGGCGCGGGATAGCGGGATCATCCGAAAGCGAGACAAAAAGGCTTCGACGTCATGAATGTTTTCGAATCCTTCCGCAAATTTGCCCAGTGTGATAATGCTGATGGCTACCGGCTCGAGGGACCGCGAACGTAGCAGACGTCGCGCCGGTCCAATCGCATCCGTAACAAGCTCCGTCTCGTATTCGACAAGAAAACTCGTATCAAGCAACAACACCGGAGAAATGCAGGCTAACGCTTTTTCCCAGCCCCCTTGCCGATGAAAGGCGTCATCGCCTCCTCCAGCTCGCCCGCGGTGAGAGCGGGCCGCTCCGAAGTCAGGCGGCGCACCACTTGCGAAAACGATTCCCGCTCCGAGCGCTTTTCCCGCTTGAGCAATTCGTAGGCGTCAATCTCAATGGATATCGTTTTCGTTGCCATACACAGACCATGCATGGCTGTGTTAACTCGTCAAATGGGAAGAAATTCGTGTTAGAGCATTTGCTCTAGAACCCCTGGCAGAATTTGCTGCTGACGAATGCCTTAATCCGACGAGATTTGACGGAAAAATCCGCAGACGCAGACGCAGATTGAAGACCAAGCGCTATGCTTCCTTGCCCAGGATCGATTCGATCTCTGCGAGTTCTTCGGCGGTAAACTCGAGCCGATCGAGAGCCCGAAGGTTTTCCTCGAGTTGTGCGACCGAACTTGCACCAAGCAGCGCGGAAGTCACGGGCGGCAGGCGCAAGACCCACGCGATGGCCATTTGCGCCAGCGACTGACCACGCTTTTCGGCGATTGCGCTGAGCGCTTGGATTTTCGGGAGATTGTTGAGCACTTGGTCCGTTTTCAGAAACCCGTCTCTTGCCGCGCGCGAGTCGGCCGGGATGTCCTTGAGATAACGGCTCGTGAGTTGGCCCTGTGCGAGCGGCGAGAAGACGATGCAACCGATGCCTTCCTCGTCAAGGACCCTGGTGAGCCCGTCTTCAATCCAGCGGTTCAACATGCTGTAGGATGGCTGATGGATTAGACACGGTGCGCCCAAGCTGCGGAGGACTCCGGCGGCCTTGCGCGTGTCTTCAGGCTGATAATTTGAAATGCCCGCGTAGAGTGCTTTTCCTGATCGCACGGCATGGTCGAGGGCGCTCATCGTTTCTTCCAACGGTGTGTTCGGATCGAAGCGGTGGGAATAGAAAATGTCAACATAGTCCATGCCCATACGGCTCAAGCTCTGGTCAAGGCTTGCAAGCAGGGATTTTCGAGAGCCCCATTCGCCGTACGGACCGGGCCACATGAGGTATCCTGCTTTCGTGGAGACGATGAGCTCATCACGATAGTCCGCCAAGTCCTCGCGCAGTATCCGTCCGAAGTTTCTCTCGGCCGAGCCCGGCGGTGGACCGTAGTTGTTGGCCAAATCGAAATGGGTGATGCCAAGGTCGAAAGCGCGCAGCACAACGTCGCGACCTACGGCATAGCGGTCGACATCGCCAAAGTTGTGCCAAAGGCCAAGCGAGATGCGCGGCAACATCAAGCCGCTGCGCCCGCAGCGCGCGTACTTCATCGCGTCGTAGCGAACGGGAGAGGCGGTAAAGCTCATGGATCCTGATGAAAAACGGAATTCTCGCCGGGTGCAATACGCGTGAGTCGTGATTCGAGGGCAAGGACGAGACGATTAGAGCACGCGAATCCATTGAGAATCCACAGATTATGGGCACAGATTGAATGCCGAGAGGAGGCTCGGAAAGGTCTGTTGGCGGACTTTTGCAGCCCACGGCAACCGCTCGACTGAATGCGCTTGATCGGGATCTGTGTTCATCCGTGTCAATCTGTGGCTCCCCTTTCATGGAGAACAAGAGCGAGAACGGAGGGCGAGGGAAGGGGAGCTTTCGAGTTATCGGCTCAGCGCGGCGGATTGTTCGACGAACTTGTCACCGCTCCAGTCGCTGTCGGCTCTAATCGTCCGCTCGTGTTCGGCGGCTTTTTGCGCGGCCTTGCGCTCTCCCTGAACGCGCACCAGTTCGGCATGCGTGGTGAAGTAGTCGAGGCTGTAGCCGCGAAAGTCGTCGAGAGTCTCAAACTTGTGTTTCTCCATGAAGGCGAGAAGCCCCTCGCAGAGCGGCTTGACCAATTCGTAACCGAATTTCATCACACCCGTGCAAACCTGGACGGTACTTGCACCCACGAGGATAAACTGGGCGGCGTCCTCGCCTGTCTCCACACCGCCAATGCCCGAGAGTGATCGGCCGGGGAATTCGTTCCTGATCATCGTCGCCAGCTCCATGCACATGCGAAGGGCGATGGGTCTGACGGCCTTCGAGGAGTAGCCTCCTGGAGTCGTACGGCCTTCCACGGTGGGTTCCGGCCGGAGAGTCTCGAGGTTTACTCCGATGACGCAGCGGATGGTGTTGATTGCGCTGACCCCCTGGCAACCGGCCTTCAATGCGGCGCGCGCCGGATCTTCGATGTGTGTGATGTTCGGAGTCATTTTCGCCCAGACGGGCCGCTTCGCCGCGCTCGTGACCCAGCCGCAGACCTCAAGGAGAATTTCGGGGTCCTCGCCCATGGCAGAGCCCATCTTGCGCTCGGGGAGCCCGTGTGGGCAGGAGAAATTCAGCTCGAAACCATCCACACCCGCATCCTGACAGCGTTCGACAATCTCGATCCACGCGTCCCTATTGTATTCCTCCATGATCGACGCAATCAAAATCCCATTCGGATTTTGATCCTTGCACCTCTTAAACTCCTCGATCCAGTTCTCAATGGGCCGATCGCTGATGAGTTCGATGTTTTCCCAGCCCACAATTTCTCTTTTGTCGTTGGCGTGAAGCTTGCCGTAACGCGGAGTGACGTTGATAACCTTGGATGCGTCGAGGCTGATGGTCTTTGCGATGACAGCGCCCCAGCCTTCCCGGAAAGCGCGGTGGATGACGTTCAGGTTCGTCCCAGGCGGGCCGGAGGCGATGATGAAAGGGTTTGGGAGATTGAGGCCGTCAACGGTGATGGAGAGCGTGGACATGAAGTGACGCGGGTACCTGGATTTGTCGCCGCGAGCAAAATAGCATGTCCGAGGCCAAACCCACGCATTTTTCCTCCCGATTTTCCGGCACGGGTGCCGAAAAGAAGCAGGATTTTTCCCTGCTTTTCCGCCGGAGGCGGAATCGTAGCAGCCTGTCAGTCAGGGAGACTTCGTTTGTCAAGCGCAATCCATCTATAAAATGAGAGTTCGATTTCAAGTCCGACAGGCTGCTAGCCGGTCGTCCGCAAGCCGCTGGCGATTGCATTGATGGAAAGGAGAACCTTTGGAAGAAGTTTCTTGGTTTCGTCGGAACCTGCTGCCTTCGCGGCCCGATACTGGGACAAAAGCTGAATCTGCTGCTCATGCAGCACGCGCAAGGCATTGGCGCGCAGACCAAGGGTCTTGAGCATGCGAGGACGGCGCGCCTCCAGGCTGCCACCAAAGACCTCGGCCATCATGCGATGGGTCTTATCAAACTCGGTGAGAATCAGGTCCAGGATCGACTCGTGCGCGCCGGGCTCCTGAACGAGGGCAGCATATTGTCTCATGATATCTTTGTCCGCGCTGGCAATGTTCGTCTCGACATTCGTGAGCACGAAATAAACCAGTGGCGAAGTTTTCAATTGCGCGCGCAGCTCGTTGATCGCCTCGGGTTTCCAGGCGGCGAGAGCTTCGAGTGCGCTCCCGACGCCATACCATCCGGGCAGGTAATAGCGGCTTTGGTTCCAACTGAAGACCCAAGGAATGGCGCGCAGGTCGGCCAGAGTCCGTTGGCCGGTCCGGCGCGATGGCCGGGAGCCAATGCTGCTGATTTCGAGAGCATCAATCGGGGTCGCCTGCGAGTAGAAGGTCATGAAGCCTTCGGATTTGATGAGCTTCGAGTAGGCCTGTTGACTTGTGGCAGCGAGGACTTCACAGATTTCCTCGATTCCACTGCTCCCGGGAGTGTCGCGTTTCTCCTTCACTGTAAATCCAGTGACCCCGGCGAGGAACAGTTCGAAGTTGTAGGTGGCGGTAATGAGGTTGGCGAACTTTTGGGCGATGGTTTCTCCCTGCTCGGTGAGGCGTATATCGCCTTGGATCGAGCCATGCGGGAGCGCACCAAGGAAGCGGTGAGTCGGTCCTGCGCCGCGGCTGATGGTTCCCCCGCGCCCGTGGAAGAATCGGATCTTTGTTCCATGAGCCGCGCCAGCGGAAGCAATGGCGGCTTGTGCCTTGTGGAGCGCCCATTGGCTGGCGAGAATCCCGCAGTCCTTGTTGCTGTCGCTGTAGCCGATCATGATCTGCTGGACGGGCCTCGTCTGAGGCAGGGAGAGAACCTTTGCGCGGTCGGTCTGGTGATACGCAAGGCTGCGCTTCGTAACCGGGTGGGCGAGGAACGCGTCGATGAGACCCGCGCTGCGTTCGAGGTCGTCGAGCGTTTCGAAGAGCGGAACCACGGGAAGAGCGCAGAGCAATCCCTCCGGCGTCCAGCGCATGAGTCCGGCTTCGCGGGCAAGCAGATAGACGACGAGAAGATCGGAGAGCTGGCGTGTCATGCTCACGATGAGCGCGCCAATCCCGTCGCGTCCGTGGTCGCGGAGATGCCGGCGGAGGACGGCATAGCATCCCAGCACGGCGTCGGCTTGGTCGCCGATGTTTGAACCGTGATAGAGAAATGGCCGGGGGGACTCGAGTTCGCGGTTTAAGAATTCCAAGCGGCGGGCTTCATCCCATTCGCCGAAGTCCGGCGCGGGTTGTCCTATAGCGGCGAGGATCTGGACGAGGGCCTGATCGTGGAACTTGCTGTTTTGCCGGATGTCGAGGGCGGCGAGGTGGAAGCCGAACACGTCTAGCGCGCGGCGAACGGGCCACACGGCGCTGTCGGCCAGACGCTTGGCGCCGACATCGGCGAGCGTCTCGTCAAGCAGAGCAAGGTCTTCATCGAGCTCGTAGGGACTCCGGTAGTAATGAGCGTCCCCATCGAGGGTCGCGGGTTCGTCGCCCACGCCCAAAGCGAGGGGGAGTTTCGCCTGGAGCAGCATCACGTACTGGCGCCACGGCTCATCGGAATGCTGACGGACGATGGCTTCGGAGCTCGGATTCTCCGCTCGCAGTTTCGCGATCGCCTCCTCGAGAACCTCCGGCGGCTCTTGAAAATTGCTGGAGAGCGGGAGCCTTTCGGCGAGCTTCTCAAGATGGCGGTGAATGACGATCATGGCGTTCAGGCGCATTTCCTGAAGCGTTTCCTCGGTGACCTTTGCGGTAACGAAAGGGTGTCCGTCCCGGTCGCCGCCGACCCAGCTTCCGAAACGCACTCGCGGCCAGATGTGAGGGTTCTCAAGGAGCCCGGGATCGAAGCCGGTGCTCTTCCACGCGCGAAGCAGGCGTTCGTCGAGTTGTTCGAGCGCGAGGGGAAAGACTTCGCGCATGTAAAAAATCACGCCGCGGCGCTCGAAGGCCACCTCGGGCTTTTCGAGCAGAATTTCGCCGCTGCGCCAGAGGCGCTCGAGAACGATCTTGATTTCGTCACGTATTGCCTCTCGTCGCGAGGGGGTCAGGCTTTCGTTTTCGAGAGAGGTGAGGAGGAGGAAAATGGCGCGGTGTTGTTCGAGCACCGCGGCGCGCTTGGCTTCGGTCGGGTGCGCGGTCAGCACGGATTCAACGCGCACCTCGGGAAGGACTTTCAAGATTTCCTCCGCGGTGAAACCGGACGCCTTGAGCTGGGCAAGCTGCTGCCCCCAAAGTCCGGGTTCGTCGGCAAGGCCGTGCTCAATTTCGCGCAAATGCCGCGTCCGTGTCGACGCGTTCTCCTCGACCATGTTCAGGAGTTGGAAAGCTATTGAGTAGGCCTGCTCGATGCGCGGCGGCGGTTCATTGATGTCATGTGCCTCGCCGCCTTCTTGCCACGGGAGGAACTGCGCCGCCTTGGTCTCACCGAGTTCGACAAGAACCTCCTTGAGACATTTCATCAGGTAGGTCAGGTCTGCATCGATCTTTGCAAACCCCGAAACGATGTAATCAGCCGTTGTCTTCACCCCGGGCGAATCATTCTGAAAAACGTGCGAAAAGCAACAGCAGAACGGGAAAAATAGGGGAAAGTCGCGAGAATCGAAGAATTTTCTCATGATAGGACTGTTTCCGCCAAATCCTTTTCTGCGTGACAATTGAGCTGGAGATTGCCTTTTGATGATGGGATGAGTGAAGGCATCCTCTCCGGCACGACTGGCGTCGTTTTTGGCGTCGCGAACAAGCGTAGCATTGCCTGGGCCATCGCAAAGGCCTGGCACAAGGCGGGCGCAAAGCTGATCTTCAATTACCAGGGTGAGCGGCTTAAGGAAAACGTCGAAGAACTCGTGTCCGAGTTCGGCACCGATGTCGCGCTTTACCCGTGTGATGTGACGAAGGATGAGGAGATCGACGGATTCTTTGCAAAGGTCAGCGAACGCACACCGAAACTCGATTTCTTGCTCCATGCGGTTGCCTACGCGCCCAAAGAGGCGCTTGAAGGCGATTTCGTTTCTACCACACGCGATGCCTTTAAGGTTGCGCATGATGTGTCCGCATATTCGCTGGTGGCACTCGCCCAGCGCGCTGCGCCGTTGATGACGGACGGCGGGAGCATCGTGGCAATGACCTACTACGGTTCCGTGAAGGTCGTTCCCCACTATAACGTAATGGGCGTTGCCAAAGCTTCGCTGGAAGCCTCAGCACGGTATCTCGCCTACGACCTGGGAAAGAAGAAGATCCGCGTAAACTGCATTAGCGCTGGGCCCGTGCAAACGCTGGCTGCACGGGGCATCTCCGGCTTCAGTCTCATGCTCAAGCACTATGAAGAACATGCGCCGCTGAAGCGGAGTTGTCACCCGGATGAACTTGGCCACAC
>JAXIPG010000088.1:0-15737 GCA_045403045.1 Terrimicrobiaceae bacterium
GTCCGGACTCACGCCCGAGCGCAGTCGTCGAGACGATGAGCTCTCTGAGCGAAAGATTTTGCAGAGAGTTCTTGCGCAGAAGGTAGCGCCCCTTTTTCCATGTGGTCATCAACAGGAACACCGCCGCGCCGATCACGAGAGACAACCATGCGCCTTGCATCACTTTGGCGCCGTTGGCGGCAAGGAACGTTCCTTCCACAGCGAGCAAAAGAGCGCAAAGTGCCCCGGCTCGAGGGATGCTCCACTTCCACACCCGGCGAGCCGCAAAATAAAACAGGAGGGTTGTGGCGATCATGGTTGCGGTTACCGCGATCCCGTAGGCGCTTGCCAGGGCGCCGCTCCTCTTGAAGCCAATAACCAGCGCGATGCAGCCTAAGGCGAGCAGGGTATTGATTTGAGAAATGTAAATCTGTCCGTGCTCTTCGTGGGAAGTGTGCCGGATGTTGAGAAAGGGCACATATCCCATCTGCACGGCTTGCATGGTGAGAGAGAAAGCGCCGGAAATCAGCGCTTGCGAGGCGATCACAGTGGCTGCCGTGGCCAGTGCAATAAGTGGCCAAAGCAGCCAGCTTGGAACCATGTGGAAGAAGGGACTTTCATGCGTCGAGGGGTCGCGCAAGGCCAGTGCTCCTTGTCCGAGATAGTTCAGAAGAAGCGAAGGAAACACAACCCAATTCCACGCAAGAGCGATTGGCCTTCGCCCGAAATGTCCCAGGCCTGCGTAAAGTGCCTCAGCACCTGTGGCTACGAGAAAAACGCTGCCCAGAATTACTAGCGACTCCACACCGTGCGAGGTCAGGAAATGCACAGCGTGGAGCGGGTTGATGGCCGCAAGGACGCTGGGATGGCGAACAATCTGGAGTATGCCGGTAATTGCGAGCGTCAGGAACCACACCAGCATGACAGGTCCAAAAAGCCTGGCGACGGATTCGGTGCCCTTCCTCTGAAAAACAAAGAGGAGCACGAGAATCACAACAGTTAGAGGAACGGTAAAGGGCGCCAGCCATGGGGCGGCAACACTTAAGCCCTCCGTAGCGGAGAGCACCGAGATGGCGGGCGTAATGACTCCATCTCCGTAGAGAAGCGCCGCTCCGGTAACACCGATCGCTATCATCGCGATGGTTAGCTTCGACTTCTCTGCCTCGTTGACGCTTTCAGGAAATGCAAGCGAAAGCAGCGCGAGAATTCCCCCTTCGCCCTGGTTGTCTGCGCGCATGACAAAGGTGAGGTATTTGACTGTGACGAGTAGGGTGAGGGTCCAAATGATGAGTGACAGGATTCCCAGAATTCCTTCCTGATCGCCGACCCCGTGGTCAAGGCACTCCCGGAACGCATAGAGAACCGAGGTGCCGATGTCGCCATACACTATCCCGAGGGCCCCAAGGGCGCTGCCGACGGAGGCTCCATTGGTAATTTTCATTGGATGAAAGAGCTACAACAGCATCGGGAATCGTTTTTGGGAAGGACCTTGCGCTGCGAATCGCGTGCCAAAGCCTGTCCGTCGTTGAGGTCTGCCGGCAGAGTGGTCAAGACCTTCGCCATGAAAGGTGCGCGCGGCTTCGAGTTGCACCCGCGCGAGTAATACCCGACGCTGTCACGCTGCTCATCCACCAAGGCACCGACGAGAGCCTGGCGAAAGCGCAGCAAACTGCCTTGGGACGCCACGACGTGGCGGCAGCCGGCGACTACTGGGACGTCGCTACTCGCAAGGGTCAACCGCCGCTAAAACCAGTAAGTGAACACGGCTGTGCCTTGGACGCCCTTGGGAATGCTTTGCTCGCCCGGCCCTGGTTCCGGACTGCCCAGCTTGAAACCGAAGCTCATCCCGCCCTTCTTGTCCGCCTCCGCGATCCCGCTCGCCGCCTTGACGGTATCCTCGACAGCAGCGATATGCGGCTTGATCAACGCTCCGACCTTTTTCGCATCATTGAGGTCGTTGAAACTCGCAGTGGCGGCAGCGATGTTCCGAACCGCCCGTTCTCCATCGCCAAAAACCTTACCGAGAGTGGACAAATCGGCCACGGAAGTGTCTTGGGGAAAGCTCAGTGTAATTTCCCATTTATCCTTTGAGAGTTCGCCGGAGAGGTGAAAGGGGCCGGAATTCGCCTCCAGTCCAAGCGTGCCGCCCCATGAGATGCCAAGGGAAGCGGAACCGTCGCCCCGCTTCAAATTCGCAGTCAACCCGGAGACTCCGATGTTCACGCTGCCGGCTCCCTTGCGGATGGTCACGCCGTTGGAGACTGTGGTGATCGCCTTCTTCACGGCGTCTATGAAATCACTATCCGGAGTAGGCGATGTCGGACCCGCCGTGCGCGGCGCGGATGGCTTATCAAGAGGAGGTTCCGGTAGCAGCCATACAGGATTGAAGATCGCCCAGCGCGATACGATCTTGCGCACATCGTCGTCCGAGATCGGGCTAGCTCCATAGAAGACAACGAGCTTTACCTGTTGCACAATTTGGTCAATCGTCGCGAAGCGAAGACTACCTTTGTTGGCGTCTAGATACGCCTTGATTCTGGCTTCCGGATTCATAGTTCGCCGCGACCGAACAGGCAGGAGATCACCACTTCGTCATTGTCTCACGCTCCAAACGGAGGCCCCTTGGAGCGTGCGGGCAACGGCTCCGGTTATGTCTCCCGTCCACCCTTCGAGCTCAAGCCGCGACAACCGTTCCAATCGCTATCCGCCTTTACCCTTGGCGAGAATCTCATCGATCAGCCGACAGTGGATGCCCAGGCCTTGGCGCTCGCAGCAAAGAACCCGGGCGACCCAGATTCCTCATGATCTCACCAAAATCCCCGCGCAGATTGGCCCCGCGCAGATCGGCCGCAATCCCCTCTCTTTCGCCTCTCAGCCAATATCGATGATGTGATGCAATTGTTCTTAGTTCGTAGCGTGTCATAAAGTTAGCTTTCGTTTCCTGCAATCCCTACCACAGCCTAGCGCGAGAAGTACACAGCTCACGAAGAAGGCGCTCGTGGCGTGCGTTCGTAGGGCAAAGCGTCTTGGCGTCCTGAATCTCGGCAATTACGACCTTCAATATTTATTCAGTCCTTCCAGTTGACTTCCTTTTTTCGAGGGTTTCCCGCTGGACAGTCTTTTTTACGTGCGCTCAACGGGACTCTAGAACCTTCAAGATGAAAAAACAAGGGTACAAACGAACCAAAAGGCAAAAAAAACGCCGGCCTTCGTCAGTCCTCTGAGCTTGAGAACTTTACGACGCTGATCAGTCAACCAGTCAGGCTAACTGGTTACCGAATTGGCTCACTTCCTACAAACAATCTGCCCGTTGGCAACAGATTAGCTGCTCAAGCGTATCGGAGTCGCTATTGCAAAGAGGCAGGCGGGCTACTACAGATTCACGAATGGCGGGGATATATCGTACTTTCATAGCAGATCCCTTGGGAGCACTTTCACAGGAACTGGGGCGGAGTTTACAGCTCCAATTGGCCAACCTCTTTTCTCCATGCGCCTCTGGTTACTTTGAGAATAACTGGGTATGTTTTGCTAGCAGAACTGCGAAGCCGGTCCGGCACGAGCTACTAGTTTATTTCATGCCGGCAAATGTAAGTGTAATTAAAAACGTACCCAATATGAGTGGATCGCCCAATCTTAGCGCTGACGGAGCTACGGCCCCCAATTCAGGAGCATCTGAAGTTTACGTGAAGTCAAGCGATCCCATATTTCTCGCAAAGCTGGCCTTCCATGAGCTTATGCACAATAGACTAAAGCTGGGCGACGCAGAGCTTCATTCACAAGGGGGACTTGCTTCTGGCAACATTAGTTCCAGCACGCCTCTTACCGCCGCGAATATTGAGGCGATGGCCCGCGTGATCAAGGATCCGATCGCACAGTGGACCGAAGGGATTGATATCTTAACCAGCGGAAGGTTTGACCTGATATCAGAATACTACCAGGCAACAGCAAACCCCGCCGAGAAGATCGTCACCGCCAGCGTCCTCATCATCGGCAACGAGATCCTGTCAGGCCGTACCCAGGACGTGAACCTCGCCTATATCGCCAAGGGGCTGAACGAGGTGGGCGTGACCCTGCGCGAGGCGCGGGTGATCCCCGACGTGGCCAAGACCATCGTTGCGACCCTGAACGAACTGCGTGCCAAGTTCGACTACGTCTTCACTACCGGCGGCATCGGCCCGACGCACGACGACATCACCCTGGAATGCGTGGCGCAGGCTTTCGGAGTACCTTGGACGCTCCATCCAGAGGCCCATGCCCTCCTCAAGGAATGGTACAAGGGCCGGCCGGGCCAACTCAACGCGGCACGGCTGCGAATGGCCACGGCGCCAGAAGGCTCGACCCTGATCGTTAACCCGGTCTCCCGGGCTCCTGGCTTCCGCATGGGCAACGTCTTCGTTATGGCCGGCATTCCGAGGGTCATGCAGTCGATGTTCGACCATGTGAAGTCGACCTTGGAGGGCGGCCGCCCCGTGGTGTCGCGCAGCGTGCGCTGCAATCTGCCGGAAGGCGTCATCGCCAAGGGGCTGGAAGACATCCAGAACCGCCATCCGGATTGCGACCTGAGTTCCTATCCCTGGGAGAAGGACGGCAACTTCGGCACCAGCCTGGTTGTGCGCGGCCGCGACCCCGAGTGCGTCGATGCCGCCACGCGAGAGGTGGTCGAAATGGTTCTGAGCCTCGGCGGCAATCCCCAAGAGGAGTAACGGCAAAGAGGCCTCAGGCACCGGCAACATGAAACTTGCTCTCAACGGAGCCCTGACGATCGGCACGCTCGACGGCGCAAATGTCGAGATCAAGGAGGAGGTCGGCGACGACAACATCTTCATCTTTGGAATGACGCCAAAAAAAAGTGGATGCCGCCTTCCGTGAAAAGTCGCGCTGGTCGAAAATGGCCATTCTAAACACGGCACGAATGGGAAAATTCTCAAGCGACCGCACCGTTGCGGAATACGCGCGCGAGATTTGGAAGTCGAACCGGTCCACATCTGACAGGGCGGTGGGCGCTGAGGTCGCGCCGCAAGCGCGCCAGCAGGCGGCGCACACGGCCCAATTCCTCACTTTCCCGAAGGAAACGACCTTTGAACACGCGATCCTCGATTTCCCCCTGCCCGGCTGCGACCGCCGTAAGCGTATCCGTCACATCCTCGACAAACCGGATCACGAGACCCATGGGTCGCGACCGGCAGTCGCGAGCCACCTTTTACCTGGAGGTGCGCGGCGATCAACACTCTATCGCTCCAAATTTCCTGAACGACGGGGCTCGGGCTGCCGTCGCAGTACGGCAACGTCTGGAGTCAATGGTCCTTTCGCGTGGTGAATCGGTCCCGAATCGGGCCAAATCGTCCTTGCGCCCTATTTGGTGCCGAGCGTAAAATACTTTTTCACGGTCAAAAATTATGGAAACGTTACTTTCGATGGGGCTAGCGAAATGACTTCCAAGGCAACCGTAGTCTATGATCCTAAACCGACCGCCTATAAGGCCGTTCGCGTTTGGCTTTCCAATGGCAGGAGAATGTTGGGCATCTGGACTGGCACTAAATGGTGGAGTACGGAAGGCGAGATCGAACCCGTGAAGTGGGAGCTTGAAGAACGGCGGAAAAAGACCGACAAACTTCGCAAAGCCATTCCTCGAGATTAATTTTGTCTGAGCTATGGAGGCCAGAACAGCTGGTAACCGCGCTTCGCTCCCGCGACCTCGCAAATTTCTGTGTAGACTCAAAACCGAAGCTGGGAGGCGTCGTTTGTGTCCTGCTCGTCGATGGAACGACGGCGAATTTGAACCCGATTCGGAGTGCCGGGTCGATCCGGGGCCTGATCAGGGGAAATAAAGGGACGCTATGCGCCGGGGAAGTGGGAGGCTGCCATGAGAAATTATTTGAAGTGGAAGCCGATGTTGGAATTGCGTGGAGAATTCGGGAATTTGTTTGGGCAGAGGTGGTTACTCTGATAGATAGCCCAGAATGGCAGAGGATAGAGTATATAGATTGGCCCGGGCGCAGACAGCAGAGGCCTTCGAGCGGAAAGTTCAACAGACTCCTTGGCGCTGGATATTGGCTTCAGGGAAGTCCGATCGTTGTCTCGGTTGGGGAAAACGTTGGCTTTTATCAAGCAGTAATGAAGCCGCCGGAGTTCAACCCAGAGGCAACCCGGCCTGCCTAACACTCGCAATATTCCTGTCGAACGCGGTCACCAGTAATTATACTGCGAGGATCTCGACGCTTCGAAATTCGGCCATTCCAAACGCAGTCATTTCTTGAGGCGAAGGTGCCGCTAGGGCGGCGGCCCGCTCGGGTTCTAGGGGGATTATCGAACGGGCCGTCGCGCGGCAAGAGGAAGCTTCACTCTCCTAAAAAACGTATCCTGCGACTGCCATCTTTGAAAATCGTACAGTGACCAGCGAATAATTTTCGTAGTTCAATGGTCATGAGAGCACGCCATTCGGCCTCTCCCATGGGTCGGAAGCCTACAAAGATCGCGCTTCTTTCTATTGACGGAAAACTTCTGGCCGGAACCCGAAGAGAACGTGCGCCGCCTCTGAGACGCACTCGAGCCCAGGCGGGAACGTTAACCGTTAGGTCGCTCTTCCGGATGATCCAGTTCGAAACGAAGGCTCCGGCGAAGCCGTGCTGACGCAAGAGACCATTTGCCGGAGGGATTTCGTGGTTCATCAAGGCGGCAAAAGTGCCGTCGTAGTTGTCGACGCGCCCAGCCCATCCGTTATTCCAACCCACCGCAACGCTTCGATGCCTGGCTCGCAAACCATCCGGGGTTCATCAAGCAGAGCTGAGACCAAAGGGGTTGTCGCCTCTGAGTTTGAGACTGAAGCCAGGACTTGGAGCATTGTGCGACCTCCACAGTTCCCTCGGTTATTTTTCCCAAAACGCTTTCCTCAATCGTTACTTTCAAAACCAAAATCCTCATCTAAACTAACCAACAATTTGCTGCGCTCGTCGCATCCACTTTTTCTGGGGAAGACCATGAGGAGTAACGAAACCAACTTTGGTTTGCTGAAGATTGTGCGAGGAACTCGATATTGAACGACGGCCTCACCTTTCCCGCAACCGCATATCTGCAACGCCATTTTCCGGAGACAACCAAGGCTCTGTTTCGCCGCGAAATCGTCGGTTGGTTTTCTCCGACCGAGCGTTACGCGATTCGCAAGGTTTTCTCCGACGAGTTCAATCTGAGCGCATCGAAAGTCGTGCGCGCAGAGCTGATCGACAATAGGAGCGGCGAAGTGCTGTGCGATCTGACACGCGATGATATCGGCACGGGTGCGCATCGCGAAGGGGGAGGTCCTCTGGTCAGCCGACTCGAAGCGATTCGCCTATGTCTCGAGCGACTTGACCCAAACGCCTGGCAACCTGTTCAGCACGCCGCGACCGCCACCGCAAAAGAAACAAACCGCAGTGTACCAGCGTTCAGCTGAATCGTTCGCGCGAATCGAGCTGCCCTTGAGCGAGGTGCCCGGGCGAGACAGCGATGCTGAAGTTGAAGGCGCCATTCTCGGCCACGAATACACCGAAGCGATCCGCTGGGAGAAGCCAGCCGTGCTCATCCTCGAGAGGCACGAATACTACGAGAAGCTCAAGCCCACGGCGATCGGCGACGTAAAGTTCGAGTCGATTCACGGCTTCGACCGCCTGTATCAAATCACCGCCACCATCGCCCCGGACGGAAAGGCGACGGTCGTCTGGAAGCTCCGCAAAGACCGGCCATGAGCGCGGCGCCGGCCCGTGAGTCTCAGAGCCGCCTGTTCGCCTGCGTCACCGGTTTGCTTGACTGATTTGCCTCAGCCGGGTGCTCATCAGCGAGATTGGGAGACGCGCGACTACTCCGGTTGCTCCGCCAATACTGGATCACTCAAGAGATTACCGCGCGGCTGATCGCCCACGCGACTTCCGGCACGAAAACCCAGCCGTGGGCGTCGCCGCCACCGGGATCCACGATGAAGTCGGAACTCTCGAGATTGTGGAACTTGCCGGCCTGCCATTTGTAGGCGCTGCCGACGCCGAGGAGCTTCTTGGTCGTGGTGAAGATCTCGCCTTCGGTCATCTGCTGGGCGCCGTTGCTGCCAATCCCGCCGAACTTGTCGTCCGGGCCGCCGAAGGCTTTGGCCACGTCGCCACTGAGCCGCGAAGCAGCGGGATACGCCAGCCCGACTGCCATGTCGTTCTTGGTGTGGGTGATCAAGGTCGGGCCGCTCACGCGTTTCTTCGTCACGACTTCGCGGAAAAAGCCGCCGCGCTTTTCGGAGAAGCCGTTGTGTGAAAACGCCGCCTGCAACAGTGCCATGCTGTAGAGCTTCGTGGTCGTGGAATTGGCAGCGGCCGCCGTCACCGCACGCCCTCCGAAGCTGTGGCCCACGAGATGGATCCGATTCACCTTGGCGGCGAGCTCGTCGATGAGCGGCGCGACACCGGTTTTGCCGACGGTCCCGGCGCGCTGCTTCATCTCGAAGTAGGTCGATACGTTGAGAAGGTTTGTCACTGCATTCCCGGCTTTTGAGAAGAAGTCGCCTACGAAACCGAGGGCTTGGCCAGAGCCCGCGCTGACCGGCTGATGCGGCGCCGCGGCGAAAGAGGACGCGCTCGCAGGCGCGGGGTTCGTGGCATTTTCGAAGACCAGTTGCGGCTGGCCGCCGAAGAGGACGTCAGAGCTGTCTTCGTCGTGCTGCTGCCCGGCGCTCTGACCGTTCGGATCGAGCAGCTCGCGCAGCGTTTTGACGAACGTGGCTTGGTCCGCCTTGCTCTTCTCAAGCGTGGGGACCAGAGAGTGCAGCTTTGCAATGCGCTGGTCGTCCCCCGGATCGTCGAAAGCCGGAGCCGCGCGGTCGATCGCCTCGTGCATCGCCGCTTCTGCGGCTGCCGGATCCGCAGCTCCCAGCGATTTGGCACCGCCCGTGTCCTGCCCGGCGCTGCCGCTAAGCTGCGTCATCAGGTCGTCGAACTTTTTTGCCGGCCAGATGACTCCGACGATCGCGACCTTGCGATCCTTGTAGGCAGGATCGTTCTTGATCTGATCGGAAAAGTTTCCGAACAATTTTTTGTAGAGTTCCTGCGCTTCAGCCTCCGTGTTGTTCCAGCCGTGGGAGACGACAATCAAGTCGGTGGTGCCGGCAGGCACATCCGGAGTGTTTTGCCGCTTGCCGTCCTTGCCGAACTTCACCTGCGCGTATGGGATGCCTTTGATCTCAGTCATGGGTTTTGTGTGGTTGAGTTGAGGGAAATCAGACAGATTGGATGGCGCGCATGAGGTCCACGAGTCCGGAGCCTTGGAAATAGCGGTCACGGCCGAGGTCGGTCGCCGTGGAGGTGAAGATTTTCTTCACGCGCTCCGGCTCGCCGATGAACTCCTTGCGGATGGAAAGAAATGCCGCGATGGCGCCGCTTACGTGCGGCGCGGCCATGCTCGTGCCGCTGGTCTCGAAGTAGTTGCACTCTTTGTTGTCCGCTTCATCCT
The DNA here is from genome assembly GCA_045403045.1 of Terrimicrobiaceae bacterium. Taxonomy (GTDB): domain Bacteria; phylum Verrucomicrobiota; class Verrucomicrobiia; order Chthoniobacterales; family Terrimicrobiaceae; genus DASTFP01. The sequence continues at coordinate 9,442 of JAXIPG010000088.1, forward strand.
TGACCAGCTTGCACTTCGGCGCGGCGCACGAGACGATCTTTTCGCCCGGCGCGAGGAGGTCGGGCTTGCAGCGACCGTCGCCCGTCGGCCCTTTCGAGGAGAAATAGGAGACGCCATACATGTACGGCATGTCGCGGTGAGTGGAACCGACGGTGATCGCGCACTCGGCGTTGCCCGGGTCGTTAATGGTGAGGTCGAGGCAAGCGTCGGTCGTCTTGCCACCCTTCATCACCAGCGTGCCATAGCCGCTGTTGCCCGCCGCGACGACGACCACGACTCCCGAGCGCGCCAAGCGGTTCACCTCTACGCAGAGCGGGCTATGGCCGCACGCGAACCACTTCGGATCGAACGGGTAGCCGAGGCTGAGGTTAACGCCGTGAATGTGCAGCTCGCGCCCGTGATGATTCACCTCCTGCACGTGCGCGATGGCGGTGATGGCGTTGCTGGCATTACCCATACCGAAGCGGTCGAGCACCTTCAGGCTGACAAGTTGGCACTGCGGCGCGATGCCGCTGATGGCCTCGACCGTCATTTGTTTCGTGGTCGCCTGTGGTTCGTCTCCGTCTGACGGTTCCCCCTGCTCCGCGTCCACTTCGTCGAGCTCGCGCCAAACGCAGACCATCTCCGAAGCCTTGGCGCCTTTCGCGAGCGACTGCTCGCCGGCGATGATTCCCGAGACATGTGTGCCGTGACCGTATTCATCGCGCAACGCGCTGCCGGGCGTCGCCAAGCTTGTGAAGTCTTTGTGATAGGTCGAGGCCAGATCGACGGTTTTGTGCAGCCGAAAGTGCGGGTGCGTGCCGTCGATGCCGGAATCCATGACGGCCCACGTGATGCTCTTGCCGGATGCGGTGAAAGAGCGGTGCGCGGCGTCGGCTTTTACCGTGGAGATCGACTGCGTGATGCAGCTCCGGAGCTTAAAGTCGGGCCAGATGTGATGGATCGTCCGGAACCGCGCAGTCAGCTTCTTTTCCTCGGCGGCGAGCTTTTCTGCCGCGCGCCGTTTCGCTTCGGCGGGGGTGATGGCCGGATCGCGCCTTGGCTCGGGAACGCCACTCTTGCCTGCACCTCGAAGGGTCTCCTTTACTCGTCGCGCCGCAGCTTTGGCTTCCTCTTTCGCAAGGCGCTGGGCGGCACGTTGATCGATGGCTACGAGCACCTGAATCACTTTCCCCTCCAGCCTCGCGAAGACGTATTGCGCGCTGAGGCGGGTCTTTTCCTTGTCGATGCCTTGGTCGGGGTCGTCAATTTGCGCCTTCTTCTTCGCCTCCTCGACGTATTTGGCGATCCGCTTCCTGGCGATGTGCCGGGCGTCCGGCTGTTCCAACTCATCGCGCTCAGCGCGCGTCGTGCCTTCCGGCGGATTGAAGTTCAGATTGATGTCGATGATCACCTCAAACCGCGTCGGCCAGATGTGGTCGATCGCCGGTGGCGCCGGCTTGCCGCCATCGGTGAGCGGATCCGACGAGGCATCCATCGCGAGCAGCAGGCTGATGACGCGCCCGCGAAGCGAGGCGAGGCTGGCTCGGTTTCCCAGCTCGGGAAGGAGGGGGTCGATGCTCTGCCGCTCAATGCCGTCACGCAGTTCCTTGAGCTCGCGCAGCTCCTGCACCGCTTTTTCTAGCCGCTTGAGCACGCGCTCCCGCGCGGCGGCGATTTCCTCCGGCCTATCGCCGAGGAAAAAGACGGTTGCACTGTGTCCTTTGAGGAGTTCCGCGTGCTTCTCCGCGAACTCCTTGGTTGCATCGAGCTCCTGCTCGATCGCTTCGCGCAGCGGCACGGCGATGACGGAACGCCGCAGGTTGTTCGGATCAAAAGGCTCGGGCTGGCGGTCGATAGGGGCGCGATCGGCGAAGGGCATAAGCTGGGAAGGACAGGGTCTGGAACACAGCCCTGGCGGAGCCGCCGCGGGCGGTTAACCACTCAAGCTCGTCTTTCTCCTCAATCATCGTTGGTTCGCATCGTGCTTGCCAGACGGCGCACGCGGCGTCGAGCGAAATCTTCCGCGGGACTGTGGTACGCAATCCACGCAAAGGCGCCCTGTAAGCGCTGCAAGTTATGTTGCATCCACGAGCGCTCGCATTCAACCACCGGAGCGGCTGCTCCCGCGGCGCGCTCGTCGGCCGACCCGATTGCCGCTTCAGTGATCGACGACCTGGAAAAGCGCATGGTCTGTCGGTTGACGACAAGTATTTGCCAAAATATCGCAGCGAACCGGGCGCGATCAGAGTAAATTAGCCAAACACCAACACATTATGAAACTCAACACCAAGCAATTAACAGAGCTGGGGCGCATAGCATCCAAAGCCATACTTACTCAGGAGTGGGGCTGGGATCTATGCAACAACCTAGCCATGGAAGCCAGCAGGCTCCAGAAGCAGAACATAGCGTTCGGCGGCGAGAAGGCGAAACTGCGCCTTAACGCCCTTAATTTCCCCAGCCTGGACAACCTACCTCGACCTGGATCTAAAACGAGTCGCTGACGCTTTCACGCCCTTGAAGTTCCGTGGCCTGCCCTAAAGGTCCTCCTCCTCAAGCGCCTTGATGACAACATACCTGACCCCATGCGGCGCGCTTTATCGAACGCTTTCTGGCAACGTGAGCAGGAACTGATCGCCCGGCTACGGACCGCAAACATGCGCTTTATCGTTGCCGGATTTCGCGCAGCCACATCCCGTTGGAAAGGCATACGCCACGCGCGGCCAGTTCCATGTCCGCTTCCTCGCCGTGAACCAGCGTGACTTGTGCGTGCGGAACTCGCTCTGCGGCCAGGGCTCGCCGGGGAACTTGGATCAGCTTCCAAGCTGCCAGAGTCGGGCTGGCCGGGCGCGTCGCCCGACATCGGCGGGTGCATTTGGCAGGAACATGGACCAAGATTACCTGTCGCTGTCCGCTCAGCCCCCGGGTTTTTCCGGTCTCCAGTTCAGTATGCACGTCCTGCAATTTCGGAAATCCTCTTTGAAATTTCCACTAGCGCACGGTCTCTTTGACTGGCGTCTAGCTCCGAAAGCGGTGCGCTGGGGTCGTTGGCCGCTTGGAACCTACCGATCTCTGTGTCTTCAAACGAGCTGGGTCGTTCAGCAATCCAGGTGATCCGCAATCCGCGCTCCTCAGCCGCTCTCAGGAGTGTTGGAAGCTCTGCGTCTAGAATGTATTCTGACGCGAGATAATCCGGGCTAACAAGCAACACAGCTACGGCTGCCTCGGAGATTTCCTTAAGAATGGCCGCTCTCGAAGCCGATCCGGCTCCGATTGCACTCTTAAGCTCGGTCCGGAGCCCCTCAATTAACGCTCCGCCATCCATATTGGAGTAGAGCTCAGGGAAATCCAAGTGCCGAACTCGTTGGAAGTACTCATCGTCCCGCATCCCAGCGGTCCATAGTGCGAAACCGCCAGAAGTCCGAGGCAATGGGATCGAAATGGAGTCGGCCTTCCAAGCTGCGACTTTCGTCCGCTTCTCGAAATACGGGCATAGAAAATCCACAAGACCGCGGCTCTTCTTCGTAGTTTGGATATCAATAAAGCTCTGGAAAAAACTCTCGAGCCCTGGTGCCTCGAGATCGAAGTCAACGACAAGAACGCTGTAGCCCCACTGAGCCAGAAGGACTCCAACATTGGCAAGGGCCATCGACCGACCGACGCCTCCCTTGAAGGAATAAAACGTTACGATCGTGCCCATAGCGCGTCCTAGCCTAGTGTAGTGTAACTGTTATCTCTTTACAGTAAGACTGCGGGTTGCTCATTGTAAAGACGCATCAGTTACACAACACTAGCCCAGGCCAGTGAAAGCGAAGTTGCTCGATGTTATCGGCCGAAGATCACCATCCTCGAGTTGCAGCCAACTATCGGTCATCCACGACTCTTGCCAGCGAGGAGCACTCTGAATGACCTTGGCCACATCGATAGCCCACAATCGGAGCACATCTTGGAATTCAACGTACCTCTCGGTTCTCGAGAAACCGTCACCTACAACCCAGAAGTTCCGACAGTCAAGCCATTGGATCTTTTTGGCTCTCTGGGGGAAGAACTGACCGTCGAAAACATTGATCGGCGCTACAAGGCCACTCGGCTTCGAAACGGTGCGGAAGCCAAATTGCTCCTCTCGGTACAGCATGGCAGCGCACTCTTTGCGACACCAACTGGAATGGAAGTAGAGCGGTGACCAGATCGCAACCAGGCAGCGCGACTGCGCAATTGCTTGCTGGAGCCTGAGGGGCCATGAGTCCCCCGCGTCTATACCATTTCGATCAACAAAAAGATCTATTGGTCTGTTCAGAGCGTTCCCCACAAAGCTTTTCAGAAAGGGAATCAAATGTCGATGAACCCAACTCTCCATCTGTTCATCATGCATGTAGCTTACGAAGATGTCATGGGAGTAGTCCATTGTGACTCCGTCGTGTGCTGCTAACCCTCGAGGCTGTGAATCACGCGTATGCGCCGCTTGAACTTTAGCGCTATACACACCGCCTGCCTCTTGACGATGATTCTTTGATTTTTGCTATCCTGATTTTCAATTGCCGGTGTGCTAGCAATCGAAATTAATGAGAAAGAAGAAGGCTAGGAGAACGGGTCGAAGAAAGGTTCGATTGGTCAGTGTGAAGAGCATTTCAAACCGCTGTGGTGAATACTCCCCGCGCGATGCGCCAATCGGAAGCCACTCTGCGATTGCTCACCAATCCTTTTTGAGAAAAGCCGGGGGCCACGCCATCTTCGCATCCCATGTCTCCTCCATTCCTGATAAACTTCGGCGAGTGAGTTTGGCAGGAACATGGACAAAGATCACCTGTCGCTACCCTCTCAGCCCCCGGTTTTTCCCGGTCCCGAGAGCTTCGAAAGGTCGGGGGTCAAGCGGCGTGAGTCCCCATGGTCGCCGGTGACATCTGCCTTAAAGGGCCTAAGGGCGTTCCAGTTAGAATGAGGTGTCCGGCTTGTAGTGAGAGTCCGTAGTCCGGCAGATGATTTTTGAGCCAAGCGACGGCTTCCTCCGGAACCGCCAGAGATGCTCCATAACGGACCCGAATCTGTTAGCCGTTGATCCTCACTTTCGAGCTTTCCGGACTGCGGACAGACCGGATGCGCTGTGATGTCCTCCAGCCTGGGAAGAATCACGCCAGCGTGGAACCCGTTGTTGGCCACCAGCTCGGAGAGCGATTTGACTCTTCCCCTAAACACATACTCCATTGTTGTGCGCGGCTAGGCGGCGGAGGGCGTGTAGCCGAAAAAACCGCGCTTTCGAATAAGTTCCGCCACCTGTAGCGGCACCATTTGCTCCCAGCTCGGATCGCCTTTTGCGATGCGTTTGAGGACATCGCGGGAAAATATGGAAGAATATTCTGGATTGTAGTTATCGAGATGCACGAAGCTGCCACGTCCGGCAAGATACTCGTAGAGCGTGCTCAGCTCTGGCTTGACCTCCAGCGTGCTGACGGTTTGCAAAGCCTCCCCGGCTCGCTGCAGGTAGGGATAGACGTAGAGTTTGAGGTCGTTTTTGAAGAGGCGGCCAAAGCTTTCGAGGACGCCCCCGGGGAGCTGTGTATAATATTTTTCGTCGAAGAGCTCCAAGAGGCTCGGCACACCCATGACGATGCCAATGCGTTCCTTCGTCCTCCATGCGAGATAGGCCGCAAGGCGGTAATATTCAAAGTAGTCAGAGATCATCACCGTCACGCCGCAGGCCGCGAGAAGCTCCGCCCGGGCAAGGAAATCCCGCCGATCGACGTTGGTGCCGCCCGCCAGAAGGTTGCGCATGGTAATTTCCATGATCGGCAGGATGGGCTTATCCGCAACGGCCGGGTCGGCCTTGAACTTCGCAAGCGCGCACGCGACCATATCGAGGTTGACGTTGGTCGTCGGACGGAAACTGCCGCGCTCGACGAGAACGGCCTTTTTGTATAGTAACTCCGTCGGCTGCAGCACCTCTCGGTCGGCGCCGAACATTGCGGCGCCGCTCAGGCCGAGTTGCACGAGTTGGAGGGCCATCACGCGGTTGTCCACATTGCGGAACTCAATCCCGCTGAATTGAATCATATCGATCTCAATGCGGCCGGTCGTCAGCATGTGGAGCAGCGACTCGACGAGCCGCTCCGGCATGTGATGAAGAAAAAACGCGCCGTAGCACAGGTTGACGCCGACGATCCCGAGCGCCTCCTGCTGCAATGAAGCCTCGGCATCGAGCATGCGCACGTGCATGAGGATCTGGCTGGGTTCGTCGTGCGGACGGCTTTGGAACTTGATGCCCATCCAGCCGTGACACTCATTCGTGCCCTTGAAGCTGCGCGCGACTACGGTGTCGGCGA
>JAXIPG010000049.1:0-5997 GCA_045403045.1 Terrimicrobiaceae bacterium
TGCCGGAAGATATCGAAGTGACACATATTAATCTGAACGACGGCACCGTGGCCGGATTGCGACACAGAGAGCACCCGGCATTCAGCGTCCAATATCACCCTGAAGCCTCCCCGGGACCTCACGACGCGTCGTATTTTTTCGCTGAGTTCGCAAAAGAGGTTGAGGCGGCGAAAAAAAAGTCCTAAGAAATCGCCTCGATGCCCCAGCTCCAGATTTTCCTCTCTAAGGATAACCTGATCAACTTTGACCTCGGCGAAGAACCGGTGACCATCGGACGGCTCGCGCACAATATGCTCCAAATCGACGAACTGTCCGTCTCAAGCCACCATGCCGACATCTTCCTCAAGGCAGGCAGATATCATCTCCACGATCCAGGCTCCACCAATGGGACCTTTGTCAACGGCAAGCAAATCACAGACGCCATTCTTCGGAGCGGAGACGAAGTGCGCTTCGGAAGCGTCGGGGGCGTGTTCGTGAGCGAGGAAGAGGCAGCTCTCTCCCAGCCGCGTCCCGATTTTCTTACGACCTCCCTTGAGCTCGCAACCTCGAGCGCGCGCCCGGAAAATTTTGTCAGCTCTTCGCCGTCGCCGAAAACCGCCACAATAAGGGACCCCTTCGCTGCGGCGCTTTACTGCCTGGCCGCTCTTGCCTTCTTGTCATTTGGAGCGGCGTTATTTTTCATATTCACGATGTGAGCGGAGCCGTCGCCCGTTTGCGGGATAGCCTACTGACCCAACTCGACGTTCCAGTAGGCAAGATCGAGGAAATGCTTCCAGCTATCGTGCTGATGACGCGAGAAGCTGATGTTTACGAACGGCCGCCATTTGGGGCGCTTCGGCTTGCGGATAAGCTGAAGACCGGCCTCATGCGGAAGTCTGTTGCCCTTCCTTGTATTACAGGGGATGCACGAACAGACGATGTTTTCCCAAGTCGTTTGACCTCCGCGATCTCTTGGAAGGACATGATCAAGGTTCAAGTCGTTTCGCTCAAATGCCTCGCCACAGTATTGGCAGGTATTCCTGTCGCGCTCGAAGACATTGTGCCTCGTAAACTTGACCTCTTTCTTTGGCAACCGCTCGAAAAGCAGTAGCACGATGATTCGCGGTATGCGGATGCTTACCGAAATCGTGCGAACCATTTCCGGCTCGGGATTCGACTGTGAAAAATCCCGCCAGCTCAGGAAATCGTGCGTCAGGTAATTATTCTTTCCATCCGTTGAGACCGCTTGCGCGTGCCCCCGATAAAGGAGCGTGAAAGCTCGCCGGACGGAGCACGTGTTAACCGCCTGCCACAAGCGGTTAAGCACAAGAACGGGCTGATCTAGGATGGCTTCCATGTCGAATATTTTCGCGGCCAACGAAATTTGCGCGCAAACTAGCACCCGATTCTTGCCCCTGTCAACACTTGTGAACAATTTGTCAAAAAGTGCAACGCGCTTATTACATGGCACTTACGGTAGAACATTTTGCGTCTTTCGGCCTTGCATTTGGCGGCAAAGTCATGATATTAGCCCTCCCTTCAATAAATGCACCGGTCGGTACTCTTTATTATTGCACTAGGGGCATCGCTGGTGATGCTAAGCTCAGCGTTTTCTGAGGAGTCCTCCGATCTCTTTCTCAAAGCCTACAAGGACTTCCAAGCAGGTGAGAAGCTTGAGCGGGAGGCGAAGCCTCGGGAAGCCTTGAACAAGTATCGCTCCGCCCAGCAAGTCCTCCAGCAAATCCGCAAATCGGCTCCAGACTGGCAACCGCTTGTCGTCGAGTATCGCCTTCGGAAGACGCTGGAAAGCGTCGCCCGATTGGAGGGAGACTTGACAAGCGTGTCGCAATCGACGGAGCCGCCTGAGGGCAACCTGCCTGAACCGGACAAAGCAAAGTCGTTGCCCGCCGCCTTTTCCACTGAGCCGGTCGTGACCGTCAAGCCGCCTGCGGCTCCCAAGCGCACTGTACGCGAACCCACTCGCGCCGCTCCTTTTGACGACAATCGTCCCGTTGGTCGCGGCGGCCTCAGCGTTGCGGAGCGCGAGCTGCTCGATCTGCGCCGCCAACTCGCCCAAGCGCAGGCCGAGAATGAAAAATTGAATGAACGGCTGTTGAAGAAGTCGGCTGATCTGCAAAGCGCGCTCCTCGAAGTTGACAAGACAAAGGTGAGCGTCGTCGAATTGAAGGGCCAGCTGGCCCAGACAGCTTCTTCGCTCGAGGACATGAAGAAGGACGGTGTTTCGCTTCTCGAAATCCGGGAAGGGCTCGAGAAAAAATATGCCGGCATTTTCAAGCAGTTCTCCGATCTGCAGACCGACAATGAGGTGCTTCAGGAGGAAAACGAACGCTTGCTTGCAAAGCTGGAAAGAGCTGCCAAATACATCGCGGACAGCGATCAAATACGGTCGGGCTTGCTGGCTGAACGCAGGGAACTTGATGACGCCCGCGACAAGGCTCTGGCAAAGGTGAAGAGAATCAAGGACAATTCAGCGGAGATCGAGCGGGTTACCGGAGAAATCAGGCGGCTGAAAAGCAAACTCGTAGAGGTCTCGCAGAATACCGTGAGCAAGAGCGAGTTTGAGAAGCTTGCCGCTGAGAAGAAGGTCCTTACAACAAAGCTGGAGAATGTGACTTCCGATGCCATCGCTGAGAAGGATCGCGCTATTGCTTCGCTGCAAAGCGATTTGCACACTGCGAACGACAAACTGCTTGAAGCACAGGCGCGCATCAGTAGAGGGGATGACCAACTGGGCCTGCTACATAAGGAGCTTGATGAAACGTCTGGCCAGCTCGCTCAACTCGAGCTGAACCCCACCGATGAGAAGAAATTGGCCATGGAGAACGAGCTCTTGCGAGGAATCATCCTGCGCCAAATCAAGGAGCAAACCAAGCGCGACGATGCAAAGAAACTCATCGAGCAAGAAATCGGAACGCCGAATGTCAATTCCGACGTCATTAGGCAACAGCTCACCGTCCTCGGAGCGCCCGTGCTTCAATTGACACCCGAGGAACGCTCGGTTTTCAAAGAACCGGTGGCTCTCCTCACGGAAGCCAACGCTCAAAGCCTTGAGGTAACTGTTGCCATTAGCAAACCAGGCGCAGAGGAGGTGAACGCGAAAAGGATCCTCCAAGAGCCGGCAGAGTCCGAGTCGCTACCCGAGGATGTTCGCGAACTCGTTCAGCGAGCCAAAACGCTGTTCGAGGTCAAGAACTACATTGAGGCAGAGAAGCTCTATCAGGAAATCGTCGAGAAAATTCCCAATAGCTACTTCGCACTGTCCAATCTGGGCGCCGTGCAGATCGAAGGCGGCAAGCTTTCGGCTGCGGAAGTGGCGCTTAAGAAAGCTGTCAAGATTAATGGCAATGATTCCTATGCCTATACCAATCTAGGAATCGCTTACAGCCGGCAGGGCAAGTTCGACGAGGCGATCGGCGTTTTGCACAAGGCAGTTGCCTTCAATAAAGAGGATGCGGTGGCCCATAACTATCTTGGCGTCTGTCTCGGCCAAGGGGAACAGTGGAACGAAGCGGAAATTCTACTCAAGAGAGCGATCGAACTCAAGCCGGAATACTCGGATGCCCACTTCAATCTCGCGGTCCTTTACGCAACGACACAGCCGCCTTCCCTCCAACTCGCAAAGGAGCATTATGTCAGAGCTACGGCGCTTGGAGCCGCTCCTGATGCCTCGCTCGAACGGTTGATCCAATAAGGCTGGCGCTTTCGCCTACTTAAGGGAATTTCGAGATTTCGGCAGGTCGCGGGCGGATGTCAAGCGTGTCTTCGGAAGAAAGAACGACTATTCTCCGGAGGCGACGTCTTACAGATCGCCGACGCTGGCCAAAAAGACATTATTCATGCGATTCGCGGCTTTTTTAGAGAATGGGTTGGGTGGGATTCGAACCCACAACCAACGCCTCAAAAGCTTTTGGCGTAGGCCGCGTGTGACGAGCAATTTGCGTGTGGCGAGCAACTCGCGGGTGACGGTCGCAGAGTATTGGCAGCCGCGATCGGAATGGGAGAGCCAGACTTCGCCGAGTCTAGATAGGCTTCTGCTTGGCTATTCGTAAAGCAGCGCTGAAATGGCGGTTTGAATCAACGCGATCACAGGCTTTGGATAAATCCCGAGGCCTACCACGGCGAGGCACAAGGCGGCAAGCGCTGCTCCGGCCAGCGCAGAGGCCGATCGCTCCCTCAGAGTCGGCGAGGCTCCTTCGTGGCCTGGCGCCGGCTCCGCCGAATATATCGCCAGAATGATCCGCAGGTAGTAAAAGAGGCCGATCGCGCTGTTCAGCGCCAGCATCAGCACCAAAAACCAGAGGTCTGAATTCACCCCGGCTGCGAAAACCAGAAACTTTCCGAGAAATCCGGCCGTCAACGGAATCCCAGCGAGTGACAGCAGCATTGTGATGAAGGCTGCAGCCACCCACGGGCGGCGCCAGGAGAGGCCGCGGAAGTCTTTGAGAGTATCCGGTTCCCGTTCCCTCGTGGAGAGGAATCCAATGAGGCCGAATGCTCCCAGTGTGGAGGCAAAATAGGCGACCAGATAAAAGGTGACCGCCTCGAAAGCGTACGCCCCGCCGGCCAGCACGCCGACGAGGAGGTAGCCCAGATGCGCAATCGAGCTGTAGGCCAGGATGCGTTTTACATTCTCCTGCAGCAGCGCGAGAAGGTTTCCCACGACCATCGACGCAACGGCGATGACGCTCATCGCGACAAACGCCGACTCGGTGCCGATGACCTCAAAGGCCGTCAAGTAACGCAGCAAGAGTCCTACAATCGCGCCTTTGGAAACGGTTGCAATGAATGCAGTCACTGGCGCCGGCGCGCCTTGATAAACATCGGGCGTCCACATGTGGAATGGCGCGACAGCCAGTTTAAAGCCGACCCCGGTCAGCATCAGCCCGGTTCCTGCCAGGATGAGCATCTGCCGATAGCCGGCTCCCTGCGCGATGCGCGCGGCCAGGCTGGAGAATTCCATGGTGCCGAGCTCGGCGTAGACGAGTGCCATGCCGAACAACAGAAATGCCGAAGAAGCGCCGGCGAGGATGAGATACTTGAGCGCGCCTTCGAGCGAGTGCTCCTTCCGGAACACGTAGGCGATCAGGACGTAGAGCGAGACCGTGAGCAGCTCGAGCCCGAGGAAAAAGGTGACGAAATGGGTGCTTGCGACGAGCACTGCCGATCCCAGCGTGGCGAGCAGCAAGAGGATGTAATATTCGCCGCGTTTGAGCCGGTGCTTCTCGAGGTAGTCAAACGAGAAAATCGTAACCACCCCGCTCGCGGCGAAGATCAGCGCCATGTAAAGCAGCGCATAGCGATCCATCGTGAGCAGCGCGCCGGCCGCATGCGGGGACAACCGCGCAGCCGAGGGGATCAAAGCCAGCGCGACAGCGTTGCCGGCCAGCGTCAGCAAGAACGGGGCGGTATGGCTCTGGAGGAAGGCCGCAATCATCAGCAGCACAAGCGATGCGCACGCGATGGCGAGCAGCGGGGACAAGGCTTGGAGGTCAGCGAGACTCATCGGCTGATCGGTGGCGCGGCAGAGCCGCGAAGCAGGTCGGGCACGACGGCAGAGCCGCGAAGCAGGTCGGGCACGACGGCGGAGCCGTCGCGCCAGTGCGCGCTCTTCGGCTCTGCCGCCGCATCCTGTTGCAGCGTTTCGAGCGCGGGCTTCGCGGCGTTGAACACCGGCTGCGGATGAAGTCCCAGCCAGATGATGGCCGCGATCAGCACGCTCATCATTCCCAATTCCCGGAAAGCGAAATCTGGCAGCTTCCAGCTCTCGCGTTCCTCGCCATGGAAGACGCGCTGGACCATCCAGAGCGCATAGACGACGGCGGCTACCAGGCCGCAGGCCGCGAACGCCGTGAAAACCACGCTCGCGCGAAACGAGCCGAGCAGGATCAGGAACTCGGCCACAAAATTGCCGAGCCCCGGCAGCCCGAGCGATGCAAGCGCAAAAAACAACCCCACTCCGGCCAGGCGCGGGACCCTTGTCCAGAGGCCGCCCATCCG
>JAXIPG010000207.1:0-31591 GCA_045403045.1 Terrimicrobiaceae bacterium
TAATCGATCGTGAATATCTTGGCTTCATTGGCATTTTCCTGCGCGGCCTTCGCCATGGTGAATGTGCCCAGCCCTTCAAACGTTCCGGTCTCGACGATAATCTTTGGCTGCCGCCAACGGATGGCATTATATAAGCGCTTCCCGCTCAATTCGTGCGTGGACCATGCGTATTTCCAACGGCTCGGCGGGAGATCGAGCCGGACGGAAAAATCGCAAATGGCGGGCCACGCCTCTTTCAGGTTTCTCATCCGGGAAAACGCGAACTAATCAGAGCCGGAACGTTTCCGCAACAGAACAGGCGTCGACTCGCCGGTCGGCTTTGACAAGCTGCATTCTCGCCCTAGCTTGAAACAAGAGGACGGCCAGGGATCGTATGCTCGAGGTTGGTTCGCCGGAGGCGAGGCCTCTAGCCGATGAGCATAGTATCTCAGGCGCAACCCACAAATGAAAAATCCGCTGAGAAACTGGTTGCGACGGCATACGTCACCATACGCGGAATCGTTGCCCCGCGAGGATGGTCGGAACAGCGGTGTCGAGCATTTGCGCGTTGGGCAAAGCTTGGTGCCGGACGATATGGCGCAAGATTCAATTTCTCTTATTCTCCAGGGTTGCTGTGAGTCCGGGCGCCCACAAGAGGCTGCCCCCCTCCGAGCGGGTGACGCGATCGACGGTGCAAGAGGAGACCGCTTGAACATGCGCGCAATCGTGGACAGCGACATTTTGCGCTTTCCGCGACAGAACATTCGCAGGCTTCTTGAACGGTGGCCAGCTATGCTGAGGCCGGGCGCCCCTTCGTCGCTTCAGGCGGCGCGGCCTCCCGCAAAAAGGAAGGGATATGGCAAGATTCTTTGCTTGATGCCTTTGTCCGACGCGGTTGCGTGCGAGGAGTTCTCCTCGGTCTGCGCGGAGACGATTTCGAAAGAAACGGCGGAAGACGTCCTTTGCATCAATGTCGACAAGATGGCGCCGGCGTCCGATGGAAGCAGTGTTCCGTCACCTTTCCCGGGTCTTCAGAATGTCTTCATTCAGCACGCCAATGGCGGAAACGGTTCGCAATCTTTGCAGGTGCTTTCGAGACTGCTGGATCGGGCAAGGGAGCAATTTTCTCATGTGATCGTCGAGGCACACCGCCAAACCACGGTGGAAGCGCTGATCGAGATCATCCGGCGAAGCCGGTCCGTCTATCCCATTCTCCGGCAGAACGGGGAGAGTCTTTTCGAACTCAATCTTCTCGCCCGCGAAGCGCGGGCCCGGGGTTGCGAGGCGATTCCGATCAAGCCTCTGGTTTTTCTGGACGCCGCAGAGAATGCTCACGGCTTGAGTTGCTACATCGAGGAAACGATCAGATGGCCGGTTCATAGTTATCTTCGGAAGGCCGGAAACGGCCTCCGGTTCACTGCGAATCTTCATCGTTTGGGGCGTGAAATGTGCGGGTGCCAGGTCGGGCTTGTTCTGTCCTCAGGCGCTGCGCGCGGACTTTCCCACATCGGAGTCCTCCAGGTGCTGGAGGAGAATGGCATCGAGGTGGATATCGTGGCGGGTTCCAGCATGGGCGCTTACATCGGCGCGGTCTGGGGAGCCGGATATGGCGGACGGGAAATGGAGAAATTCGCCCGCGAGATCGAGGGCTATCGCGGCCTCTGGAGGTTGATGGATTTCGCAGCTTTTCCCCGCCGCGGATTTCTGCTGACCGATCGTGTCCGCAAGCGGCTCGAAGAAACCATAGGCCCGCTTCATTTTTCTGACATGGCGCGACCGATCCGGATCGTGGCGACTCGGTTGGACACGCTGGAACGCGTTGTCTTTTCAGGCGGAAGCGTGGTGGACGCCGTTCTTGCGAGCCTCGCCATCCCCGGCATTTGCGTGCCTGTGATGCGCGGAGGCATTCCCTATGTTGACGGAGGGATCTGCGATCCGCTTCCTGTCGACGCGCTGATCGATATCGGTGTTCGAAAAATCATCGCCGTAAATACCATCGCGACCCCGCAAACAATTAGAGCCTGCAGCAGCGAGACTAACGAAGCCGAAAAGGCTGAGGCAATCTGGAGCCGGAAGCTGAACACATGGTTCAATCCATTTGCCCGGGGCAATGCCTTCGACACCTTGATGCGAAGCAGTCACGCGGCGCAGACACGTCTGGCGGAAGCATCTTGCCGCCGGGCGAGCGTCGTGCTTAGACCTTATTCCTGCGAGGGTCGCTGGCACGATTTCAGTACTCCTGCCCGTTATATCTGGCTCGGCCGCGAAGAGGCCGCATCGCAGCTTTCAGCAATTCGAGACCTCATCAACACCCCCATCCATGAACGCCAACCGCCTCACAACTTCCTGGCACAAGCTGCCTAGAGAAACCCTTCGCACGCTGCAGGCGAGACGGCTTCGCGCCTATCTGCGAGATGTGGTCCTGCCGTTCCATCCGCACTATCGGGAAGTGTTTTCCAAGCACGGCCTGGATTGGCGGGCTATCGAGACTCTGGAGGATCTTCGGCGAATTCCCTTCGCGTCGAAGGGCGATTTGTCAGGGGGGGCTGAACGGACGAGGGGATTCATTATCACTCCCGAGCCGAATCAACTCGCTCGCCGTCCGACCACCGTCTTCCGCGGGCTTCTCCGGGGGCCGAGCCGTGCAAGGCGCGAACTCGAGAGAGAGTTTCGCCCGATCCTGATGACGAGCACGACTGGCCGGTCGGCCGAGCCTGTGCCGTTTGTTTACACGGCTCACGATTTGGCCGTGCTTAGAACGGCGGGTTTTCGTATGATGCAGCTTGCCGGCGCACGGCTGGGCGATCGAATGCTGAACATGTTCCCCTTCGCACCTCATCTTGCGTTCTGGCAGACGCACTACGCGGGAACCGAATTCGGGGTATTTCTTCTAAGCTCGGGAGGAGGAAAGACTGTGGGGACCGACGGCAACATCCGCATGCTGCGAAAGTTGAATCCAGACGTGTTGATCGGCATGCCGACCTTTGTTTACCACGTGCTGCGCGAAGCCGCGCTGGACGGTGTCCGATGCGACAATCTGCGCGGTATCGTACTCGGCGGGGAGAAGGTGCCCCAAGGCCTGCGGCGTAAACTGCAGGAGTCTGCTTCTCTTGTTCATTCGAAAAACGTCAGCGTCATTTCGACTTACGGTTTCACCGAGGCGAAAATGGCGTGGTGCGAATGCCTGTTTCCAGTGGGCGCCGAACCGTCCGGCTACCACATCTATCCCGATCTAGGCATCGTCGAGATCATAGACCCGGAGACGGGGGCGCTCAAAGGCGACGGCGAACCGGGCGAGATTGTCTTTACCTCCCTCGACGCGCGCGGGTCATGCGTGTTGCGGTATCGGACGGGCGACGTCGTCGAGGGCGGATTGACCTATGATCCGTGTCCGCATTGCGGCCGTGTCATGCCACGCCTCGTCGGGAGGATTTCACGGCGCTCGGATGTCCGCGAAATGCAGCTCGACAAAATCAAGGGGACGCTTGTCGACTTCAATGAGCTCGAGCACGTCCTTGACGATATGCCGCGCGTTGGATCCTGGCAGATCGAGCTGCGGAAGGCTAATGATGATCCCATGGAGGTGGATGAACTCGTGCTGCATGTCTCTCTGGCCGACGGAGCCGAGGAGAGCTCCGTTTCGATGGAGATCACGCGGTGCCTCTTCGAGCGCGCCGAACTCCGTGCAAATCGCATCGTGTTCCATACCGATTCCGAAATGCGCCGGCTTCAAGGAGTCGGCGAAAAGCTCAAGGAGCAAAAGGTGGTCGATCGGCGACTCAAGACCGAAAACCGTTCGCCCAGCCTTGTGACCTCCCCGGAGAAATGAAGGCGGACCCGGTAGTGGTCATCGCCGGCGTGCGCACGCCTTTCACCAAGGCCGGAACCAGTCTGGCGGGGGCGGGCGCGGCGGATCTGGCGCGCGCCGCCATGCTAGGCGTTCTGGTTCGGACTGCCCTCGATCCCGCTCGGCTCGATGAGGTGATTGTCGGTTGTGTGGCGCAGCCCGCCGATGCGCTGAACCTTGCGAGAGTGGCGGCGCTTCGTTCGGGAATTCCGAAGCATGTACCGGCCCTTACCGTGCAACGCAATTGCGCTTCCGGAATCGAAGCAATCACCCAGGCGTGGCTTCGGATTCAATCCGGGCAGGGTGAGCTTTACTTGGTGGGAGGTGTTGAGAGTATGTCGAGTACTCCCATGCTCTTTCCGAAACCGGCAACAAGGAAGTTTGCTTCGCTGGCCTCAGGCAGGGGCTTGTTGTCGAAAGCCCGCGCCGTCGCAGCACTGCGTCCTCAGGATTTTGTGCCCATCCCAGCCTTAAGGCTCGGCCTGAGTGACCCCGTGAGCGGCTTGAATATGGGGGAAACCGCCGAGGTCCTGGCGCGGGAATTCGAAATTGGACGCGCGGCACAGGACGCCTTCGCATTGCGGTCGCATATACGAGCGGCCGGGGCGGAGGCCAAGCGTGCAGAGGAGATCGCTCCAGCATATGACACGGCGCACGGCGTTGCGGTCTTGCGCGACAACGGTGTGCGCCCGCATCAAACCCTCGAAGCCCTGGCCAAGCTGCGGCCGGTCTTTGAAAAGGAAACCGGCACTGTCACGGCCGGGAATTCTTCGCAGATTACCGATGGCGCAGTGGCGTTGTTGATTGGAACCGAGGCTGCCGCGAGCAGCCTTGGCCTGGAACCGCTTGGCGCCATTCGAGGCTTCGCCTACGCGGGCTGCGATCCCAAGCGAATGGGGCTTGGCCCGGTTTATGCCATCGAACGCCTGCTCGAACGGCTCCATGTAACCATTGAGGATGCGGAGCTCGTCGAGATCAACGAGGCTTTTGCCGCACAAGTTCTCGCGGTCTTGCGAAAATTGAAAGATGAGGGCATCGGCGAGATTTCGGACGAACGTTTGAACGTCAACGGAGGCGCGATCGCGCTCGGTCATCCCGTGGGCGCAAGCGGGGCACGCCTTGTGCTCACCGCGCTGAAGGAGCTTCAACGCAGGAACGCTCAGGAGGCCCTCGTCAGTCTGTGCGTGGGGGGAGGGCAGGGGGCCGCGCTTTGGCTCGAACGCTTATGAACGCCGCAGTCCATCCACCCTCAGCGACCGCCACCACGGGGCAAAGGTCTGATTCTTCCAACGTCCTATCCGTGCTCCTGAACGCCGCAGAAGACGGGATCGCGGTCGTTCGATTCGACCGGATCGGGAGTTCGGCCAACGTGCTGGACAGCAAAACCCTCCATGCTCTCGCGGAGATTCTTGGTGAACTGGATCGGCAAGCCTTGCGCGGCGTGGTCTTCGAGAGCGCCAAGCCATCCGTCTTTATCGCGGGAGCTGACTTGAAGGAATTGGCGGGGACACAAAGTCGCACGGAGCTGGTGGATCTCGGCCAGCAAACCTTTGCCAGGATCGCCGCGCTTAAGTGCGTGACGGTCGCCGCGATTCACGGCGCGTGCGCGGGCGGAGGAACCGAGTTGGCGCTGGCCTGCGATTATCGCGTGGCAAGCCCCGAACGGGCCACGCGCATTGGCCTTCCGGAGGTAAATCTTGGCCTCATTCCGGCATGGGGCGGTTCGACGCGCCTGCCCCGGCTCATTGGCCTGCCTCGGGCCTTGCAGGTCATCCTGCGCGGCGAATTGATGCCGGCTTCAAAGGCGATCGGCCTCGGTCTTATTGATGGCTTGGCGCCGCGGGAGCGTTTGCTCGTGTTGGCCGGACGTTTCGTGGCGAAGGGAAAACCGCGCTGGCGCAACCTTCGGCACATTGCCTGGATCCCCGCATGGCAGGCAGTTTCGGCGTTGGCAAGAAATTCGATCCTGAAGAAGACCCGCGGGCATTATCCCGCTGCGCTCAGGGCCATCGACGTGGCGGCGAAGTCCGTTGTCCGTAGCGTTCCGCAGTCTCTGGCTGCCGAGAAAGAGGTCATTCTCCGCCTCGCCGATACGGAGGTTTCCAAGAATCTGATCCGGGTCTTTTTTCTGCAGGATCGCGCGAAGCACCGGCCCGCACCCAAAGCGGAATCACTACGGAAGACTGCAGTGATTGGCTCCGGTGTTATGGGGTCGGGCATTGCCCAATGGTTCGCCTCGCGCGGCACGGACGTTCTGCTTCGGGATGTCGACGCGGGCCAACTTGCTCAAGGCTTGCAGCGGGCGGAAAAGCTCTTTTCCGAAGCGCGACGACGCGGGCTGCTCTCTGCTGCGGAGGCCCAGGCCGGGATGGATCGCATCGTTCCGGTGGAGGTGCCCGTGGAAATGAAGCAGGTCGATCTGGTGGTTGAGGCCGCTTTGGAGAAGATGGAATTGAAAAAACAAATCTTTGCCGATCTCGAAGAGCGGACGCGTCCCGAGACGCTCCTGGCCACGAACACCTCCGCGCTCTCAGTGACGGAGATCGGTCGCGGCTTGCGCCATCCCGAACGCGTCGCCGGTCTCCATTTTTTCAATCCGGTGCACCGCATGAAACTTGTCGAGGTCGTTCGAGCGGAGCTGACTTCAGACGTGACGGTCGATACCGCGGTGGCTTTCGTTCAGCGGATCGGCAAGCTTCCGGTGGTCGTCCGGGATCAGCCGGGTTTCCTGGTGAATCGCATTTTGCTGCCCTATCTGCTTGAAGCGGTGCGCCTGTTTAACGCGGGCGCCGAAGTCACAGCGATTGATGAGAGCATGCTCGACTTCGGAATGCCGATGGGTCCGTTGCGCCTCCTGGATGAAGTCGGGCTCGATGTCGCGTCCGACGTGGCGCAGACACTTTGTGCGGCATTTCCGGACCGAATGCAGATGCCGGGCTTTTTTTCCCGGTTGCTGGAGGTGCGCATCAGGGGACGCAAGACCGGCAAGGGATTCTACGAATACCGAAACGGTCGTGTTGTCCGCGTCAATAGCGCCGCGCTGGGACTTCGGGAAGCGGAAGACAAGGCGGGTCTCTCCCGAGAACGGCTTCGGCAGCGCATGGTTCTCTTAATGATCAACGAGGCAGCGAGGTGTCTGGAGGAGCGGATCGTCGAGGACCCGAGGGATGTCGATTTCGCAATGATCATGGGAACTGGTTTTGCCCCATTCCGCGGTGGGCCGTTGCGGTATGCAGATGCCGCCGGCGTCGGCAGGATCATCGAGGATCTTCGGCGGCTCAACGAAGCGGGAGAAGGTCAATTTGCTCCTTGCGAGCGACTCATCGAAATGAACAAGCAAAACAAGACATTCTATGGCGACTAGCAGCCTACCGATGTGGCAGGTTCGCGTTTTCAGGCGATTTCCAATTGCCAACCGTTCGTTCGTTCCGGGTCCGACAAACTGCGAGTATTGTGCCAAAAAACGATAAGGAATCCGTGATCGACACGTCGCGTATGTCGGAAGGCGAACGCGCGGCGTTGGAAGTGACCGAGGCAGCGCGGGAAGCTGCCTCGATGGAAAGGACGTTCGCCGGTGGACTGTTTCTGGGACGTCACGATCTGTCGCAGATCATGCCCTTCCCCGAGCAAACAATGGAGGATCGGGATCAGGGAGACGCTTTTCTTTACAGGCTTGAGGACTTTCTCCGGAGTAGCACCAACCCGGACCAGATCGATGAGAGCGGAGAGATTCCCGATGAGGTCATTGACGGGCTCGCAAAATTGGGAGCATTCGGAATCAAAATTCCAACGAAATACGGCGGCCTGGGCCTTTCTCAGACAAACTATTGCCGCGCTGCGATGCTGCTTGGAAGCTGGTGCGGCAACATGACGGCACTGCTGAGCGCCCATCAATCGATCGGCGTTCCGCAGCCGCTTCTGCTTTTCGGCACCGAGGAACAGCGGCAAAGATACTTGCCTCGATTGGCCAAGGGGGAAATCTCGGCCTTCGCGCTGACTGAACCGGGCGTCGGTTCCGATCCAGCCCGAATGGAAACGCATGCGGAGCCTGCCAGGGACGGTTCAAGCTACATTCTTAACGGTTGCAAGATGTGGTGCACGAATGGCACGCGCGCCGGGGTGATCGTCGTCATGGCAAAGACCCCTCCGAAGGGGATTCGCGGACAAAGCAAGAATCAAATCACGGCTTTCATCGTGGAAACCGCTTGGCCGGGCGTGGAGGTCGTCCAGCGCTGCCGGTTCATGGGACTTCGCGCGCTCTACAACGCCGTTATCGAATGTCATGACGTCCGTGTGCCCCGCGAGAACATTCTGCTTGCTGAAGGAAAGGGCCTGCGAGTCGCCTTGAGCACGTTGAACACGGGCCGCCTCACTTTGCCGGCCGCGTGCATCGGACTCGCCAAGCGGTGCCTGGAGATCAGCACCCGTTGGGCGAAAGAGCGTGTCCAATGGGGAAAGCCCATTGGGGAGCACGCCGCTATCGCAAGCAAGATTGCCGACATGGCTGCAGCGACTTTTGCCATGGAGTCGATGACGATGCTTACAGCCTCGCTGGTGGACCGGGCGAAGTCGGATTTCCGGCTTGAATCAGCGATCTGCAAGATGCTGGCGACCGAGTGGGCCTGGAGGATCGCCAATGACACGATGCAGATTCGCGGTGGACGTGGTTACGAGACGGCGGCTTCGCTGGGCAAGCGCGGCGAGTCGCCGGATCCCGTGGAACGCATCGTTCGCGATAGCCGCGTCAATACCATTTTCGAGGGTTCGAGCGAAATCATGCGATTGTTCATCGCGCGGGAAGCGCTCGATCCGCATTTGAAAATCAGCGCCCCCGTTCTCGACCGGCGGTTGCCCGTTTCCGTGCGGGGCTCCGCGGGGCTGCACGCCGCCCGCTTCTATAGCGGATGGTATCCTTCTACGTATCTTCCGCGGCGGATTGAGCAAAACTTCGACCCGCGGCTGGCGCACCATGTTCGTTGGTGTGCATCGGCCGTGCGCCAGTTGGCCCGGCGAATGTTTCACCAAATGCTCGTGTATGGGCCTGCGCTGGAAAAGCGCCAGCTCCTGCTTGGCCGCTTCGTGGATATTGGAGCCGAGCTCTTCGCGATGTCGGCCACCTTGGCACGAGCGCAGGCGATGGTTGAGCGTTCAGACCCTGAGGCGTCAAGCGCGTTGGACTTGACCGATTATTTCTGCCGTTCATCGCAAATTCGCATCGCAGAATGGTTGCGGTCCCTAACGCGAAACGCCGATAGATCGGGTTATCGCCTCGCCGGGAAAATGCTCGCTGACCTGCCTCAGACTTTGTCCGAGGGGATCTTAAAAAGAACAGTCGGCCACCAATAAGAAATTCGTCGTTCCGCCTAGCAGCATGTCGGACTTGGAATGAAGCGGGAATTTGAAACTTGAAAAATCCCCCCCAAAAAATGACCCGCCCTTTCAGACATGCTGCTGAAACTCCGCTTCGCGGAGAAAAAACACCTATTTCGGGTTTTTTTCGGCACGAAGTGCCGATTTTGGCAGGATGTCAGGCGGTTGGCCCTCTTTGCACGGTGGGTTTTCGAGGAAAAATTCCACTCGGACCTCCAAGTCCGACAGCCTGCTAGGTCACAGGGAAATCTTGGTTCCCAGCACTTCCAAAAAGCGGGCGAGCCATGTGGGATGAGCGGGCCACGCGGCAGCTGTGACAAGGTTTCCGTCCACGTAGGCCTCGTCGGCGGCGATATTCTGGAACTCGGCGCCAGCCAGCGTGACTTCGGGACCGCAAGCATAATAGGCGGCACACTTGCGCCCGTGTAAAACTCCCGCGGCGGCGAGAATCTGCAACCCATGACAAATCGCCGCAATCGGTTTGCCCGATTCCGCGAAGTGGCGCACGAAGCGGATGACCTCCGCGTTCAGGCGCAAGTATTCCGGAGCGCGGCCCCCGGGAACGACGAGTGCATCAAAATTCTCCGGGCTCACGTCCGCGAAGGTGGCGTTAAGGACGAAATTATGTCCCGGCTTTTCCGAATAGGTCTGGTCGCCCTCAAAATCATGGATCGCAGTCCGCACCTTGTCGCCTGAGCGCTTGTCCGGGCAGACTGCCGACACCTTGTGGCCAACCATCTGCAGCGCCTGGAAGGGCACCATATTCTCGTAATCCTCTACAAAGTCGCCGGTGATCATCAGGATGTTTTTCGTGCTCATGGACGTGCGTCCAACCTACGCCTCCGGGTCTGATAAGTCGAGGACGCACTTTCTTGAGTGACTAGCTTTAAATTGCCTTCAATTTTTCCACCAAGAGCGATAGGTTTTGAAGCTGTATGAACCGGAAGTGTCCACGGCCCAGGGTTCATCCTACCCGTGCTGCCCTTCGGGCAAAAAATGGCCGGCAATCTGCTTCATTCGGGCTACGATGAATGTCAGGGTGAGATCAGCTGAGGCGCAGCGATTAATCGAGGAGGATGGCCGGCACAAAAACTGGAAGCGTTGGGGCACCTATCTTGCCGAGCGGCAGTGGGGCACGGTGCGCGAGGATTACTCCCCCGATGGCGACGCCTGGGGCTACTTTCCGCACGATCTGGCCCGCAGGCGTGCTTATCGCTGGGGCGAGGACGGATTGCTCGGCTGGTGCGACAGGCAATGCCGGTTGGTTTTCGCGCTCGCACTCTGGAATCGAAAGGATCCGTTTATCAAGGAGCGGCTCTATGGGCTGGCTGGTCCTGAGGGCAATCACGGCGAGGACGTCAAAGAATGCTACTATTACCTTGATGCCACCCCGACCCATTCCTACGTGAAGGGCCTCTACAAGTATCCGCAGGCAGCGTTTCCCTACTCCATGCTGATTGAGGAAAATGCGCGGCGCGGAAGAGATTGCGGGGAGTTTGAGCTTACGGACACGGGGATCTTCGATGGCGGGCGTTACTTCGACGTGTTCGTCGAGTATGCGAAATACGATCCCGACGACGTTGCCATTCGCATCACGATCGCCAACCGCGGTCCGGAAGCAGCCCCGCTCGACGTCCTGCCAACGTTATGGTTCCGCAACACCTGGTCATGGGGATGCAAGCACGAGGGATGCACGCTCAAGCCCCGGCTTTGGAAAACGGGGCCGCGGCGTGTGGCGTGTTCCCACGAGACGCTCCAAGATTACGAATGGCTGATGGAGGTTGAACCCGACAGTCTTCTTTGCACAGACAACGAAACCAACCAGGAAATCTGCTTCGGAGTGCCTAATTACGCTCCCTATGTGAAAGACTCTTTTCACCGCTGGCTCTGCGAGGGCGAGACGGGAGCCGTCAATCCGCGAAATCAGGGGACCAAGACGGCCGCCCTCTATCGGCTGGAGATCCCCGCTGGAGGGGAACATGTCTTGAAGCTGGAACTTCGACGCCGGAGAAAGAAACTGGGCGAATTCGATAGCGAAGGCTTTGAGCACACCGTCGCGGTCCGCATCAACGAGGCGAATGAATTCTATGCGGAGACGATCCCCGCGGCGCTGACACCGGAGCAGAAAAATGTGGCCCGCCAGGCTTATGCGGGGCTCGTTTGGACGAAGCAATTTTATCATTTCGTCGTCGAGGACTGGATGATCGGCGATCCCTACGAGATGCCTCCGCCGGGAAGCCGGATATTCGGGCGAAATTCGCAGTGGCTCCATGTCTTCGCGAAGGACGTTCTTTCGATGCCGGACAAATGGGAATACCCGTGGTTCGCTGCCTGGGACCTCGCTTTTCACATGGTGCCCTACGCGCGCATTGATCCGTACTTCGCCAAACAGCAGCTCACAGTACTCCTGCGCGAATGGTACATGCACCCCAACGGCCAGCTCGCAGCCTATGAGTGGGAGTTCGGGGACGTGAACCCCCCCGTGCACGCCTGGGCGGTATGGCGTGTTTACAAGATTTGCGGCACGGGTGAGTCCCGCGACCGCCAATTTCTCGAGAGCGCATTTCAAAAGCTGCTGCTCAATTTCACCTGGTGGGTTAATCGCAAGGATCACGAGGGCCACAATCTCTTCTCGGGCGGATTTCTCGGCCTCGACAACATCGGCATCTTCGACCGTTCGAAGCCGCTACCCACTGGCGGATATCTTCAGCAGGCCGACGGCACCGCGTGGATGGGATTTTACTGCCTGACGATGCTGGCCATGGCGCTGGAGCTTGCTCATGAGAATTCCGCCTACGAGGATATGGCTTCGAAGTTTTTCGAGCATTTCATCTCGATTGCCGATGCCATCAACCATTTCGATGGAACGGGACTTTGGGATGAGACGGACGGCTTTTATTACGACCACTTGCGTGTCAACGGTTCGCGCGAAGTGCTGCGCACCCGCTCAATGGTCGGCCTCATCCCGATGCTCGCAGTCGAGGTGCTTGAGGATTCCCAGGTCGAAACGCTCAAGGGATTCGGAAAGCGCATGAAATGGTTCCTCAAATACCGCCCGGACCTCGCGCGGCTCATCACCTGGTGCACCCGTTCCGACGAGCAGATGAGCACATTGCTCGCGCTTCCCAACCGCGAGCGCCTCGAACGCCTGTTGCGCCGTGTCCTGGACGAAACGGAATTTCTCTCTCCGCATGGCGTTCGCTCGCTCTCTGCCGTCCACAGGAAGAGCCCATTCCGTGTCGAGATTGGAGGGGAGACATATTCGGTGGAGTACGCGGCCGGAGACTCGCCATCCTGGATGTTTGGCGGGAACTCCAACTGGCGTGGTCCGATCTGGTTCCCGATCAATTACCTCCTGATTGAAGCCCTTGAGCGCTACCACCACTTTTATGGCGATACGTTCGTCATCGAGTGTCCGACGGGCTCAGGCGTCCGCGTGAATCTCGATGAGGTCGCCCGGGAGCTTTCGCGCCGTCTGGCCAAACTGTTCCTTCCCGATGCCTCGGGAGAAAGGCCCTGCCACGGAGGCTGCCGGCTGCACGGTGCGGACCCGCACTGGAAAGACCTCGTCCTCTTTCACGAGTACTTTCACGGCGACGACGGGCGCGGGCTGGGAGCCTCTCATCAGACCGGCTGGACCGCTCTCGTCACCCGCTGCATCGAGGACCTCGCGGGCCATCCCACCGAACAAGTACCACCTTCGATTAAGGAGACCGTTGGCGGCTAGTTTTTTTTGATGAATGGGGCAAACAGGTCAATCGGGATCGGCAAGAACGTCGTTGTGTTATGCTCGCTCGAAATCTCCTTCATTGTCTGCAAGTAGCGCAGTTGGAGTGCGATCGGCTGCCCGGCGATCATTGCCGCCGCCTGCACCAGTTTTTCCGCGGCTTGGAACTCACCCTCCGCGTTGATGATCTTCGCTCGGCGCTCGCGCTCGGTCTCAGCTTGTCCAGCCATGGCGCGCTTCATGGCATCAGGCAGCATCACGTCCTTGACTTCAACGGCTGTGACCTTTATTCCCCAAGGTTCGGTTTGTCGGTCAATAATCTCCTGGAGACGCTGATTGATTTTTTCGCGTTGCGAAAGCAACTCGTCCAATTCGGCTTGCCCAATTACACTGCGCAGCGTCGTTTGAGCGATTAACGAAGTCGCTTTCAGAAAGTTCTCCACTTTGATGATGGCGGCCTCCGGGTCCAGCACGCGAAAATAGACAACAGCGTCCACGGTAACGGGCACGTTGTCGCGAGTCATCATTTCCTGTTGGGGAACGTTGATCGTGATCACGCGCAAGTCCACTTTCACAATGCGGTCCACGATGGGGATGAGAAAGATCAATCCGGGTCCTTTCGCTCGCAGTAATTTGCCAAGCCGGAAGATCACCCCTCGCTCGTATTCGCGGAGGATGCGGATCATCTGCGAGAGAACAATTGCTCCGAGGACGATGATAGGGAGCGCCCACATTAACAGGGTTGCCAGGGCTTCTAATGGTTGCATGTGTTGGTTCTCCTTACGTTTTTGGCCTTACTTTCAGCGTCAATCCCAGCACGGCTGCGACCTCTACCGGTTGGCCCTGTTCAACGGGTGTGTCGCTCACCGCGTTCCAATATTCGCCTTCAACGAATACTTTTCCGCCGGTCGAGTCGATCTGCGTAGATGCGGCTACTGTCTTGCCGAGCATCGTCTCCTTTCCGGCCTTGATCGGCAAGAACTGCGCGCGTAGTCCCTTGGCGACAACAAATATGAAGAACAGCGCCGTCACGATTGTCGCCGGAATAATATAAGCCAGCGACAAGCGAAAGAGCGGATCGCTACGGTCGAACAACATCAGCGAGCCGATCAAAAATGCGACTATTCCGCCGACCGTCAACACACCATGGGTCGGTGCGAACGCGTCGAAAACGAACAGTGCAAACGCGAGCCCGATAAGAATCAGACCCGTGACATTGATCGGCAGAATCGCTGCCATGTAGAGCACAAGCACCAACGCAATTACACCGGCCACCCCAGGCAGAATCGCGCCGGGCGTGCTCAGTTCGCCAATGATTCCGTAGATCGCAATCAGCATGAGGACGAACATCACCTCCGGCCGCCACAGTAATTGAAAGATTGTCTCGCTCGCGGACATTGGGATCTCAACGACCTCGGCACGAGCGGTCTTGAGTTCCTTGCCCTCGACCACGCGCCCGTCCAACTGTCGTTGCAGATCGGACAGGTCCTTCGCGATGATGTCAATCACTTTCAATTCAAGCGCCTTATCCGCCGGGATCGACGCGCTTTCACGCACGGCTGACTTTGCCCACTCGACGTTGCGATTGCGTTTGGCCGCAATTGCTTCGATGTAGCTAACGGAAAAGTTTTCGAGTTTTTGTTTCATCGTGTCGTCGGTCTTCTGGCCATCGCCGCTCGGGATGCCCCCGCCGATCATCACGGGATGCGCAGCACCAATGGTGGTCGCCGGCGCCATCGCGGCGACACTTGCCGCGAGTGTGATGAAACACCCGGCACTGGTCGCAGTCGCGCCGGTCGGAGCGACATAGACGACGACCGGGATCGGCGAGGCCAAGAGGCTCTGCACGATCAATTGCGTCGAATCGAGCAGTCCGCCGGGCGTGTTGAGTTGAATAACGAGAAACTGGGCGTTCCTCGACTGTGTTTCGCCAATGCTGCGTGCAATGTAACTCGCCGTGGCAGGACCGATCGCCCCGTTGATTTTGATGAAGCAAACTCTCTCCTCAGAGGCGCATGCTGCAAAAGCTGTGAGCCACAAAGCCAGGCATGTCACCACAGCTTTCATACTCCATTCCAGTCTGCCTAAGAGTATCACGCTCTTATCGATGCGGCAAATTTCGGCCGACGCGGCCGGGTTTTAGAGCAAATGCCGAAAGAAATTTCCAAATGGCCGCCTCCCAAGCGATTCTGAAAGAATTGCTTGGGAAAGGGCTGGCACGGCGCTGCCACCATTTCGGAAATTTATTTCGGCAGTTGCTCTAAGCAAGGCAGAGGGAATCAGACGATTGCGATCGAGAAGGCAGGACGGCAAAAGCCGGTGTATGCCCCCGTAGCTGGATTCGGACACGGCGCGGATTGCTAGTTTTTTTCGAAGGGCCTAGAGTAATCTCCTTGGAAGGTGAGCACATTACTCGGAAGAATTGTCAGATCCCGGCAGAGCTGGAGATCGAGGGTCTCCGCGCCGCGTTGGAGTCGACATTTGGGATTCGGTTGAGCGAAGCAAGCTCGGCCAAAGCGACATTTTACGACACCTTCGAATGGGGCGTTTGGTTTGGGGACCGGCTCCTCTATCAGTCCAACGGGCAACTGCGTCTGTGCGAGCGGGATCACGATTGGATCGGCGACGTGCGGCACGCGTTGCCGATGACGGCAAAGCACGTTCCACGGTTTGAGTGGGAATTCCCGGAGGGAAGCCTGCGCAAAGAGTTAAAGCGGCTCCTTGGTATCAGGAGCCTGACGCGTGTCGCTCGCCTGTCGATTCGAGAGCAGGCGGTGGAGTTGCTGAACGAAACGGAGAAGACGGTATTCCGCTTCGATCTCACCAACTTTTTCGCAGATCGCGAATTGCGGGAGCCTTTCTACCGGTTGTGTCATTACCGGCCGCTGCGGGGCTACGAGGCCGAGGCGACAAGAGCAATCGAGATCTTGCGGACAATCGGAGCCACCGAGATCGCCGAGGGTCCTCTGGCTATGTTTTTTCGCGAGCGTGGAAAAGTTCCCCGGCGATACACGCTGCGACCTGCCTTCGATTTAGCGCCCGATTTGTCCGCCCGGGAGACCGCACGCAGGATTATTCACAGGATACTCGCAATTGCTCGGGAAAACGAATCGGGCATCGTTGACGACATCGATACGGAATTTCTGCACGATTACCGGATTTGCGTTCGCAAAATCCGGTCGGTACTTAGCCTAATTAAAGGAGTCTATCGCGAGGAAAAAACGGAGGAGCTGAAGGCTGCCTTTGCGCAGTTTTGCGAGGTCACCAATCGCTTGCGTGACCTCGATGTCTATCTCCTTGCTCGGGAGCAGTATATAGCGATGCTCCCTGCCACGCTCCAGCCGCCACTCGAAGAGATGTTTCGGGACTTTGCCAAGGAGCGTCGTCGCGCTTTGAGGAAGGTCGTCGCGCATCTTGGCTCTCCCACTTACCGTGCCGCGATCGAGGCGATGGAGCGCTTTTTCGCCGAGCCGTCAGAGCTCACGGAAACTGAGGTGTCGCAGAATCCGGTCGGCCCGCTGGTCGCTGGGCGCATCTATAAGAGCTACAAGCGAATCGTCAAAATCGAGCGCTCGCTCGGCACGGATACGCCGGACGAGGCCGTGCACCAGGTGCGCATTCAATGTAAAAAGCTACGCTACCTGATCGAGTTTTTTGGTGAGCTTCTACCGGCCGACGAGACGGAACACATCGAGAAGCAGCTGCGGCGTCTTCAGACCAGTCTCGGGCTTTTTAACGACTACTCCGTTCAGCAGCGCGCACTGCTCGGCTACTGGGAGCGCAAGCGCAAGGAGACCGGAAACCACGAGGAACTCGCTCTGGCGCTCGGTGGACTCGTTGCACTTCTGAATCAAGGCCAGCAAGCCGAGAGGGATCGCTTCCATAAGACGCTGGATGAATTCTGCGCGCCTCAGATCGCCCGCGCGGTCAAGGCTACTTACGTGGATTCGAAAGCCCTGGCCGCAGATTCGACGGAGAATCCGGCCACCCAATGAGGATCATCTCTTCCTACAGCATCAAGGGCGGGGTCGGCAAAACGGCGTTTTCGGTAAATCTTGCGTATGCGCTCCAGCAGGCGGGCAAACGCACCCTGCTTGTCGATCTCGACCCGCAGGGAGCTGCCGCCTTCTTCTTCCGTGTGAGCCCGGCGGAAAAATTCAAGATGAAACTCGATGATCTCACCGACGCGGGACTGAGGCAGAACATTCGCGAGTCCGACTATCCCGGGCTGGACATTCTGCCGTCCAATCTCGCGTATCGGAATTTTGACCTCGTTCTCGACCGCATGCGGAAGTCACGCAAGCAGCTGCGTTGGCTTCTCGATGAGCTTGGCACGGACTACGACTGCATCATTCTCGACTGCCCGCCGAACATCACGCTGCTCTCCGAGAATGTCTTTCGCGCCTCGAATCTCATCCTGGTACCGGTGATTCCCACGACGCTGTCGGAGCGCACGCTCGAGCAGCTTTTCGAATTCTTTGCCGAAATGGAATTGCCGGCCGGAATCCTGGTCCCATTTTTTTCAATGGCGCAAACCAGGAATCGCATCCACCAGGAAACCATCGCGCATCTGCCGGAGAGGTACCCGATGTTCCTAAAAACGGTCATTCCCTTCACAGTCGAGATAGAAAAGATGGGACTGCATCGAATGCCCGTGCTTGCGTATGCTGCAAAACTTCCGGTCGCCCAGGCCTACCGCGCCCTCTGCGAAGAAATTCAGGAACGGTGGAGCGGCCCTGAATAACGTGCAAACAACACGCAAAGTCATTATCCGCTAACTGAGCTGGTTCGCACGATATGGAACTCGCCATCATCGACGCCATCGGCCCGTTCTTTCGTGGATACCAAAAGCGGAGGATCAATTGGTCAAAAATACCCTTCGCTCATCTCGCCACGGCCGGCCCGGAGCGCGAGACCCAATGGCATGCGATTCGCTCCGACCTCGACGTCTTTGCCCTCAAGGCCGCCGGCCTCGGTTACAATTCCGTTTCGCTCGACGACGTCGCGCATCTTTCCGATCACCCTTGGTTCGAGCCTGAAATCCGCGCGCGCAACGCCGTGTTTCGCGAGGAATTTCGCAGGCTTTTCGCCCTGCTCCGCGTTCACCACCTGCGCATCTATCTCACAGCGGACTTCGTCACCACCTCGGCCGCGGTGGATGGCCGCCTGGGGAACCGCGCCGACGCAGCCGCCGCATGGTTTAGCGAAGTCGCTGCCGCGTGCCTGGACGACTTTCCGGAGCTTGAGGGTATCATTCTGCGCATCGGCGAGGCCGACGGACGGGATGTCACGGACCCGCTCCGCAGCCGGTTGGTCTTGCGCACGGCGCACGAGGTCAACCGAATGCTCCGCGTTCTTCTGCCAGTTTTCGAAAGCCGCGAACGCCGCCTCATCTTCCGCACCTGGACTGTCGGCGCCTACCTCATCGGCGACCTCATCTGGCACCGCGGCCGTCTTGCCTCTGCTCTGCGCGGCATCCAGTCGCGTTGCTTTGTAGTTTCGATGAAGTACGGCGAGAGCGACTTCTTCCGCTACCTCCCGTTGAACCGCCATTTCTTCCGCATCGACCTTCCAAAAATCATCGAACTGCAAGCCCGCCGCGAATATGAGGGCGCTGGGGAATACCCATCCTTTATCGGCTGGGATTGCGAGCACTACGCGCGCGAACTTGCCGGCGCGCGTAACGTTATCGGATTTTCCGTCTGGTGCCAGACCGGAGGCTGGCACGCTTTCCGTCGCCTCGCTTTCCTCGATCCCGAGGCCGTCTGGATCGATCTGAATACCACCGCGGCCCTTCGCATCTTCAAGGAGGGCGCCAGCGTCGAGCAGGTCGTCGCCTCCTTCTTTGGCGCCGGCAAAGCTCCCGCCGCCATCGAGCTTCTCCGACTCACTGAAGTCGTCATCCGCGAACTGCTCTACATTGAGGAATTCGCGCGCGAAAAGCTCTTCTTCCGCCGCGTGCGCATTCCGCCGCTCCTCCATGTCTATTGGGACTCCGTTTTCATCAATCAACCCGTGCGCAGAGTTCTTTCGCACTTCGTCCATGACCCGGAAGAAGCCATCCGCGCGGGCGAAGCTGCCTTCACACACTTCGACCGCATGCTCGAACTCGCCCGTCAGATCGACCTTCCCGAGGGGGATTTGTCATTCATGCGGGACACCTTCGCCATAGTATTGCTCGCGCGGCGGCACTACCTGCTCCCGCCTGATCCCGCCTTGGCTGAAGAGATTAGGACCGCCAAAAAAGCCTACAAAGCCCGCTGGCCGCGATCGGTACGTCAGCGATACCGCATTCGCCTCTTCGAGCCGGCGCGGTTCAACCGCCGCACCGTCAATTGGCTTCTGGGGTTGCTTGTTCGGCGTCATCGCGGATACCGCCACGTCCTTGACCGCCTCTTCACGCTCAACGCCCTTTCCTGGATCTACTTCCTGTTTCGCGTTCGCCATCAGGAAGCCCTTCCCAAATTTCTGCGGAAGACCGCCATGGGCCTCGACAGCCTGTTTCGATAGCACGTCGCAAATGGCGCCTCCGTCGCGTTAAAGTAAATGCCGCTTCAGCATTTGCTCTACCGATTACGCATCATTGTTCCAGTAAGTTGGATATCGCAGCCGTCTGATTCCGATCATACTTCAGATTGGGCGGTAGCCGAATTCCTCAGCCAACCGCAAGCACTCGGAAAGTGGCTTGACGCCATTCGAACTGGTCGAGTCCGTGAGCGAGGCGGCTGCGGCGCAGACCCCGTAGGTGAGGGCGACGTCCATCGGGACCCCCTCGTGCAGGCCGAGGAGCACACCGGCGGCGAAGGCGTCTCCGGCGCCAAGCGTTCCCACAATTCTCGCCTGCGGCATGTTGATACTTGCCTGCACCAATTCCTGGCCGCCGGAGCCGACGGCGATAGCGCCTGCGGGGAAATGGATCACGACCCATTGGTGCACACCTGTGGCGAGCAGTTCGTGAGCAGCTTTTCTGGCGGCACCGAAGTCGATTCTGCCCTCGCTGACGATCTTGATACCTGTCGTGCGCTCGGCTTCAAATTCGTTCAAGACACAGTAATCGCAGAACCTCAGCGCAGGACGAACGATTCCGGCGAACCGGTCGCTGTCCTCGCTCACTACATCCACACTCGTCTTGAAGCCGGCTTCCTGCGCGCGCTGAAGCACGGCCGCCGCCACGGTTCCGCAGGCCGGATCGGGCTGGTCGAGCCGGTCGAGCAGCAGGAGATAGCCGAGATGAAAGATGCGTGCGTCGCTCTGCGCGAAGTCAAAGTGCGAGGCGTCGAGAAAGGCGTTGGCGCCGCGCTGTTGAAATATCGTCCGGCGTCCTGTGGATTTCACTGTCATTATGTCGCTGTAGGATGTTGGCGCTTCCTTGGAGAGGTGTAATTGCCGGGTGTCGATGCGGTGCGCCTGGCAGTCCTTGCGGATATACTCGCCCGCGTCGTCGTCGCCCACGAGCCCTACTGCGGCCAGTGGGAAAGGCGCCTGGAGCCGCGCCAGATCAATAAGCGCGTTGTAGGGTCCGCCGCCGTTGCACGATGTCTCGGCGAGGATGTTTGCAAGCGCGTCCTGCACCGGATAAACGTCGATGATCTTGGTGCGATCGAGAATCCAGTTCCCGCCTGCGAGGATTCCATTGCGCGCTGTGCTCGCCATGGCTAGCAGGCTATCGGACTTGGAAGTCCGTTTCGGATTTTGGACGGGAATCCCGCCTGGAGCCATGGGAGGAGTCTGTGCCTTTTCGTAGGGGAGGCCATGGCTGCGATCTAAGGGAGCTACGAACGCGCAAATGCCGCAGCTTTCTCGATCACGTCCGTATCTGGGCGAACGCCGGTGTAAAGCACAAACTGTTCGAGAGCTTGAAGCGCGATGACCTGCGCGCCCGTGACTGTTTTCTTTCCCAACGAAGTCGCCAGTCGAATCAGCGGTGTTTCCGGGGGGAGTGCGACGACGTCAAACACGAACTGAGCGGAGCGAACCAACTCCTCTGAAAAAGCAAGCTGATCCGACTCGGCGCCACCTGCCATCCCAACCGGAGTCACATTGATCAGCAATCCAGGCCTTTCATTCGTAAGCTCCTTCTTCCACTGGAAACCATATTGCTGAGCCAGCGCTGTCCCCGCGGCTTCATTCCTCGCCACAATCAAACCATTGGCGAATCCGGCGTCCCTGAGCGCACATGCAACAGCCTTCGCCATGCCACCGCTCCCCCGCAGCGCGAAATCAGCACTGGACGGGATTCCACTGGATCCAAGGAGCTCAGAAACGGCCGTGTAATCCGTGTTATAAGCTTTCAGATAGCCATCAGTATTGACTATAGTGTTTACAGACATGATTCCCTTCGCGGAGGCGTCCAATTCGTCCAGGTATTCGATGCATGCTTCCTTAAATGGCATCGAAACGGCGCATCCACGAATCCCCAGTGCGCGGATTCCGCCCATTGCGGCGGCAAGATCACGGGTGGTAAAGGCCTTGTAGATGAAGTTAAGACTCAGTTCCCGGTATAAGAAGTTATGGAATCGGGTTCCAAAATTTCCCGGACGCGCCGCGAGCGACATGCAGAGCTGCGTATCTTTATCGATATGTAGTTCCATTGGCGTATTGAGTGGCAGCTCCGCCTATCTGGTGCAGACGAAACCATCCCCCCATTGAAGACGTTTGCCCGAAATAGAGCAAGCTCAGCATAAAGAGGATGCACTCGCTTGTCCTGTCGCGAATTCCCAGATCCCGGCAAATGCCATGGGTTGATTGTCCCCTGGCTTCGCCGACGAAGGAATGAGGCCCCATCGCATTTCAACGGCTTCGCGAGAGCCGCTTTCGCCGACAGCCATTTCTGCCACCCAAAATTTAGACATTATAGCTTAGCGCCACACGATCGCGCCGTCCGAAAACGGACGAATAGATCAACGTTCCCTGATCTAAGACAGAGAACGTCACCTGACTCTTGGATTGTTGCGTATCTTATGAGCAGCGGTGCTGCTGCCACGCCTTCGCAACTCGAAAAGTCGTTCTCGTCCTTGTCCTCGTGCTCCTCGATTTCCTGAGTAATTCGAGGACGAGGGACGAGCACGAGTGTGATTCTGATGGCGAAGACGCGCCCCTTTTGCTAGAAAGCAACAATCAGGGCCGTTGGCTCCTGGCTATGGGTGAAGACAACCACAGTCCGAATGTCTCGAGGGTATCACTTTTTGTGAGTAGCCCCGGAGACGTGGCTCACGAACGCCGGGTCGCGCGTGAAGCGATCGCGAGGCTGAATGCGGAGTTCGCCGGTCGCATCGTGCTCGACGCGTATTTCTGGGAATACGAGCCATTCGATTTCTCGAAATCGTTTCAGGAGCAGATTCCGAACACAGCGACGTTCGACGTGGTCCTCTGTTTGCTCTGGTCGCGCCTTGGCTCACGGCTGGGGACCTCGCAGCGGCTTCCGGACGGCTCACCGGCGAGCTCCGGCACCGAGTACGAAATCACGCATGCTCTTACCGGCCAGAAGGAGCGTAACGGACTGCCGGAACTGCACGTCTGGATCAACCAGACTATTCCGTCGTTCCAGCCGGAGCCGCCGGAGATCCACGATGAACGGATCGGGCAGTGGCGCGCTCTTAAGCGATTTATCGAGGACTGGACGAAGGACAGCGAGGACGGCTCGTTCGTCGGTTCGTTCACTGCGTATCACACCATCGCGGATTTTCAGGATCTCTTCGAGACGAAGCTTCGCAAGATCGCCGAGAGCGGGTGGCCCTCTCGCCGGGGACGCTTGCTCCGCCTGCGAAGCCCGTCTGGACGGAAGGTTCACCATTCCGTGGTCTAGAGCCTTTCGACTTCAAACACGCGCCCATCTTTTTCGGGCGCACCGCGGCGGTGAGCGGCGCGATCGAAATGCTCCGCAAGACGCAGGCTGACAAGGACGATCCCCGCAGTTTTCTCTTGGTGCTCGGAGCCTCCGGCTCAGGAAAATCTTCCCTGGCCCGAGCGGTATTCTTCCCGTCCTTACCGAGCCTGGCGTGATTGAGGGCACAGGGCTTTGGCGCCGCGCTATAATGAAGCCCTCCGACGCCGGTGGCGACGTGCTGCTCGGTCTCGCGAACGCCCTGCTCGCCGAATCGGCCTTGCCGGAGCTAACCAGTCACGGAACCACGCCCTATTCGCTCGAAGCCAATTGCACCGCTGTTCCCGAGGAGGTCAGGAGCGGATTGCGAGTGGCATCCGAGCGCGAACAGGCGCGCCAGCGGTCGGAGATCGAGGCTCTCGTTCGACAGCGCGAAGAAGAGAACCGGCCCGACGACGCCGCGGCCCTAGGCGTTCGTCTGCAAAATTTGCGTCCGCCGGTCGCTCGCCTCGTTCTGCTCATCGACCAGCTCGAAGAGTTGTTTACGGAGGGGATTTCTGCGGAAAAGCGGGACGCATTTCTCGAAATGCTCGCCGCGCTTTCCCGGCGCAATCCAGTCGTCGTTATTGTCACGATGCGGCGACTTTTTCCCTCGATTGGCCGAGTTTTCTCCACTTCTAGCTCTCGCCGAGGGCACGGGTTCCTATCATCTCCCTCCGCCAGCGCCGGTTGAACTCGGCCAGATCATCCGGCGCCCGGCGCAAGCTGCAGGGTTGAGGTTCGATGCTCATCCCGAAACCAAGCAAGGCCTCGACGAAGAGCTTCGCGACGCTGCCTCAGCCGATCCGCAGGTTCTTCCGTTGCTGGAATTCGCGCTCGAAGAACTCTACAAACGCCAGAAGGCTCGCGGCGATGGGCTGCTGCGTTGGGAGGATTATCTGGCATTCCGCGGGATCGAGGGCGTGATCGCCGCAAAAGCGAATGACGCCGTAGCGAGTGTGGGAGCCGGCGCCGGAATGGACCAGGCGGTCGACGCGGTTCTTTCCGCGCTCGTGAACTTCAAGACCGATCGCGGCGAGACGGCCGTCCCGATCCGGCGCCGCGCGGCGCCTGAGGAGGTCGCGCCGACGCCTGACGCTGACAAGCTGGTCTCGGCGATGCTTTCTGCGCGGCTGCTTGTTTCAGACACGGACGCAGCGGGCCGACGGACGATCTCGGTCGCCCACGAAGCCCTCCTCACGCGCTGGCCGCGGGCGATGGCGTGGTTCGACACCAACCAGGAGTTTCTGAAGCAGCGCGCCCGTGTCGAGGCGGCTTGCGCCACTTGGGAAAAGGAGGGCCGGAACCCTGCGTATCTCATCCAGCCTGGCAAGCCGCTCGACGACGCTCTTTGGCTGCTCTCCCAAACCGGTCGAACGTTGGCGACAGAATCCGCCGGATTCATCCAAGCTTCTAAGAGTCATGCGTATGAAGACGCCCGGCGGCGCAAGCGCAATCGTGTGATCGCCGTGAGTGCTGCGGCGCTCCTGTTTGGCGCGGCGGTGATCGGCGGCGTGATCGCCTTCCAGGCGAGCCAGCGCGCCGCGGAACGGCGAGCGCAGGCCGACGCTTATTTTCAAGTTCATCAGGCCGGGCTTCAACTCGCCCGCGGCGAACTCCGTCCCGCGCTGGTCCTGCTCGAACGTGCATTTGCCGCGCATCCGGACTTCACGACGCGATCGGCGTTTCTTTCCGCTCTCGCCAAGGTACCGAATCAGTTGGAAACATCATTCACCGGATTCGAAGGAGGCGTGCAGGACCTCCAATTCGGGCAGGACGATCTGCTAGCCGCCGCGGCCGGCGGCTCGGTCCGGCTCCTCGACATGCGAAGTCCCGACGCATCCGGCCCGGCATTCGTTCCAGACGGCGAAGAAGCGCCGACCATCCTTTGCGTCGCGCGCCGCCAGGACGGAAGCTGGCTGGCGCAGCGCGAACGGCTATCACCCTGAAGCCAGGCGGGAACGCCGCCCAGTCAGTTGGAAGCCGCAACCCCTTGCGTCTCGCCGCCCTCTCCGGCGACGGACGGCGATTGGCCGGCGTGAACGCGCGGCGGCAGAAGGAGATTGTTATTGGAGCAATCGATGATCCCGGAACGACCGTACCGGTGGACCCTATCGGGGAGGGAATCACGGCCCTTGCATTCGCGCCGGACGGGGGCTTGGCGGTGGCGACGGAAGCGGGCGGGATCTTTCTCATTTCCGTGGCGGGAGAGAAGCAGCCATTGCGCGACGCGGCGCAAGCGAACGTTCGATGCCTGGCATGGCGAAACCAAGGCGAACCGCTGCTGGCCGCCGGAGACGAAAATGGAAACATTGCGATTCTGAAAAGCGGCGCGCCGCCTCGCGGGCTGGCAAATGTGCCACGCGGCGTTCAGGATCTCGCGTGGAGTCCGGATGGCCAGTCGCTCGCCGCCGCCTGCACGGATGGTACGGTCCGGATTTGGGCAATCTCCGAAGCTCCGGACACGGAACCCGAGGTCCTCTCGGCGCATAAGGGTTCTGCTTTATCTGTCGCGTGGAGCGCGAACGGTTCGCGTCTCGCCTCCGGCGGCTACGACGGAACGGTTTGCATCTGGCGGCCTTCAGCGGCGTTCGGCCCGATGATCACGCATGACAAAGGCGCGCCGCTGCATTCGCTCGCCGTCTCCGAGGATGGAACGCGAATCGCCGCGGGCTCGCAGCACGGCGACATTTTCACCTGGGATGCGGGGAACAACACCAATTCAACAATCTGGCACGATGGAAGCCGCGTAATCTGCCTCGCGTGGCAGCGCGGGCAGGAGAGACTCGCTTCGGGTAACCAGTCGGGTGAAATCCACGTCTGGCACCGTTCGGCACGCGATCCCATCCGGTCTGTGAAGCCCGGCGAGTCGGCAGCCACGAACGATCAGACGATCTGGCGAGTGCGCTGGTCGCCAGACGGCAAGAAGCTAGCGTCGTCCAGCCACACCGGTGCCGTGCAGGTTTGGGAACCCGATAGTGATACTGCGCCGCGACTCATTGGCAAGATGCCGGATTACGCGCTGGGGCTGGCATGGAGTCCGGATGGCGATACGCTCGCGGCGGGCTCGACTCGTGGCGAGATTTGGCTCTGGAGGATCGCGGACGGAGCGGAGCCGGTCTTGAAGATTCCTGCGGAGGCAAGTAGAGGCCACGCAGACAGCGTTTCAAGTCTCGCCTTTCTCCCCGGCGGAAATGTTCTTGCGTCATGTGGACGCGACGGCACACTGCGGCTGTGGGACGCGCGATCTGGCGCCGCGGTCGCCCGCACTCCGCCGGTCGGCGGCTTTTTGGACGATCTGGCACATTCCGAGGACGGTTCGAAGATCAGCGCCGTCGGCACGGATGGCTACCTGCGCATCTGGGAGAGCGACGGGTTGGTTCCAAGCCTCGCTGTACCGCTGCACCAAGGCCCGGTCGCCGCCGTCGCGTGGAACGGCGGGCGCATCTTCTCTGCTTCGGACGACGGAACGGTCCGTATTCTCGATCTAGACGAAACAAAATGGAAAGCGCGCGTTCGCCGAATCATCGGCGTAGGGGTCCGCAAACCATCAGAAGGCAACCAATGACAATTAGACGTTCGCAATTTTTAATTTCCTTCATCGCGCTTGCGAGTGCCTGCGCTTCGGCATACGCGGACTGGAAGGTTCATCCCGCGACGGAATTCAATGAGGAAGAGCGCGTCTGGGCATCTGCCAAAGAGAAGGGGTCTGGATTTTTCGTGGTCCGGAAAAGTGAATGCACGTCACGAGGCGGAGGGCTATGGCGTCCTGGAATGGTTTAAGCCTGCGGAACCTCGGCCGGAGACGAGCCTCGTCTACACAGGCGAAATGAAATCGGGCCGACGCCACGGCACGGGGGTTGCGCTTCATCGCATCGGATCGAAATACGCCGGCCAGTGGAGCGAGAATGTTAAAGAGGGCAAGGGAGAGTACTGGTATTCGAATGGCGATTACTATGCCGGTTCGTTTCACAACGACCTTATGCATGGGCCCGGCAGGTACGTTTCCGCGGACGGAACCGTCTTCGAAGGAACTTTCGTCGCCGATGAGCGGGACGGTCCCGGCGTCGTGATTTACCCGGACGAGCGTCGCTACTCCTCGACTTGGTCGGCGGGCAAGGACATCGATCCCGCCGGCGTTCCTGTTCCTGCAAAGCCGTACGTAATGCTCGGCGTGGATGTGCGTCGCTATGCGCTCGATGGGGACATCCTCTCGCAAAGCGAAGGAAGGGGCGACGAACACTACCTGACCTACCGCGGCCGCTTCACGGACGGTGACTTCGTGATCGAACCGGAATGGGCGTACTGGGTTGCGTGGTCAAAGGGAGGGCCGGTGACTCCCGATTCCTTTGTTGTAGGGGTATTTCCCGTGTTTCTCGACATCCGCGTCTTCAACACGTCGAAGGAAAAGCTCGCAATCCGTCGAGCGGAAGCCCTCGTCGAGGAGAGCTTTCCGGACCTTGAACCAATCCTGCAACTTCAGGACCCATCGGTCTCCGGTGGAGTGACCTGCGAAATCGTGAATTTTGGATCGAGCCGCGTGGATGACTGCGAGATCGCCTTCAATATCCTTCCCCCCGATGCAGAGCCGGAGTTTGCGAATTATCGATTCGTCGAGAAGTTGGGATCGTTCTCAGAGCGTGCGACCTTCTCGCTGGCGCGCGCGATGGACGCGCTCGGTATGGACTCGAAGGCCATTGCGGCTATCAAGACCATGCACGACGACGATGCTTCGCGGGAGGCGATTATGCAGCGAGCGCAGGGCGGGCTTGGCCCGTTTTCAAAGTTCGCGCAGACGGGGGAAGCGAGGTCTGCTTATGGCCTGATCGCAGGCGAAGTCCGAATCGCGTGGACGGACCATTTGGGTTCCAAGCAGACGAAGCGCGTGAAGTTTCAGTTTCTCAAATGTTTCTACCTGTTCGGGGCGGAGGAGGCCGCAGGGGGGGCACCATCGGGGAAATACGATGTTTCATTGGAAACCGAGGGGAAGGACTACGTCGTGCCCTTCACCTACAAGCGAACTATTGACCCCGGAGCGAATGATCGGTTCACGCTCCAGATCGCCAGCGAAGTGTCCACCTACCAGAATTTCCGCATCCGGCTGACGACCCCGGATGGCCGTGAGATCATCTCACCGCGCTGCCGCATGCACTTCCTCGTGCCGCGGAAGTTTTCGTGGAAGGAGGGCTACGTCATCGAGGAGCTGTGGTAGCCCCTTTGAGCAGATTTCCGATCGGAATCCAGCGAACAGCGAACGTCTGGTCTTCGAAAAACCTGACCTCGGCCAGCGCGCCCGAGCCGTTCGACTGGTCAAACAGGAAGTTGCCCAGCGAGCGGCAGATCAGCCCGTCGCCGGCGCGCCACGACTCCGGTCCGCCTGAACCGACATGCGGATGAGCGCCAAATATCGCCGTCACCGGGCTGTCTCTCAGCCAGTCCATCAGTTCGATCTGCCGGGGCGTCGCCTCGCGGCGGAACTCCGTGCCCCAGTGGAGAAGGGCGAATAGCGAACGAGCGTCGTGATCGGGTTGCTGGAGCCGTGCGATGGTCTCGCGCGTAATCCGGCCCGTATGCGGCGTCGACGCGTTGCTGAGGTCGGTCAGCGCCACCAAGCGAAACGGGCCGACGTCGATCACCTCGCCATCGCGAACTGGCGTGATTCCGGCAGTCGCAAGCGCGCTGACTGTTTGGGCGAGTCCCGCCTCTCCGCCGTCAAGAGCATGGTTGTTCGCAAGCCCCGCAAGCTTGACGTTCAGCGCTTTGAGCCAGCCGAGCGTGAGATCCCTCTCCATGACGAGCGCCTTCTTTACGCGGTTCGCAACCGGCAGCGATTTCACGATCACGCCTTCGAGATTCACTGCCATTGGATGTCCTCGCGTGATGCGCAGCACCTCTTCGCGGACGGCTTCCGCGCGGCTCGGCTGCGCGAGCATCAAGGCAACGCCGCGGCCGAAAAACGCGTCACCCGCGAAAAACCATATTGTTTCTCCTGGTCCGGGCGGCCAGGCGGCCGGCCGCGGGTCGTCCGGCTCGTAGACCTGGACGATGTAACTTGTGGTTTGCTCCTGACGCAATCGCGTGTAAGCCTGCGAGTTCCGGTTGGCGATCACGGCGGGGCTCGCGTTGTGGACTCGCCGCTGCAAGGCCATCTGCACAAACTGCGCCGCCTGGGAGTCGAGGTGCACGGGCTGGCGCAAGCGCGTGATCGCTTCGGGATCGCCAAGCGCCAGTGTGTTCATCGTCTGTTGGTCGCGACGCCGCGCTTTGCCGTGGTCGAGGTAATGGGAAAAGTCGGTTGACTGAACGACCAGCGTCTTCGAATCGACAAGCGGAGCCAGCGCATCCACCAGCGCAAGCCAGTCCTCGCGTTTCGAGTCGATGCGCAAGGCAAAGGGAACAATCTTCG
This sequence comes from Terrimicrobiaceae bacterium, assembly GCA_045403045.1. GTDB lineage: Bacteria > Verrucomicrobiota > Verrucomicrobiia > Chthoniobacterales > Terrimicrobiaceae > DASTFP01. Next base: position 29,192 of record JAXIPG010000207.1, read on the forward strand.
CTTTCGGGAAGGACCTTGCGACGAACGGAAGCACCGCGTGAACCCCGTGCTCCTTCGCAAAGAGAGCCGACTCCGCCACTTTTGGACAGGCCACAAGAAGCGAGCCGACAGCAGGTTCGTCGCACGCGACATCGCCGAAGACCGTCTCGAACGTTCCTCGTGTCGTTGCAAACGGCAGCCGCGAGCGCCGGAAATGATCTGGTGCAAGAAGAATGATCCGCTCGTAGCTTCCGCCTGAGGCACAGCGGAAGCCACGCGCGATCAGGTCCGCTGCCACGAGGTGATGGGGAACGGTGATCCCAGTTACGCGATGGCCGGCGGGCGGCGCGACGGATTCTTCCGCGAGCGCTTGTTCAAAGACCGCAGGGTCGTCATACATCGCCGCGAACCGCGCCGGTTCGATTGCCACGGCGGCGCCCATCCCGATAACAAATAGCAGTGCAACCAGTCCCACTCGAGAGAGATTCGCGGACGAATGGCCCGGCCATCAAATCAATTCGCGGCACAAACGCGTTGTCATTACTCGGGCACAAAAGGCCTCTCGGAAGCCAGCGTCCTTCGCCCAACCTCTCTGCAGTTGACGCAAAAACGCTTACTAATTAAGAAGCTCACATGATGACGACTCTTGATCTGCTCGATCCCCTTTTTCGCGAGTTGGAAGTCTATCGGTCACGCGGCGTTCGCCCGAGGGTTCCTGAAGCGTCAGCCTCGCGCTCCGCGTCGTCGCGAACTAGGTTGGCGACGGGCTGTACGGGCGATGGTTGGTCCAGCACACATGAGGGGAGCAGGGGATGAAAATCGCTATGGCGAGTGACCATGCCGGCTTCTCTCTGAAAGAGGAGATCGCGAGGGTCCTGAAGGGTCAGGGGCACGAGATCGAAGACTTCGGCGCCTACAGCGAGGGCGCGGTTGACCTGTCGGACCACGTGTACCCGGCGGCGCTGGCGGTCGGGGAAGGCCTCGTGGAGCGTGGCATCTTAGTCGATGGCGTGGGCTATGGCAGCGCGCTGATCGCCAACAGGATCTATGGCGTTTATGCGGCGGTCTGTCAGGACCCGTTCTGCGCAGGGTTGGCGAGGTCGCACTCGGACACAAACGTTCTCTGCATCGGCGGCAAGATCATCGGTTCGGCACTCGCCCTCGAGGTGGTGAGGACCTGGATGAGCACGGAATTTCTCGGCGGCGAGGAGAAGTACAAGAGGCGCGTGGACAAGGTTCGAGAGATCTCGCGGAGGCATCTCAAGCCGTTGCCTGTGGAGTGATTGGACGGCGGGGCTGGCGCCGTTGCCGTGATCGGCGCTCCAAGTCAGATATAGCGGCGATGCCACGCCCGCAGTCGCTACGCGCCAGCGTTGCGGGCGGGTCCTCATCGCCGACCGTGAGGACACGATCGCTACAGCTCCGGCGTTTGTGGCCGAACCGTGTATGGACCTCGCATGTTTCTGGTTTGCCAGAAAGCCATAAAAGCACCATATTCCAGACAGTGAAGACAACGCTCGACATACCCAATGACCTCTATCGGCAGGCCAAGGCTCAGGCTGCGCTGGAAAACCGCAAGGTGAAGGACCTTGTGGCGCAGGGGTTGCGGCTCGTGTTGAGCGGAAGCGGCGGTGTGAAGCCGCAGACGCCGATGGAAGTGCTGGAAGAAATCCGGCGCAATCCGCTTCATCCGCCGGGCAAGGTTTCGAAGATCATGAAGGAATTGAAAAGTCTGCGGAAAAAGGGATGGAGTCGCGGTGATCTCCGGCCATGAGCCGGGTGCATCTCGACGCCAACGTTCTGGTGGCTCTATCGGATCCCACTTTGCCCTTGTTTGCGACTGTGGCGGAGGCGATCGCTCGCGGCGATCAGATGGAGACGAGCGTGATTGCCTGGCATGAATATGCACGGGGGCCTCTCCTGCCAGAAGATCAAGCGCGGGCGGCGCGGCTCTTGGAGGACCGAATTATCGCCTTGACGCGCCAGATGGCCGAGCTGGCGGCGCATCTTTTTAATGAGACTGGCCGTCGGCGGGCTTCTACCGCGGATTGCCTAGTTGCGGCGGCCGCCATCAGGGCTGACGCGGAGTTCCTGACCGACAATGTCGCGGACTTTGAACGTTTTGTGCCGCATGGATTGCGGTTGCTCGGGCATTTTTTTGGGGAGTAACGAACCGGGGAGACTCTATTTTGCTTGGTCCGGTGCGTCAAAAACGCCAATTATAGTCACGAATAGATAATATATTTATGCTTGTTTTTACTGGTCATAAGCGGATTGAAGACGGACTTCTCGGCTCTCAATGAAGACCGGCTTTACCGCAACATGGACGAGCTTTATCCCAAGCGAGCGCAGATTGAAGCGGGGCTCTGCCGGCGGGAAAAGAGCCTCTTTTCGCTCAAAGAAAACATCCTGCTTTACGAT
>JAXIPG010000176.1:0-13046 GCA_045403045.1 Terrimicrobiaceae bacterium
TGGCCGGAAAAATTCTGTAATGTGACGAACGGGGTTACGCCGCGTCGCTTCGTCGCTGTCAGCAATCCCGGCCTCACGCACCTTATCACCCAGCGCATCGGCGACGGCTGGCTGGGCGACCTGGACCGGCTCCGTCAACTAGAGCCGCTCGCCGACGACGCGGAGTTTCAACAGCAGTGGCGCGAGGCGAAGCTCGCTAACAAGCGACGGCTCGCAGCGCTCATCGCCGAACGTACAGGCGTCACTGTCGCGCCGGAGTCGCTCTTCGACGTGCAGGTAAAGCGCATCCACGAATACAAGCGGCAACATCTCGCTGTGCTCCACATCCTCACACTCTATCTGCGACTGCGGCGCGATCCGGAGGCGAATGTGCCCGCGCGCAGCTTCATCTTCGGCGGCAAAGCTGCGCCCGGCTACTTCCTGGCGAAGCGCATCATCAAACTCATCAATGCAGTCGGCGAAACGGTGAACGCGGGCCCCGCCATGCGCAACCGACTGAAGGTCGTCTTCTTTCCCGACTTCAACGTAAAAAACGCGCACTTCATCTATCCGGCTGCCGACTTGTCCGAGCAGATTTCCACTGCGGGCAAGGAAGCCAGCGGCACTGGCAACATGAAATTCTCGCTCAATGGCGCCCTCACAATCGGCACGCTCGATGGCGCGAATGTAGAAATCCGCGAAGAAGTCGGCCCGGAAAACTTCTTCCTCTTTGGTCTCACCGCCGCGGAGGTCGGAGAGGCGAAGTCGCGCGGCTATCGTCCGCGCGATCATTACGAGCAAAATGCCGCGCTGCGCGAAGTCATCGACTTCATCGCGAGTGGCGCACTCGGCCGCGGCGACGTCGAGCTGTTCCGCCCGATCGTCGAGAACCTCCTCAATCACGATCCCTTTCTGCTGCTCGCCGATTACCAAGCCTACATCGACGCGCAGGAACGAGTGAGCGCCCTCTGGAGCGATCCGCACGCCTGGACGCGCCAGTCGATCCTGAACTGCGCGCGCATGGGCAAATTTTCCTCCGACCGCTCGATCCGCGAGTACTGCGAGCGCGTATGGAGGGTCCAGCCCGCGTGCGTGGCCGGATAGCGGACGCACGACTTTCAGAAATGGACTGCCAATGCTCTCGAAGCTTCTCATCGCCTGGTGCCTGATGGCTCTTTGCGTGACGATCCACGCGATGGGTTTGACCGCGGCATTTCGATGGATGAAGCGGTGGGCCGCGTCGGTCGATGGACGTTTCTGGCCCGCCACCTGGATGCTGATTTGCACCGCGGGCTGGACGCTGCTGATGCATCTGCTCCAGATCGCCGTCTGGGCGTTTTTCTACGCATGGAAGGATGGGATGCCCGACTTGCCGTCGGCGTTTTACTTCAGCGCGGTGACCTACACCACCACCGGCTATGGCGACCTCGTGCTGCCCGAGGAGTGGCGACTGGTCGGCGGCGTCGAAGCGCTCACGGGCATCCTGATGTGCGGCTTGTCCACGGGCCTGTTCTTCGCCGTCTTCGCGAAAGTCTTCGGCATCGGTGCCGGAGGCGAACCCGAGTGCATTAACCGATGAACGCCCTGTTAAAAGAGATTCGTCACAATCCGCTGCTCTGGCTACTGGCCTTGGTGCCCGTGGTGCTCGCCGCTCACCAGCTAAAACCCGACGCGCACACGCTGCTGTTCGTGCTGTCCGTCTTGGCCATCGTGCCGCTGGCCGCGCTGCTGAGCCACGCCACCGAGTCCGTCGCCGCGAAAACGGGCGATGCCGTCGGCGGGCTGCTCAATGCCACGCTCGGGAATCTGACCGAGCTGGTCATCGCGCTCGCCGCTTTGCGTGCCGGACAGTACATGCTGGTAAAGGCGTCGATTGCCGGCGCGATTGTCACCAACACGCTGTTTATGCTGGGCGCGTCGTTTCTCCTCGGCGGACTCAAGCACCACACGCAGGAATACAACCGGGTCAGCGCCCGCATGCAGGCGGGACTCCTTTTCCTCGCCACGGTCGCGCTGTTGATGCCTTCGGCGATCTCGAAGGCCGACTCTGCGGCAGCGGCTGCGTTCGCCGGGAAATTGAGCGTTGGTCTGGCCGTGCTGCTGATCGTCGCTTACGGGCTGGGCATGGTGTTCTCGCTCAAAACGCACCGCGAGTTGTTTGCAGCCGCGGAACACGGCGAAGATGGCGACGCACCGTGGCCCATCGGGCTGGCCCTGGCCACGCTGGCCGGCGTCACGGTGCTGGTGGCGCTGGTGAGCGAGGTGTTCGTCGAGTCGGTGCAGGAGGCGGCGAAAGCGTTCGGGATGACCCCGGCTTTCGTAGGATTCATCATCGTGGCGCTCGTAGGTGGTGCAGCGGAGATGGCTTCGGCGTTTTCCGGCGCGCGCAAAAACCGGCTGGACCTGAGCGTTGGCATTGCGCTGGGGAGCGCGTCCCAGATCGCGCTGTTCGTAGCCCCCTTGCTGGTGCTGCTCAGTTATTTGATCGGCCCGACCCCGATGGACCTGCAATTCTGGCCGGGCGCGGTCGTGATGATGCTCATCGCCACGATGACCGCGTCTCTCGTCACCAACAGCGGGCGCTCGGCATGGTTCGTCGGGGTGCTGGTGTTGATGGTCTATGTGATCTTCGCTATGACGCTTTACCTTCTGCCGCCCCAAGGGCAATGAACGCCCTTTCTCTCGAAGCGTCGCCGACAACTCGACTCGCCCATGCCCGACGAACACCGCAAATCCCACAACGCTAAAATCCCATGACCACCATGCCCGCACGCTCGCCCGCGAGTGCGAAGTGATCTCGCTGCACACGCTGCTCACGCCGGAGACGTACCACATCGTGCGCCGCGAGACGCTCGAACTGATGAAACCTGCCACGATCCTGATCAACGTAAGCCGCGGCGCGCTTATCGACACGAGGGCGCTGATAGAAGCATTGAAATCCGGGCGCCTCGGAGGCGTGGGCTCGACGTGTATGAGGAAGAGGAAGGCGTCTTCTTCGAGGACTTATCCGGGCAGATTCTCCACAACGACGAACTCGCGCGCCTGCTTACCTTCCCCAACGTGCTCATCACCGCGCACCAGGCTTTCCTCACGCAGGAGGCGCTGGCGGAAGATCGCGCGCGTGACCGTGGCGAACCTGGTCGCCTTCGGCAGCGGCCAGCCATTCCTCGCGGAGACGGCGTTGACGTGACCGAGCAACACCAAGGTCCTACGCGCAGGTCAGATCGGTCAGGACACTTGGATTGTCTCGCCCAAAGAGGTCACCCAGCTCGACGAAGCGCCTCACCTCAAGGTTGTTCAACAGCGGGATGATTAGCGTAGGCAGTTGAGAGCAAGTGGTAGCCACTTGGGTCGGCCTTTTGAGGAGGGCGCCCCACTACCGATTTCGAACCACTATCACAAAGTGCTCGCACGACGAATTAACTCCTGCTGATCGACTATTGGGACTACGTGATATCCGCATGCACGGCGATGAGGACTTCGTCTTTAAAAGGCACGAAAGTGGACAGTGAATATCCACTTTTGTCCGGAATTCAACGAAGCTTGAGATTAGGCTTCCCCGCCATGAACACTTTCCCTGAGACTGACGTTAACTCGCTCGATCCGAAAAACCGAGAGCAGCTCATCCGTATGGCGAGAGAATTACTAAAGGGCAACAATCCCGGTATTCTGAGCACAGTCGATCAAAGCGGATTTCCTCAATCCCGCTGATGGCCACCATGTCGTTCGATGATTTTCCCGACTTGTACACCTTGACCTCCGCCAGGAGTCGAAAAGTCGCCCAAATCCAAGAGCACCCGATCGTTCACTGGATGTTTTGCAATCACGACTTGAGTTTCATTGTCAATTTGACCGGAAGGGCAGAAATCTACTTGCACGAAGCGGAAGCGATGAAGCGGATCTGGCGGCAAATTGCCGACAAATCGCGCGCTATCGAAATAGTGTCAGCAAAGTTGCCAGCAGCGAGCTCTGAATGGTCTGGGCAGTCGCAGAGCAGGAAAAAATTGTCTCGACAAACACAGTAACATTCATCACAGCTAGAAGCATCTGCATGACCCGAAAAGCAGCAATCATCACGGGTGTGGCCGGCCTCTCCGCTCTGGCCATGGTCGCTCCCGCCGCGCGGGCGGAAGACTCCAAGGAAGCAAACCCCGAGGTGGAAAAATTCGCGCTCTCTTGAAGACGCACGACGAAGCCATGACGAACCATGATCTCAAGGGCGTGATGGCATGTCTGACCGAAAAGGCTGCGATCATGGGCACAGGTCCTGGAGAGATCTGGGTTGGCCCGGAGGATATCAAAGTGGCCTACAAGCATTTTTTCGAAGGCTTCGACAAAGGAGAGCAGAATTTTGAATATCAGTTTAAGATTGGCGGCGTAGGCACCGACATGGGCTGGCTCATGGCCTCCGGCAATGTAACGGGAAAGAAGGATGGAAAAGACGTCGCCTTTCCCCTGAACATTTCGCTGACTGTCGCGAAAAATGCGGGCGATTCGCGGATCGCGGCGATGCATTTTTCAACGCTGGCGGGAGCCGCAGGGGCGTAAGCCCAAGGAAACCGAATGATCACCCGGAGACTTTTACCCTTATGAGTAGCGAATCATCCATTGAAAAGACGACGACCGACGAGAGTGAATTGCTTGATCGACGGTTATTTCTGCGGAGCATTGGGAAATGGTCGGGTGCGGCGATCGTGGCTGCAGTCGGCGGGGGTGTTTGGATTTCCTCTGCCCCAGAGGCCAGAGCGGGATGGGTAAACCGCAGGGGGGGTGTTGGAGGCGGGGGCTGGATCAATGGCGGCGGCGGCGGTGGTGGTTGGGTTAATCGGCGCGTTGGTGGCGGAGGCGGCTGGGTCAATCGCTGGTAGGTAACATTACCGGAATCGGTGCGTGCCACAGGGAGCTGATAAGCCACGGACCCAAAGCCAGATTGCGGCGTAGCGGAATCAATTTGAAGCCCGCGACCGCAACGCCCAGGTGAGAACGCAAAGCGCTGAGGGTTGCCGCACGACTCCTTGCCGAAATTTTGAGTTTGGCTACCTTTAATGACGCTGGCCTCAGAACTGGATGCGATTTGCCAGGCTTGAAGCCCTCCCCTGTTACCCACTCAAAATAGCGAATCGCCAAGAAATTTATCACGAACCGCCTGGATAATGAGCTGGCGCTGGCGGGATCACTGATTCGAGCCGTCCTGCTCCTGTCGATCCGCCCGCCGCTCCTGTCGATCCGCCCGCCGCTCCTGTCGATTTTCGACGCGGGCCTGGTGGCCGACGCAGGCGGAGAAAAACGTGCAAGCCGCAGTGGCTGCCAAGATGAGCAGGAGCGCTCGTGCGATCCGCTGAGTGGGGATAGACGATAGGGAGTTTTTCATACAACCTAATTCTGAGCTGATTGACAGGTTCTGGCAAGTGCAAGGATTGCTAAAGGCTTAGCGAATCTTGCTGATCAGCGCCTTTCGCGAGTTCCGCATGTTAGGGTTAGAGGGTTACTCGCGTTGAGAACCTGTGAAAAAAGTCATTTAGGGGGCGAAGAGGCAAGGGGGCGGAGCATCAGGCTGCGTCAGCGAAGATGACGCGCAACCAGCCAAACCATCGAGCCCTCTGGATCACGAGCTTGGCCCCCTTGCGATCTTGAATGGCTGCCGAGTGGACCACCAGGATCAGGCCCAGGGTGTCAACAAGAAGGTGGCGTTTTCGCCCCTTCACCTTCTTTCCAGCATCAAAGTCGCGTTCTCCGGATTGGTCAGCCGTTTTAACGTTCTGAGCGTCGAGGATGGCCGCGCTCCGGGCTTTAACGCTTTTTCTTACGCATCTTTTCCCGAAGGGCATCGTTGAGGCGCTGCCAAACTCCCAGCCTCTGGCAACTGGCAAAGCAATAATAGACCAAGCGCCACCCAGAAAAGTCATGCGGCAGGTAATGCAGGGGCAACCCGTCTTTGCGACATACATGATCGCGTTGAAAACCTCCCTCCGCTCATACCGTGGTGGCCGACCCAAGCGGCCCCGATGTGGCAAAAATTGCCGGATAATTGTCCATTCCCTGTCGCTCACGTCGCTGTCGTATTGCTCTCGGTGCTGCATCCCAAGCCTTGCAGCAAACCCTTTGCGTTAGTACAAGTCTTTTCACTCACTCTTTTCACAGGTTCTGAGTGCACGGGAGCTGGACGAGACGAGAAAAAGCAAAAGAAGGTTAGGGTTAACAAAGTATTGGCCTGCAAAAAACCGAGATACCGCTTAGAATTCTTGCCTATGAGAGCCAAAGACGCCTATGACGAGGTGGCCTCGATCGCGGACCGGCTGTTGGTGTCGAAAAAGGTATTTCGGGGGGCGATGCCCGAAGATGACGAACCCGGTGGGACCGAACTTCATTCAAAGGCAAATGGATTCCCCAAGCGCCTTGCGCGAGGTGTTGCTAAGCCACATCACGGTGCTCACAACAACGCCCAAGGCGGGATTGACGACGGCAGAAGACTGGGAGGGCGTGGCAATCTTGCTGGAAAGCTGATGGAGAAATCCTCCACCCCAAGCAAAGAGGTCCCGTTCCTCCTGCGCGTGGCGCCGGGGCTGCGAAATTTGCTGGAATATCGACGAGAATGGCTGCGGCACGATGCGGTGGCGGGCGTATCCGTCGCTGCGGTGGCTTTGCCGACGACCCTCGCGTATGCGCAGCTTATTGGCTTCGATCCGGTGGTGGGCCTGTACGCGGCGATCCTCCCGCTGCTGCCGTATGCGGTCTTTGGCACCTCGCGCCACCTTATCTATCGTGCCTTCAGGCTCTTGTTTCACTTGGGGCCTGTTGCGCATGCCGCTGCCAGCGGGTTGACGACACACTCGCGGACCAGACGGCTGAGCTTTCCGGGGACCGGTGCCAGATGAAGGTCCGCCGCCCACAAGGACTGGTGCTCGTCGGCGTTCTGCAATGACAGGGAAGGGATCCATCGTGAACGTCGAAGCGCTCGGAGGAGCAGGAAGCTTTTTGCTGCGGTGCATTCAGGCTGCATTGATCCTTGCGCTCGCGCTCCAGCTAGCGGCGTGCGCAAGCTTGCTGGATCGATGGACGCCGAAACGGGAAAAGGCCCGGCGTTTCGAATCCCAACTCCAGCTCAGGGTGATGCGGTTTGCGGATCGCTATGTCGACACGGTGTCTCGTGCGTCCGCCCGGGCCCAATCCGAAGCCATCGACTCCCGGCTGCGCTACCGCTTGGTGGATTTCCAGATCAAACAGGCCACGGCTGCCGTGCAAATCGCCGCCGGCCCCAATCCCAGCATCAACGCTGTGGACATGGTGGTGCTCGCTGCGCTCACCCGTGCATCGGTCGCCCACAACTTGCCAGAGATTATGGGCAGTAAGGCCCAGCCAATCATTGAAGCGTTCGCGCGTCTCGAAAACGGTGCTTGGCCCCTGGTCGACTTCCTGACGCCAGCACTACAGGCGGATTTGCGCCGGCGCCTCGCCGCCTGGACCCCAGATGCCGCCTCGCTGGACAGCGTCGCATTCAACCGACTGGAGGACATCGCGAAGGCCAGTGGCCTACCGGCTAACGAGCAGAGCGCCCCCAATAGCATCCTGGCGCTTATCGGGGTTGACCCCTTTGCCGGCCTGCGTCCCGCAGTGCGAGAAATGGAACGCAGCCGCATCCTCGGGGAGCGGGCGATCTACTACGCCGAGCGCACGCCGATGCTGCTCGACCTGCAGACGCGCGCGTTGGGTGCCGCGGTTGCGGACATGCCGGAGACTCGCTCGGTACTTGCCAACGCGAACCTTGTCGGGGAGTCTGCTGCCTTGCTTGCGGACACCGTTGTAATGCTGCCCGAGACCTTCAGCAAGGAACGCGAGGCAACGATCGAGCAGTTACTGACTGCCATGGAGCAACAACAGGGCGTCATGAGGGAGCTGGTGGTGGAAGTTCGGCAGAGTCTCGAAGCAGTTCCTAAGGCATCGGATTCCATCCGGGGTGTGCTGGACGGGACCGACGCCTTGCTGCGTCGCCTGAAAGTGGGTGAACCGCCGCCGCCGGGATCCGTTCCCGGCCGCCCCTTCGACATCACCGAATACACGCAGGCCGCGGCGACAATTGGCGATGCCACGAAGCAACTGCAGACGCTGGTCACCGTTCTCGAGCACGACGCCCCGGCTGCGAGCCTCCTTGGCGAAGCCATGCGAGGTCACGCCGAACGCGTGGTCGACCACCTGTACGAACGCGTCATTCAAGCGTTCGGCGTGCTGTTCGTCGCCGTGCTGCTGATCGTGCTCATCTCGCGGCTGCTCGGGGCGCATCTGGCACAGCGGGCTGCAAGAAGAACCTCTGCGGGGGACAAGGTGCGCTAATCGTGGCGTCCGAACCGGGCGCGGGCCATGCGAAGCCGTGGCGGAAGCGAATCATGCATCCGCCGGAGACGCTCACTTGGATGGAAGATGGGATGTGGCCTCGAGCCTGTCGAGAGGCCTCAGAAGGCATTCGTTGTGGATCGCTGCCTTGGAAGCGACAAAATGACCCCTTCCTGTAAAGCGCCCCTTGCCTGCATCAATGCTTGCGTGCAAGAATCACTGTTCGTCACGCAGATCTTCAACTAGACTCTAGGTGCCGCGCCTGCACCCGCCCTTGGCTCCGGGTTCGTCCCAACCGTCTGGATCATCGTCTTCCTCGGCTGGCTCAACCCGCGCTTCAACGGCGAGACGAGGCCGGGCAAAGCTGCGAAGTAGTCTGTCCAACCCCAATCATCTATGCTTCCTAGTTACCAACGCTGGATTCAACGCGCGGGCGCCTTGTTAGTGATGCTGTCATTGGGCGCATGTGGCGGTCTTCCCAAGGGCGGCGAACGCGCACCTTCCACGGCCATGAAAGGCAACGGCGGCACCGCGCTGGCTGCGGCGGTGCGTGCGCGCGTCGCCGCGCATCCGGGCCAGTCCGGCCTCCACGAGCTCTCGGACGGGCGCGACGCCCTGGCCGCGCGGCTGGCCCTGGCGGATGCGGCGCAGCACGGCCTCGATGTGCAATATTTCATCTGGAACAAGGACTTGGCGGGCAAGGTTCTTCTCGACCGTCTGTTCCGCGCGGCCGACAGGGGCGTGCGCGTGCGTTTGTTGCTCGACGATCTCGGCACGATGCCCTCCGACATCACCCTGCTCACGATCGACAGTCATCCGAACATCGAGGTGCGGATGTTCAACCCCGTAGGCATGCGTTCGCTGCGGGTGCTTGGCATGGTTGCCGACTTCGGACGCATTAACAAACGGATGCACAACAAGTCCTTCATTGCCGACGGAGAGGTCGCCATCGTTGGCGGCCGCAATATCGGCGACGAATATTTTGGGGCTCATGAGAAGGCGAATTATGCCGATCTCGACGTGGCGGTCATCGGGCCGGTGGTGCGCGAGGTGTCCGACGAATTCGACCTTTACTGGAATCATCAGGCTTCGATTCCCATTGCGGCTCTTTCGCGACAAAACATTACGCCCGAGGAGTTCGCCGCGAAGCGGGCTACCCTCACCGCGTTCAACACGACGGCGGAGCGTTCTGCCTATGCGGAAAGCGTGCGCGACAGCGAGTTTGCGCGGCAACTCAAGAACCACGCGGTTTCGTATTCCTGGGGGCGCGCCACGATCGTGTCTGATCATCCTGACAAGGTGCTCACCTCCGCGGCCAAGACGGAGACGCATCTCGCCCCCAAGCTTCGCCAAGTCGTCGATGCCACGAAACGTGAGCTTTTCCTGGTCTCGCCTTACTTCGTGCCGGGGAAGCAGGGCGTGCACCTCTTGGCGAGCGTGCGCCGGCACGGCGCCCGGGTGGTCGTGATCACCAATTCACTGGCTTCCACGGACGGGGTGCCGGTCCACTCCAAATACCAGCGCTACCGCAAACCGCTTCTCCAGGCCGGCGTCGAACTCTACGAACTAAAGCCGAGCGCTGGCGCCCAACAGGGGCGGCGATCGGGAGGCTTCCGCGGATTGGGCGGCCCGAGCGGATCAGGCAGTGCGGCCTTGCATGCGAAGACGTTCGCCTTCGACCGCCGGATTGGTTTTATCGGCTCATACAATCTCGATCCGCGCTCAAGCAAGCTGAACACTGAGATGGGTGTGCTCTTTGACTGTCCGAAACTGGCGAAGCGTCTGCCCGAGACACTCGATCGCGATATGGCGCAGAATGCATATCGCGTCGAACTTGTGGGAAGCCGCCTCGGGTGGGTGACTCGCGAGGGTGCCAAGGAAGTCCGCTTCGACTCCGAGCCCGAGGCCAGTCTTTCGAAGCGCATTAAGGTCCGCGTGCTGAGCTGGCTGCCGATCGAGGGCCTGCTCTGAGCATCCAGGCAAAAACCCGCGTTCGATCTCATGCGCCAGCTTCTCGCTTCCATCTTCACGCTGCTGCTCACTGCTGCGAATCGCGTTGGCACTTGATCCGCAGCAGCCGAAGGTGGAAATCGATGAGTTGATTACTTGCGTCCAGACATCCGATGTTTGCTTCATTCGAAATGGCTTGGAGTATTCCGGAGCCGAGGGCCCGCAGCATCTGCGCGACGAACTCGCCAAGGCCGATGACCGCGTGAAGACCACCGAGGACTTCATCACCGGCATTGCCAGCAAGAGTTTTCCCTCCTGGCCGAAATGTGGGAGAACAAACGGTGAGCGCCGTTTCGCTGGTTCGGCGAGTCGCACTTCGCGGCTTCGTGCTCCTCCTGCTGTGCGGGTGTGCTAGTGCATCGTAACGCATGATTCTGACGGGTTGATTTCGCGCGCTTCCCAATTCCAGCGGCTGACGTCATGCGGCGTACCATCAGGTTCATCCGTTACACTGCACTAGCCCAACTTCCGCGTTTTTTTGATCGGAGTTTGATTTCATGCGGGGTTTGGGGCGCTTTCAGTGACTATTTGCCGGTTGCCAGTGCTTGATGGGCAAGAGGATTCGCTCGGGGATGCGCAGGGTTTGGTAGATATGTTGATGGAGCTCTTCGGGCCGGGTGTCACGGCGGATAGTCAGGATCCGTCCATCGTTGGCCGGCAGGCGCACGGTGACGACCTGATGGGTGGAAAGTTGCTCTCGCAAGGTTTCCCAGGAGGTATGAATGCCTCGATCCAAGAACGCTCGCTCGATGCAGACTAAGAGGTGGTAGGCCAGCACGCAAAGGAAGATGTGCGTTTCCACACGCCGCTCCAAGTGATGGAAAATGGGTCGCTCGCACAAGGGACTTTTCATAGTGCGAAAGGCAGATTCGACACGGGTAAGCAAGATGTAGGTGCGCCAGATTTCCTCGGCGTCCAGGTCGCTGCGGCTCGTCTTGAGCAAGTAGCTGCCATCAAGGGCTTGAGCTTTCTTCTTACGCGCCTGATCTTCGCGCCAAGACAGCAGGCGTGCGGCCGGCTCGTAGTGGATCTGGTAGTAGCGCGCTACGCGGCTGTAACGCTCTTTTAAACGTCCGATGGCCTCATGGATCTTGGCCTCCTGGCGCAGGCGGCCCGAAGCAATGCGACGTTGCAGGTTTTCGATGTCGGCTAAGAAACGTGCCTGTGCTCTCTCTCGGATTGCCCGGTCTTTGAGGGTGCGGCCCTCGCTCCAGCACAGGGCCAGGGTCTGCGCGCCATCGGCGCCCGCGGCCGGCTTGACCAGCACACGCACCTTCTTCTGGCCAGGATTGCGGGGGGACGCTTCGCGCACGATCTCCTGCCAGTCTTCCTCTTCTTCGAATTGCTCAAGATAGTCGGCCCTCTCGGACTGATGACCCGCCACCAGCCAGTGATGGCCGCGTGCCCGAATCGCTGCGAGGTTCTCCGTGCTGGCCATGCCGCGGTCCACCACCACGGTGGCTTGGGCTTTGTTTCCCATGCGCTGCTCAATGACCCCGAGCATCTCATCCACCGTCGTGGTGTCGGGACGGTTATCGGCGAAGACTTCGTGGGCCTTGGGAAAGCCTTCCGCGTCGAGCACCAGGCCGATAAGCACTTGTTTGCAATCTGGGCGCGAATCGCGCGAGTAGCCACGTTGCGCCTTGGGGTTGGCCAGGCACAGGCCCTCGAAGTAGGTCGAGGTCAGATCGTAAAGCAGGATGTTTTCTTTGAGCGAAAAGAGGCTCTTTTCCCGACGGCAGAGCGCCGCTTCAATCTGTGCTCGCTTGGGATAAAGTTGGTCCATGTTGCGGTAAAGCCGGTCTTCATTGAGAGCGGAGAAGTCCGTTTTCAGAATGTCGCAAAGCGCGCTGCGGCGCACCCACTCGCTCATGGCCAGTTCCGAAGCCGGTTCGATCAGCCGGTTGAGCACCATCAGCTCGGTCAACAGGCGCGTTTTGTGCGAGAGCCCTGCTTTTGCGAGCATCTCCTCCAGGCCAAGCCGCTCCCAGATCTGATGGCCCACATGCACGGCGCCGGCTTGACGGGCCTGCTCGACTTCGAGGGCCTCGGTATCAAACTCCACGGCCCTTAGTGTTGCTTTGGCGGCATGCGGTGCCGCTGCGAGCTTGGCGGCTATCGCTTGCTCCCGTGCGCTTTTAGCCAGCAGGCTCTCTTGTCCGCTCAAAGAGTCCTGGAGATTATGAGCCAGTCTAAGCCAATGCTCTCTTGGCGCCGGAGCCAGCGATCCGAGTGAGCAGACCACTCGGTGGCGGGGACCCCTTGCTGTGGCCACCGACTCTACCAGCAGATAATTGGAGTAGGTCTTGCCCTTGAGCTTCTTGCGAGTCTGCTTGATGAACACGGGTGCCTATATATCCGAATATATCCAGCAAACACAAGCATAGATATATTATCCATTCGTGACTACAATTGGCATTCTTGACGCACCTGACCAAGCGAAATAGAGCCTCCCCGGTTCGTTACTCCCCAAAAAAATGCCCGAAAAACACCCAAAATGCGGAAGTCAGGCTAGGCACGAACGGCCTGTCTCCGCAGCCAAGATGTCTCAACCCAGAGCCGCGCGCGAGCTGCGCGTGATGACCTTTAACCTCCGCGTCCGCACCATCCTCGACGGGCCGAATATCTGGGACCGCCGGCGCGAGTTGGTCGTGCAACGGGTTCGCGCCTTCGATCCCCACCTGCTCGGCACCCAGGAAGGCCTGGCCTCCATGGAGGCGTTCCTGCGT
>JAXIPG010000181.1:0-6300 GCA_045403045.1 Terrimicrobiaceae bacterium
GTTAAACAGCTCGTTGCCGCTATGGACGCTTTTATCAAGGCTTACAACCAAAATGCCACACCCTTCCAATGGACAAAGGTCAGAGTCTCTCAAAAATCTTTTGCCAGTAAATACTCTAACTTAATCAACTAGATACTAGCAGGTATGGGTTTCCCACATCGGAGGGGGCCACCGCGGTCAGCCCGGGATGGGCAGCCGCAAGCGCTTCGGCCTGCACCAATGTCCAAATGGCCGCGTCAATCTTCGAGAAATCCGGCACCTGCCGGTAGTCGGGGACAACGACAATCTCTGCATTGGGAAAGGTGCGCTTGAGCCGCGGAACAAGCACCGGATCGTCGAAGACGCCGATCTTCAGGCCTTTGCGCTCCAGGATCTTCGTACGGCTCGTAAAATCGCGGGGCATGAACAAGGCGAGCGGACTCTGAAGGTATGGGGTTGAAGCTTTGAATTGGAGGAGGCGATCTTCGGTGACGTGGATGCCAGCCATCGCAATGTCGAATCGGCCTTCAGCAAGGTTCTGAGCAAGGTGCGGCCATTCGAAGGGAATGAGGCGAAGGCGAACGTTGAGGTCTCTGGCGAGTTGATAGGCGTAGGCGACGTCATAGCCGACCAGTTCCCCGCGGGAATTCCGATAACTGAACGGGATGATTCCGGAGTTATAGCCAACGCGAAGTTCGCCTACCTGCTGAATGCGGGCAAGAACGCTCAGGCCCTGCGGAAGTGGCTCGGCGGAATCGAGTGTGCTGAAGGCGACCTCCACACCCTGCTTGACCTCTGGATCGAGCTCAAAGGAAAGGTAGGGATTCGACGCGCGGTCCAAAACCCATGCATCAAGCCTGCGAGCAGCCAAGACGAATCCGCCCACGACGATTGCGCCACGGCCAGACAAAAAACCAACTGAGACCAGCGAATGCGAATTTTCCCGTAATACGCCAGCACCACGCCAAAGCTTAGAAAGGCAAAGCGCCGACCGAGGCGATGACTTGACCGTACATGTCGTTTGATCGGGCAGACCGAGCCAACCCGCCAGGAAAGTTACTGCATCCACGGACGAAGTAGGCGAGCCCACACAGGATAGCAGCGTCACTACCGGGAGAAGCCAAACGTCAAGCGGCTGAGCGACCACCCCGCTGAAGAACAGGGCGAAAACGATAAAAAGATACACGAAAAAATTCCCGAGCTGGCCCAGAGGATAGGCGACCGAAATGCTGGTGCGAACGATCTCTCCACATTCCGGATCCTCGACGCCGCAGGCCTTGGCCAGGCGCTGCGTGGCGAAAGAAATATAAGGCAACGCGGAAACCGAAAGCGTCGTGGCGATGACAATCAAAAGCGCGGACTTAATGTCTCGCAGCACCTCCTTGTGCCTGAACGGCGTGAACGCCGCAATGCATCCCGGAACGATCCAAAAGGTTAAGATCAAAGCGCCGGCAAAGAAGAGGAAGAAGAACAGCGAAACCTCCTCCATAGCTCTTGGTCTTATGGTACCAGCCAGATCGGCGAAAAGGGCGAACACGGCCAAGGGCGCAAAACGTACCACGGCGTTCCAGAATTTCAGACTTGCCAGACGAATCCCTTCAAGAACGGAAAGCAGGGCTGCCTTCTCCGGCACATGTTGCAACGCCACGCCATAGAACAAACAGAAAAGCACGACTGCCGGCACGTAGTTCCTGGACAACGCGGTGAACGGGTCGCTCGGAATACGAATTTGTGCGGTCGGAGGACTTGACCATCAATTACAACTAGCGAATGGGATCTTCAGAAGGAAGATCCATCGCGAGCTCCGGCGATCTGAGGCGCACTTCAAGGGCAACGATCCGGCCAGATTGGAAATTTCTTTCGGCATTTGCTCCAACGTGTCACCAATCTGTAAAATCCGCGCAGTCTGCGATTCGATGCCTGATTCCGACAAAACAAAAATCGCACTGCGTCCTCGAATCCGCGTTCTCCACGGAGGTGAAATCGTGATGGGACCAGGAAAGGCGGAACTCCTGACACGTATTGCTGACACGGGAAGCCTGAGCGAAGCCGCCAGGCGCATGAAGATGTCCTACATGAAAGCCTGGTTGCTAGTCCAGGTCATGAACCGAAGCTACAGGAAGCCGCTTGTTCAGGCGGAACGCGGCGGAACCAGGGGCGGCAGGGCGCTACTTACCAGCTACGGCCGCCGCGTACTGGACTGTTACCGGGAGATGGAGCAAAGGAGCCTGGCGGCCATGCAGGAGCCTTGGAAAAAGGTTCGCCGGATGCTTAAGAATTCCCCGGCTTCGCGATGAAGCATTGGGAAAGCCGAGGATCTGATTCGCGCTTTTCCGAAGGTATTCAAACTTTCGCCGGGAAAGCAGCTTGAAAATGAGATTTAGTCTCAGTAGGAATAGGGTGAATATGAAACTCTCCGCCAGTCTCTTGATAACCGTGCTCGCCGCATTTTGGATTGTTCCGCAAATGCGGGCGGCCTCTCCGGCCACGCTTTCGAAGGTGGTCGTGGCCCTGAAACCGGACAAAGATCCTGATGCCATGATTGCGGAGCGCGAGCAGCTTTCGAAATATCTCTCCGACAACCTGGGCAGGCCCGCTGAGGTAATCGTGCCGCTTTCAGCTGCCGTGATCCTTGAAGGATTGAGCAATGGCACCATCGATCTCGCCTATCTGAGCGCCACGGACATGCTCAATGCAATAAGCCAGAATACCGCCACAATCCTCCTTGCGGGGGAAATTGACGGAAAGACCTCCTATCAAAGTTATTGGGTGACGCTCAAGGACAAGCCGTATCAATCCATCGCTGACCTCAAGGGCAAACCTGTCGCATTTTCAAGCAAGACGAGCACCTCGGGATACGTGATTCCATTGTGGGACCTGCGTCAGAAAAACCTCATTTCAGATTCGGGGAAGGCAGAGGAATTTTTCGGTGCGGGCAATGTGTGGTTTGGTTCCGGATATGTGTCAGCGGTGGAACGAGTGCTCAACGGCGACGCCGAAGCTGCTGCGGTCAGCTATTATGTCCTCGACAAGGACAAGCACTTGACGGCGGAGCAACGCCAAAGGCTGCGACGGCTGGCAGAGCAGGGTCCCGTGCCGACACACGTCATCGCCATCCGCTCCGGGATCTCAGATGCGGACAGCGTGGCTTTGCGCGATGCCCTGCTTGCAATGGACAAAGGAAATCCCGAACTTCGCGATCGCGTATTTACCTCCCGGCTTGTAGAGGTTGATGCGGCTGCCCATCTCAGCTCACTGAAGGAATCGATTGCGCTTGCCAGGCGCGGAAGTGAATGACCTACCAAGCTGAACAGGTAACGCTTCGCGGAGTGGGACTGAAGAGGCGGGATCGATGGCTTTTTCGCGGGATGGACGTCGAGATCCCGCGAGGGAGGTTCATTGCAGTTGTAGGGCCATCCGGAGCCGGCAAGACCAGCCTCCTGGGATGTCTGGCGGGTAGTTTGGCGCCTTCGGAGGGAGAGGTTGTCTTCCAATGCGCGCAAGGCTGCCGCCACTCCCCGCCCGCCTTTCGCAAGCGTCTGGGCATTATCTTTCAGAATTTCCTTCTCATCGGGAACGGAACGCTGCTTCACAACGTGCTTTGCGGACGCCTTGGCAGGTACCCATGGTGGCGCACCATTGCCGGCTTTCCGCGCACGGACCTGGCCGAAGCCTTTGCGATTCTCAACAATCTAGGTCTCGCCTCGCACGTTTACCGTCGCGCAGCAGAGGTATCCGGCGGCGAGCAGCAACGGGCGGCTCTCGCGCGAGCTCTGTTCCAGGAGCCCGAAATGTTTCTCGCCGACGAACCGGTGTCCAACCTGGATCCGGATCTCACGTGCCGCGTCTTGGAAATTCTGCGGCAGCAAGCCCGCCAACAATCTCGCACGGTTGTATGCGTGCTGCATGATCCAAATCTCGTGGAACGCTTCGCCGATGTTGTCATCAACTTGAACCCCGATCAGCCGGAACGATGGACTGTTCGCGCCTTGGAACGTGAGAATGACGTTACCTCGACCGGATGGTGAAAGCCGTGCGGGCACAAAGCCGGAAAGCGCGCCGCGGCTTGGCTGGCATCAACGGCTAAACGTCACAACCGTTTCGCTCTTCGTGTTCCTCATCGCGATTGTGGCTTCGCTTCCCGCAATGCGCGGCTCGGGACGCGAACTGGATCATGCCGCAAACCTGATCCGGTTTCTGAAGCGCTTTTTCCCACCGGATTTTTCCGTCGCCGGCCAGATTCTCGGAGCCCTGGCCGAAACAGTACAGATCGCCGTGATGGCAACCTTTTTCTCGGTAGTCCTGGCGTTTCCGCTTGCCGCAGCTGGAGCGCAAACGTTGTCGCCTCGCTGGCTGGTGGCGATTGCACGAATGGTAATGAATTGCATTCGCACCATTCCGAGCCTGATTTGGGCGCTGATAGCCGTGGCCGTCGTCGGACCGCATCCGCTGGCCGGTGTAGTCGGCCTCACTTTCTACAGCCTGGGCTACCTGGGGAAGTTTTTCAGCGATGCGTTCGAATCGGTCGATCTTGAAGTGGCGCGCGGATTGCGCGCCATCGGCGCGGGACGCATTCAGGCCTTTCAGCACGGTCTCTGGCCAAATGCGCGTCCGCTGGTGTGGAGCTATTCGCTATGGATGCTGGAATACAACATCCGTTCGGCCTCGATCGTAGGGTATGTGGGCGCGGGAGGTGTAGGCGTCCTGCTACATATCTATCAGGAATACTATCAGTGGGACCGCTTTGCCGCGGTGCTGATCTTCATCCTTGGACTGGTCACGCTCCTTGATCTCGCAGGAGAATGGGTCAGGCGGCAGGTCGCGCCGCGCATTCCGGGCACTGCGCTCGAAGCGTGATGGAAACGTCTTCAGCGATCCAGGCTGAAGCGAACCGGAACGTCCACTTGTGTCGCAACGGGCCTGCCATCCCGCCGAGCAGGCCTAAAGATCCAACGTTGGACGGTCGTCCGAGCGCGGTCGTCCAGAAGCGAATAGCCGGAGGACTTGATCAAGCTCACTTCAGCAACCCTTCCGCTCTCGCTAACTGAAACCCGCAGGATAACAACGCCGGTGTGGCCCGCCTTGCGCGAAAGCTCCGGATAGGGCGGATGCGGGTTATGAAGATACGCTGGCTTGGTCGTGAGGCTCCCCGAGGTGGCGTTCACCGATGAGGAATGGTTCCCGGACCTCGCGGGATTTCTGCCCGCAGACGATACGTCTTTGCGCGCGAGCGGCGCCGTTTGCCGTTTGGGGCTCGGCATCGCGGAGGAACTGCTCGGTATCGGCTGGGGCTTGGCTTCCTGCTTCTGCTCCGGTTTGGGCATTTCCTGCACGGCTTCAGGCGGCTGCGGTGTCTGCGGCGCTAGCGGCGCAGGAACCTGCTCGGGATCTGACTCTTCCTCAACCTCATCCATCGGTTCATGCGATTGGATCGGCTCGTGCGATTCGGCCGGTTCGTCTTCCGAGAGCGGTGCCGCTATGAGCGCCACTTCGATAGCCGATTCACCAATGACCACCCCGTATTCCGCAGGCTCCAAAAGAAGACCTTTAGGCCAGCCAAACAAAACACCGGCATGAATTCCGATCGCAAGGAGTGCGCTGACGGCATACCCTCCGCCAGAAGCTCCAATTGGGGGCCTCTCCACTCCCCTGCCCTGCCCGGACGCTGACGGCTCCGCGAGGATGTTCACCGACTCTTTGTTTCGATCGCGACCTTTGTGATGCCGAGTTTGCGGATCTCGTCGAGCACGGCAACAGCCATCCCAAACTCTGCTTTCGCATCGCCGTGGATGAAGACCCGCGGGTCGGTGTTCGTGTCTTTCAGGGCCCTGAGCCGCTCGATGATTCCTTCCAGGCTCATGGCATCCTTGTTGAAATACAGATCGCCTTCCGCCGTCACGGTAATCGCCGCATGGTCCTTGCGCTCCTGTGCGGTGCCGGAGGACGCGACGGGGAGGTTCACCGGAATGCCCCGATTCTTGATCATGGACAGAGACATCATGACGAAGGTCGCGAGAAGAAAGAAAATGATATCGATCAGCGGGATGATCTCGATTCGCGCTTTGCGTGCGCCCCTGGGCGACGGAATGTTCATGTCTCAGCGAGTTCTTCGTCCTGGAGGGCGTGGCCCGCCCCTCGATGAGTGAGGTGAAGCTCCAAATGAGTCGCCGCGTCCTGGATGTCGTTGCGGGCCTCCTCCAACTGCGCGTTCAGGTAGTTGAAGGGCAACAGCGCAAGGATGGCAACGGCCAGACCGCTTGCCGTTGCGATGAGCGCTTCGGCGATGCCTCCGGCGATGGCCTGCGGAGCTTCGATCTCCGC
>JAXIPG010000073.1:0-5087 GCA_045403045.1 Terrimicrobiaceae bacterium
CGGCCCGGGCATTCACAGGGATGTTGCGGAGCTACTTCCTGACCAATGAGCTTTTCCCGAGGCATGCGTTGAAGGGCGATCCGAAAGAGATCTCGCTAAGCTTCTGCGGCCTGTTTCTCGACGGCGTTACGAACCACCAGACGCCCAAATCCGGGGTCACCGACCCCAGCTTGTAACCGGCATCGATGATGCCGGTCTCCTCGATTCCTTTCGGGATTCTCTTCGGCATTTGCCGATTGCCGATAATTCTGTCCCACCTTTCGGCACAAGTGGCAGTCAAGCAGTTTGCCGGGAAGGCGCTTTCATTTTTTCAAACCGCAACCGAATTTTCGTCCGGCATTCTTTGCAAGTCCAGCAAACTGCTATGATCCGCCGCTTCCGGCCAGCACGTGGTTCGCGCGTACCAGGGCATCATCGAAGGTGGCGCAAAAATTCTTGCGTCCGACCACCTCGACAAAACCGGCTTTGCGGAGCATGTCGAGCGGTTGGCGGTGCAATCCGCTCAAAATCACAATGCCTCGGCGATGTTGCATGCGCTCGACGATGCTCTCGAGAGCGTTCAGGGCGGTGGCATCCATCGCACTCACCAGATGCAGTCGCAGAATGAGCACGCGCGGCAGCTTGCCAATCCGTTGCATGGCATCCTCCATCTTTTCCGCCGCGCCAAAGAGGAATGGGCCAAAGATCCGATAGACAAGGACACCTTTTGGAATGGTCTTTCCTTGGGCGATTTGCTCGGGGGATTCGAGAACGTCTTCGTCCGTTACCAGGGAGACCTCCGTCGTCTCTGAAACGCGGTGGATGAACAGAACTGCGGCAAGCACCATGCCCACTTCGACAGCCACGACGAGGTCGAAAATGACTGTGAGGGCAAAGGTCGTCACGAGTACCGCGGCATCACTGAGCGGCATGAGGCGAAGACGCGTGAATTCGTGCCATTCGCCCATGCGAAACGCCACCATCACGAGCACGGCAGACATCGCCGCAACCGGAATGTAAATGGCATGGCGGGCGAAAACCAGTACCACAAGCAGAAGCGTGAGGCTGTGGGTAATCCCGGCGACCGGTGTTCGTCCGCCGTTATTGACATTGGCGGATGTCCGGGCGATGGCTCCAGTGGCCGGAAGCCCTCCAAAGAACGGGCATACGATATTTGCGATGCCCTGCGCGATGAGTTCCGTGTTGCTGTCGTGCCGTTCGCCAGACAGCCCATCGGCCACCACTGCGGAAAGCAGTGACTCGATGGCGCCAAGCACGGCGATCGTCACCGCCGGTTCAATGAGGGACCTGATGCGTTCGAGGCTGATATCCGGCCATTGAAATGGCGGCAACCCGAGCGGGATGGCGCCGGGTCCAAACTTCGAGCCGATGGTCTCAAGGCCCAGTTTTTGTTCCAAGCCAAAAACCGCCACGGCCGCCGCCGTCGCCAGCATCGCCACGATGGAACCGGGAATGCGTTTCATGCCGAGCCTTGGCCAGAGGCCGATGAGCAGGACGCAAGCGAAAGCCAGTGCCATCGATGGGAGATGGCAATGCGAGAGGTTTTCCCAGATCCACTGCAGCTTGTGCAAAAACTCGCGGGGCGCCGGCGTTTCGGCACGGATGCCAAGAAAATCCGCCGCCTGCGTCGCCATGATGGAAACTGCTATGCCAGTGGTGAAGCCGCTCGTGACCGGCCAGGGAATGAACTTGATGAGGTTTCCCATGCGCGCCACCCCCATGATGACAAGGATCCCTCCGGCCATCAGCGTGGCCAAGACGAGTCCGGAGTATCCGTATTTCTCAATGATCAATAGAACAATCGGGATGAACGCCGCAGTCGGCCCGCCGATCTGCACGCGGCTTCCCCCAAGGCTGGAAATCAACAGACCGGCAAAAATCGCGGTGAATAATCCGATCGCTGGAGGTGGGTAAGACGTTTGCGCGCCGGCAGGGATGCTGGCGATTCCGAGTGCGAGAGCCAAAGGAAGGGCTATGAGACCGACGGTGATGCCTGCCATGACATCCGCAAGCAGATCGCTCCGTCCATAAGGCCGGCTGAAAATCTCGAGCAGCCTTGGACGAAAGAGCGGCTTCGCGTCGAATGCAGTAGAGCGGGTCTTCATTCAGTGCGCAGCAAGCGCTGGAGCGGTGATATGCCTCCTAATTGTTATGCCGGGAAGCAGACGCAATTTGTGTATCAGGACGGTCGCGATCCGCAATTCGTTTCTCGGCAGCAGTCTGTCGGATTTGGAAGTCCGCATCGAATTGCCTTCAAGAAATCCTGCGCGTAGCGCGCGCCGCACGACCGACATCCTGCTAGATCAATCCGGATCAGGCATCGGAATCGCATACTGGCGGGACCGCAGGAGCGAGTAGAGATAAACTGCGATGGCAGTCCAAATCAGAACGAAAGATATGGCCTCCCGGCTCGTGAAGGCTTCCTTGAAAACGATCACCCCAACGAGCAACTGCAAGGTGGGCGCCAGGTATTGCAGGAATCCCATGGTGGAAAGCCGCAGAAGCTTGGTCGCGCTATTGAACCAGAGCAAAGGCAGCGTCGTCACCACTCCGGCGCCAAGGAAGAGGAGTGTGAGGTGCGCCGAACTTCCAAAACCTGCCCGCCCCTGACTCGACAGACTCCAAATTATCGCGAGGGCCGGCGGGGTCATGAGCGCCGTCTCTACCAGCAGCCCGATGAGCGGCGTTACGGCGACGATCTTTCTCAAAAGTCCGTACAGGCCGAAGGAGAAGGCGAGTCCGAGGGCGATCCAAGGCAGCCGTCCCAAATGCCAGGCAAAGAGCGCCACGCCGCAGGCAGCGAGAAACACGGCCAACATTTGCACAAGGTTCAACCGCTCCCTTAAAAACAGAAAGGCCAGAAGGATGCTTACAAGCGGATTAAGAAAATAGCCGAGACTCGTCTGAACGACCTGACCCGAAACAACCCCGTAGATAAAAAGACCCCAGTTTACGCTAAGAAGGCTTGCCGTGACAACAAGCACCGCGAGGCGTTTACCGTTCCGCAAGACGGCGCGCATTTCGTCCACTTGCCGAAGCATGACCGCAAGAATTGCCAAAAGAATCAGCGACCAAATCACCCGATGACTTACGATTTCCAACGGCGACACACTCCCGAAGGGTTTCCAATACAACGGCAAAAGTCCCCAACTCGCGTAAGCGAGAAGAGCGTAGAGAAGACCGGTCAGTGCCGGACGATTGGGAGAACGAGCCACAGTGCTTGACCGCTAACAGAGAGTTGTCGAAGCGGGAAGTTTGGCGCGTTATAAAAGGCCCCGGACCGAACCCGGCCCTTCGATCCCAGCGCAACAACTACGACAAACGCAATAACAAGACCAAATATCCTACCCTTTGGCTACTCTCAAAATTTCGGTACCTTGCTTTGAATTTCTTCAGACTCCCGGGTGTCTCGTCCATTTGAGAGAGTTGTTCTGAAAGGTAGCCTGGAGAGCAAAGTGAAAGCAGAGTTGGAGGGGTTCCGCCCTGAATCCATTCGTAACGGAAATCCATATTGACGTAGAACCATATTTACTTTATGCTTTCAGGCGTGAAAACGACGATCGACATTCCTGAGTCGCTGTATCGAAAGGCGAAGATTCGTGCGTTTGAGCGGGGAACCAGCTTGAGGGCGTTGGTAGTCGATGCCTTGGCACGTGAAATTGATCCGCCCCAGGCTGCTGACCAGTCTTCTTCAGGAGCCGGCTTCTTTGCCCGGCGCAAGCTGTTGCCGGAGTATGAGGCCTTGATGAAGGCAGGCGCCCTGGCCGGAGGCTCGGATTCCACCCAGGTCGTCTCCGAAGACCGCTCCTCCCGTGAAGACGCTCTACTTTGATACCAGCTATTTATTTCGCATCTACTCTGCGGAACCCGGCCATCACGCGGTGAAGGAATTGCTAGCGAATGCGGAATCCGTGGCGAGTGCATGGCATGCACGCGCTGAGTTTTTCGCCATCCTTCTTCGCAAAAGGCGGGAAGGTGCGGCCACCCCGGAACTGCTGAGGGTCATTGCCCGACAATTCTTAAAGGATAGAGAGTCCGAGCTCGTGTCCCTCCTGCCGTTAAGCGAAGCTGTGATGAAACGCGTCGAGGCCGTATACGCCACCGCACCCCCAGCCACTTTTCTCCGCGCCGCAGACGCCCTTCACCTTGCTTGCGCGGCTGTTCACGGTTTCACGGAAACCTACTCCAACGACCGCCACTTTCTCAACGCCGCGCCACTTTTTGGACTGCGCGGCGTGGACGTCATCCCAAATTCCAACGCCTGAGTCCGCCGATTTCAGCGAAAACCGAAAGAAAGTTCCGCATTTGCTCTCATAGCCAATGACGACGAGGTCCGGGATGCGGAGAGAAAAGGACTTGATCTTTGAATATCTCCCAGCGGCGTCTTGGATCAATGGCCAAAGGGGTTTTGCAGCCGAATTTCACGAGCACTGCATCAGGAGCGCCTTTGGCAGCGGCGAAGTGAAGCGCATGTCTTCGCCGGTCTTGGGATGCTGAAATCGCAGGAAAGTTGCGTGAAGTCCAAGCCGCTTGGCGGGGTTGGATTTCGCACCGTATTTTTCATCCCCAATGATCGGGCAGCCGGCATTGGCCAGCTGAACCCGGATTTGATGGCGGCGACCGGTTTCCAACCTGAGCTCGACCAGCGACCGGGGGTCTTTCTCTGCCAGGACCCGATAGTGGGTGACCGCATGACGGGTGTGTTCGCTTTGAGAGGCCACGTAGACCTTGAACCGGCTCCGCTCATCGAGGTCGCACTCAAACACGCCTTCCTTAGCTGGAAGATGTCCCTCGATCACGGCCTCGTAGCGTTTTTCAGCCTGGTCCCATCCGGTTTGGAGTTGTTCTCGGGCCTCCGGAGTTTTGGCGAAGACCATCAGGCCCGAGGTTTCCTTGTCCAGGCGGTGCACAATCCACGCACGCTCACGTCCCTGGGGACGGCCTTGGCGCAGGTAGTCGGTGAGTTGGAAATAGGCAGTCTTCTCCTGTTCGTTCGGACTGGCGATGCTCAGGAGATCGGCTGGTTTGTCGATGACGATCAAGTGCGCATCCTCGAACCAAGCCTTCATCCCCCCGCCCAAGAGCGC
>JAXIPG010000172.1:0-6461 GCA_045403045.1 Terrimicrobiaceae bacterium
CATCTGCTTCCCATACGTCTACGGGAGACGGGCTTGTTGGGATGAGAATAATGTCAGCGCTGGCGACCGCGGCGGCCGTGGCAGGCAGGGTCAGAGACGGAGGGGTGTCGATGAGGAGAACTTGATAGCTCTGCCCCGGCACTTCTCTTGTGCCTTGAATCCGCGTTAGTGCCTTTGAAGCGGAGCCTTGAGCGTCGTAATCGCGAACGGCCACGGTTTGACCGGTTTGGCGAATGGCTTCATGCAGGAGAAGGCAAAGAGTGGTTTTCCCAACGCCACCTTTTTTCGCAATGAGAGCGATGTTCATCGGTCCTATATAACCTATTAGGCTACTAACGACAACAGGATAATAGGGTATTTGCCAGGGAAGAGCCGCTCGCTGCGCTTCGTACCGGTCGCTCCGTTGCGAGGCGCCGCGGATTATCGCCAGCCACGCCTCGTTGCGGCCTCTGTCAGCGTGAGGTAAGCAGGGGCAGGGGAGTGAACAGCGGCACTTCAGCCTACGCGGAGAGACTCTTTAAACTTTGCGAATTCCGCCGCTTGTTTGCTGCGTATTTCTTCGTTGATGGGGAGAGGTTGCTCCGCCTTCGGCTTGCTGCTCCCCGATTTCACCGGTAGCTGCCAATCGTCGCGTAGCGCGGCGAGGAGTGTTCGAGCGACGTTCGGTCGTGGCTCCCGATCCACAACCGCCATTTTTTCCCGCACGAAGGTAGCTCCTTTCGACCGTACATACTTTCGGATCTTTTCCGCCTGCACCTGGCTCAATCCATATTGGCCCAGTAAAAACATTCGTGTCACCAGGGGCAAAGTAGCGCTGAACGTGGAAGTCAGGCAGCAACGGCATCTTGTTCGATGGCCAACCGTTGGCTCATGTCGAGCCGAAAAGTCCCGTAGGGAGTCACGTGAGCGTAGATGAGTGGTGTCAGTGCACGTAGATCATCTGGCAGCATGCGTTGCGTCCAATCGGGCTCGGTGAGAACACGCTGGATCATCAGGGTGTTGATGTAGACAAGGCAGATCTGCAGCAGGTGGAGCGCCAGCATGGTGAGCTCCTGGTTCTCCAGGTCGTTGGTAGCGATCTCACCGCCTTTGCCGTAGAGGATGAAGCTGTTGGCCCCGTTCCAGTTCTCGATGACGTTGAGACCTTCTTGGATTTCGCGCCGCAGCGCTTCGGAGTGTAGGTACCGACACAGAAAGATCGTTTTGATCGCCTTGCCCAACTCCGCAAGAGCTAGGTAAGTGGGATGTTTGAGGTTGTTGCGGGTGAAGCGTTTCAAAATCGCCTCGGTCTCCGCCGTGCCCAAGCGTAAGGCGGTGGCATACTTGATCATCTGATCGTATTGCTGCTGGATCAGTTGCCAATCGATGGGGCGTGTCAACACGGCTTGGAGGTTGGGATATGCTTCAGGCTGGCCGGCCTCGGCGCGATATAGCTTCTGGGCATGGATAGCTTTGAGCCTTGGCAAAAGCTGAAAGCCGAGCAGGCGGCAAAAGGCGAAAGCCACCTCGCTTTGTCCGTGCGAATCGACGTAGTTTTTCTCGACCTCCATCTCTGTATCATGGCGTAGTAAGCCTTCGATCATGGCCGCGACTTCGGACGAGGAACAGGTTTTCAACTGGGAGTAGATGCAGGCCGCGTGCTTCTCAACATGCCAGTAAATCATGATGCCTTTACCGCCGTAGCGCACGTGCCACTCCGTCATAAGGTTTTGATCCCAGGCGCCGAACTTTTTGGAGTCCGAAGCGCAGGCCGTCGTCGCCTCGCCCCAGATATGAGGCAAGCGGATCCGAAACACCCCATTGACAACTTTGGCAATGGCTTCGCGGAACGGCTCCTTGCGGATGAAACGTCGGCGCACATAGACCAAATCGGGGTAGCTTTCGGCCCCCGCGCCGCTGCTGACGCGCTTGAGTCCGGTGTTCGTGCCCAGCCCGTACAAGCACAGTAAGAGGCGCTTCTGCAACGTCGTCGGATCCAGAGACTCGCGTCCGGTTGCGCTCTTGAATGCCTTGCTGAAGTCGGTACGTAAATCGGTTTCTTTGAGCATGTTGAGCAGACTGGTCATCGGCCAGCGCTTGAGGATCTCGCTTTTAAGCTCCGATATATTGACCGGTTCAGGCTGCGCGTTCAGCGGCGAGAGCGCGATCCAGCCGTGACGCTTTTGCAGGATCTTGACGTGTGGATTTTTCGGCAGGCTGCGATCCAGCAGGGTGAGCGCTTCGCTCATTTCCCGTTGCACGCCGCCAAGGAAGTTCTCGACCTCTAGCGGGAGGTTAAGCGCGGCGTAGTATTGCTCACGCTGGACCTCAAAATCTGTAGGTAAATCCTCGTCCGGGTTGCGATAGCGGTTGGCGCCGACCACCCAGATCTCTTTACAGCGTAGGCGCTCGCGCAAGACTTGCAGCACGCAGAGCTCGTATTTGAGCCGATCCACGCGCAAATGCCCTTGCTTATCCGGCATGAGAATGAGCTCGCGCCACCCGCTGCTCACGACTCCCTCCAGGGGGACCTCTTCCGGGTCATAAAACCTCGGGGCGTGCTCCACGGTTTGTTTAATGACGTCGAGGGCACGGATCACGGGTTGGTGCCTCTGGTTGTTGGAACGAAACTCCAGCGCCTGCAACAAGGCCGGGATCGCCCGTCTGTAGTGATGGCTGTAGGAGGCGCGCATCACCGTGGAAACATGCTGGCGATAGGCCGGGCCGGTGCTCTTAAGCTCCTTCACCAAGTCGGCGAGGGTCTGCTCATCGACCACAGGAAAAAGCACTTCGCGGATGATCCCATCGGGGTTAGCGAGTGCCGTCTCGGCCAGACGACACAATAAGGTGTTTTTACCGGCCACTCGTTTCAACGCGCCAATCAGTTCGCGTTCGACGCGCCGCTCGGCCGTCGTGCCGATGCGGTGGATGATCTGGATCAGCAGCTCGATCAAGTCATCGGTGATCTCCTGTGCCCGCATCCAGCAGTAAGCAGCGATCAGGCTGTAACGCAATGACGCGGGATGGCGGCGGATCTCGTAAGCGTTCTCCACGGCAGCGCGTTGCCGATACCGCTGCAACAATCGCGGAGCAACGTGACGGAAGAGGTCCTGTGGCAGATTGAGCTCTCGGAGCTGTCGCAGCTTGCAAATCTCCTCGAGCGCGTTGTCGAGGCTCACCCGCCCCGGATCCATTTTCAGTTGCTGAAGGGGCGAGTGCTCCGGCTCCGCTGTTTCGCCACCTTCTGTCGCCGCACTGAGCAAGGCTTCCAGCCGTCCTAATGTCGCCGGTGGCAACCGGCCTACCGTCTCGGTGCAAAAGCGTTCCTCGAACGCAGTGGCTGCCGATGCGAGAAAGCGGTCTAAGCGATCCGGTGTCGGCGGCTCGATTCCCAGATCACGTAAGCGTTGATAGGCCGCCGCATCGACGTGCTCATCAGGATGGCCGTGCGGCAGGACGTGCTCAGACAACCAGACGGCCAACTCCTCGGCATTTTGCACCGTCGGCTCTCGAAAGCCGAGGAAGACACGGATCTGTGCGCGGTGGTACTTTACGGCGCGCCCTTCCCAGTCATAGCGTGAGAACTCCTCTGCCGGGACGCCTACCTGCCTGGCGATGTAGGCGACGGCAGTCGTCGGCACCTCCTGCATCGAGAGGGGAAAGCGGGCGGCATACTGAAAGAATTTCAGCAACACGGCGAAGCCGAGGCGAGTGGGACCGGTCTTATTGGCCAACAGCGCCGCCTCGGAAGGCAGAAGGGTCCAGTCGGCAAACTCCAAGTCGGTCCACTCGCGTTTCATGCGATCGATCGCTCCTATTCATGAGAGGTAAGATGGTCGTTGTCAGCAAATGAGGTCGCCGCAGGATAGCATTTCGCAGAATTGCTGGAAGAGGGAAGCAGCGCTCAAAGGCGCGCTGAGGTGAAGAAACGCCCTGAAACCAAGGCAACTCCACCTGGTCACGAGTCGCACACACTTTGCGGAACTTTACCGTGCCCAATGTCAATACGCCAAAGTATCAGATCCAGGCTAGCACATCGGCTAGCACAGCGTGACGTTTGAGCGTTCCAAACTCCTCAGTGCTACTTTGCCCCTGGTGACACGAATGTTTTTACTGGGCCCAAGTTGCGGCCCCGCCCCTGCCGGAAGAGCTGCCGGGCTTTTACTTTAAAGCGCTCCACCGATTGGACCGCTGCTTGCAAGCGCGGCCTGCGTTGCACCGTCATGCCGTAGCCAAGAAACTTGCAGTTCCACGGACGATCCACACGGCTCTTGGCCTCATTGACCTTAAGCCGCAGTTTCTTTTCCAGATACCGCTTGAGCGAGGCCATCACCCGTTCACCGCTCTGCCGAGTTCTCACGTAAATGTTACAGTCGTCGGCATACCGGCAGAAGCAATGGCTCCGCTTTTCCAGTTCCTTGTCGAGATCGTCCAGCAGGATGTTGCTGAGCAACGGGGAAATCACGCCTCGTACACACTTGATAACTTGATTGCTCGGCTTGTCCATTGAGTTGTTCGTTTTCCGGTCCGGCGTGGCTGGTCACTGGGATGCATGGCGCGCGATAATGGTGTCTTTTTCTACAATGATTTCTTTGACCAATAGGCGGATGATTTTTTGTTTGTCGGCGACACTGAGGTTTCGGGCCGACTGTTTCAGGCGTCCCAAAAACGTCTCAAGCGATTGTGGGATTAAATCAGCAGGAAACATTCGCGCCGAGGGCACCAGAACTCGGTATGCGTTAGCGATTTTTTCCGGCGCCAGACGGTCCCGCACGGCTTCCAGCCGCACTTGGTATCTCGTCTGGGCCGCAGCTTCACCCATGGGCAGAGTCGGCTGGTAGCGAGCGCTGTAAGGCTCTTGCGACCCAGTCGCTGATGGCCACTCCGCTTTGCCGGGCGCTCCGACGCACCTGCCCGATCAAGCTGCGGGGCAGCTTCACCGTGAACACCGCCTTCTCCTCCGGAATCGGCATAGGCGCCGTGGCTTGCTGGGCGAGCTGGATATACCGATGCGCTTGACGCTTCGAAACCCCATGCGTGCGAACAAGCCGCCGGACCGCCTCCGCCGGAGGCAGATCTTGCTGCAGAAATTTGAGGGCTTGGTTCACACGCCGAGAGTGCTGGGCCGCGGAAGCTCGATTCAATGTGACACATCAATACTACTTTTTATGGCGTGGCGTCAAGAACCCAGATGCCAATTCCGTCGCACCAAGGCCAACCGGACCGAAAACTCGAATTTACCAAGTGTGTCTGGGGCGTGATCACCCCGCCTTGCGGCGTGCCTTCCTCCCGCGGCTGCGCGAGTCCTCCTTCCATGATCCCGCTTTGCAGATATCGCCGGATCAATCTAAGCATCCGCTTGTCCTTGATCCTGCGCGCAACCCGCGCCATTAGCACGTCGTGGTTGACCCTGTCGAAAAACTTCTCCAGGTCGATATCGACCACCCAGCGGCGTCCCGACTCGACGTGAGCCCTGGCGGCTTCCACCGCCTGATGCGCTCCTCGTCTGGGCCGAAACCCGTAACTATGGTTGGAGAAGTCCGGTTCCCAGACCGGGCTCATCACTTGATGCATCGCCTGCTGGATCAGACGGTCCACCACTTTTCTTGGCCTTCGGCTGTCTTCGAAATGGACTCCACGTTTTCCCCGTCCACTCCGGGTGCCCCGCCGTTCTCGCTCACCGCCTCCAAGGCGGCTTCCAGGACGTCCTTTCGTTGCACCTCCCCATACAGGCTCCAGAACCGATATTTCGGTTCAGCCTTTGCTTTACGATATAGCGTGATTTGAAGCTTTGTGAAGCGAGTGCTTCAGCTTTTGCTTTGAGCGCCGCTTGGGTGGGCTCGTCGAGCTTTGGGGGCAGAGCCGTCCGGCTCGCGACGGGGAAGCCAACGGCCATGAAAAATTCTTCCTGCCCGGCTGGCGAACACATGCACAGTAGCCGTGCCGATCGCTCGGAGGAGTTGCGAAACTGGTGCGGCGCGTTGGCCGGAATGTTGGCCGTCTCGCCCGCTCGCACGACTGACTTGGCGCCGCGGAAGGTGACCTCTATCTCGCCCTCGAGAATGGCAAACATCTCCTCGAAATCGTGGCGATGGGGAGGAGGGCCGCCGCCGGGCGGGACAAGCATGTCGATGAGGCAGTAGCGACCGGCGGTGTCCTCGCCCGTCAGAAGGATCGTGTAGGTGTCTCCCGATAATCCAATGTGAGGCAGTTTTTGGTCTTCGTTCGGTCGCGCAAGCGTCAGATTTCGTTGAAGGTCATCGGGCGGAATGGTCGAGGTCTCGGTTGTCATGGTTATTGAGGCTTACGGTTTGGTTTTCAGGACACAGCGCGAGCAACGGCTAACAAGTGATTCTGTGATTTTCGGATATCATGCCAGACCCGGAGTTATCCGAACGTTTATGGCAGAGAAGGGGTCTCTAGCATTCATTCCGAGTACAATCTGCCCGGAGGCAAACTCCAAGGTCAAGTGTGAGAATGAG
>JAXIPG010000008.1:0-12174 GCA_045403045.1 Terrimicrobiaceae bacterium
CCTATTACCGCCTCGTCAATTACCTGACACGCTACACCGATCGCATGATCGGCCTGCCTCTTGGAATTCCGGCGATGGCCGAAATCTTGGAGGAGGAATACTATCGGGATCTCGAAGGCGGGATTCTCGAGGCCCTTGGGCGGCTCTTCAAGACAGGGGTTAAGCTTTACGTATATCCTTTTCTGAATCCCAACGGCGATCTTGTGACCGCCCAGAATTTCGAGGTTGCGCCAAACCTGGCGCACCTCTACACGCACCTGCTTGAAAACGGCTTCATCGAGACCGTGGAAGGTCACAATCCGAGCTATCTGCCTATCAAGTCGTCGGAAGTTCTCGCCAAAATCCGTGCCGGCGCTGCGGGCTGGGAACAAACGGTTTCGCCCGAGGTCGCGAAGATAATCAAAGAACGCCGGCTTTTTGGATTTCGGCACGAACTCGCGGGCAAGAATTGAGCGAGAGAAATGCGATTTGCCTTCCATGCCCGACGGGCTGCTGGCGGAGATGTTGCTTGCCTTTATCATCTTCATATTATGCTGGGGACATGCCGTTGAACCACAACATAGAAACCGAAGTTGCCGCCCGCAGGGTTCCACTCCGCCCCGAGGTTCTTCTCGGTGATACTTGGGATTTGACACCGCTTTATCCCAGCGACGAGGCGTGGGAGCGGGACTTCAAGCAGTTGCAGGCGGACTATGGAAAGATTTCCGATTTTCGCGGGAGGGTGGGAGAGAGTCCTTCGACGCTACGGGATGCGCTGGAGTTCGAGAAGAGTGTCGATATACGCATCGAACGGCTAAGCCAGTATGCCTCTCTTCGCGTCGCCGAGGACGCTTCGAACGATGCGTCGCTTTCCCGCGAGGCCCGCCTCGACAGCCTCCGCGTCCGGATCGGTGAAGCGTTTTCTTTCCTCTTTCCTGAGATCCAGGCGATTGCCGACGAGACCTTCGACCGTTATCTCGCTGACGAGGCGCTTGTCGAGTGGGTGGTTCCTCTCAAGAAGCTTCGCCGGCTCAAGCCTCACACATTGTCAGCCCGTGAGGAGCGTCTCCTCGCGTTGGGCTCCTCCGCTCTGCGCGGGCATCAGGAAACCTTTTCGCAGCTTACAAACGTGGACATGAGCTTTGGGTTTGTCGTTGATGGGTCGGGAAAGGAACGGGAGCTCACACAGAGTTCCTTCTCCTCGTTTCTCCAGCAGCGGGATCCCAATGTGAGGCGCGAAGCGTTTCATAGGTTCTACGCAGAGTTCAGGGATCATCAATTCACGCTCGCGTCCTCACTCGGGAACTCGATTCGTGCCGATGTTTTTGGTGCCCGCGCAAGAAACTATCCCTCGGCGATCGAGGCGGCGCTTTTTTTGGACGATGTGCCCCTAAGTGTCTATGACAACCTGATATCAACGGTCCGCGCCCGTCTTTCGCCACTCTATCGTTATTTCGATTTGCGTAAGCGCGTTCTGGGCCTGCAGGAGATCCATCAGTACGACACTTTCGTCCCGATGGCCGGCGAGATTCAAACCGACATAGAATGGGACGAGGCGGTGGAGAGTGTGCTCGGCGCGCTCACTCCGCTCGGAGACGAGTACCTGTCCACGCTCGGCAATGGCTTGCGCGGAGGCCGATGGTGCGACCGCTATGAAAACAAGGGCAAGCGCAGCGGCGCATTCAGCTACGGCACCTATAGCAGCCCGCCATACATCATGATGAATTATAAGTCCGATGTATTTTCCGACGTGTATACGCTTGCGCACGAGGCCGGTCATTCAATGCACACCTGGTATTCGCAGCGAGCGCAAAGCTATCAGAACTACCATTATCCCATTTTCCTTGCGGAGGTGGCCTCGACATTCAACGAGATCCTGCTGACCGAGCATTTGTTGAAGACGACGAGTGAACGCAGGATGCGGGCGTATGTCATCAACCGCCAGATTGACGACCTGCGCGGCACTCTTTACCGGCAGACCATGTTTGCAGAATTCGAGAAAGCCATTCACGCCGCCGAGGAAGCTGGCACTCCGCTCACGCTTGAGGGGTTCAAGAAAACTTACCGTGAGCTGCTGGACGCCTACTTTGGCCCCAATTTTGTGATCGATCCGGAGCTGGAACTCGAGGGGCTGCGGATTCCGCATTTCTACAGCGCGTTTTATGTTTATAAATACGCTACCGGAATCTCCGCAGCGGTGGCGCTGGCCAGCCAGGTCCTTGAGAGTGGCAGCCCTGCGAAATACTTGAATTTCCTTCGAAGTGGGGGCAGCCGATTTCCCATAGAGACGCTCGCAGAGGCTGGGGTGGGCATGAGCTCTCCGGCCCCCGTTCAGGCCGCGCTTGAGCTTTTCAAACGGCGAGTGGACGAACTGGAGGAGTTGCTGGCCTAGCAGCCTGTCGGACTTGAAATCGAAGTCCCATTGTATGAATAGATCGCGGTTGACAAACGAAGTTTCCCTGGCTGACAGGCTGCTTAAATTCCGCCGTCGGCGGAACTCCTTCGTTTCGGCACGCAGTACCGTTTTAGTCCGACAGCTGCCGGATCGAAGGGGCTTGCGCTGCGCGGCGGGATTCCCGGCGAAAATTCGCCACGGACTTATAGGTCCGACAGTCTGCTAGCGAAAAGGTCTTTTGATTTTAGCACAGGTTGCAGACCCCTGCCGCGTATCTGATAGAAGCCTCTCATGACTTCCAACCCCACAGTCTGGCGCACACGCAGTCCCGGCGATCTTTCGGTGGAAATGCCTGAAGCTTCGGTGGGAGACGTGCCCGCGGCGGTCGAAAGATCGAAGCGAGCGTTTCCCGGCTGGCAACAATTGAGCCTCGAGAAGCGGAAGGCAGCCCTCGCGTTGTGCCGGGAACGCCTGAAGGCGAAGCAGGAGGATCTTGCGCGCCTGATTGCTTTGGAGGTCGGGAAGCCTCTTCGAGAGGCCCGCCTTGAACTTGGTGCTGTGATTGCAAAGTTTGAATTGACGTTCTCCGATGCGGATCGATTTCTCGCGGACCAATCTGTCGCGGACGGCCCGCATCCAGCGATGGTGCGCCGGCGGGCACGGGGACCAGCGGCCGTCATTGCTCCGTTCAATTTTCCGATCCATCTCGGACATGGTGCGGCGGTGGCTTACCTCCTTGCTGGTAATACAGTGATCTTCAAGCCGTCTCCGCTCGCGGCGAATGTTGGAGCTGCGTACGCGGCAGAAATGCAGGCTGTCCTGCCGGAAGGCGTCTTTGAACTGGTTCAAGGGTGGGGCGCGACGGGACGAGCACTCTGCCTTCATCCCGGCGTCCGGTCGGTTTGCTTTACAGGTTCAATTCCAGTTGGAATGGCCCTCGCCAAAGAGTTGGCGGGGGATTATTCGAAATCACTCGCGCTCGAGCTCGGCGGGAAAAACGCTCTGATCGTTTTTCCGGATGCCGACCTCGAGCGTGCCGCCGACGCGACCGCAGATGGTCTTTGCCTGACAACGGGTCAGCGTTGCAATTCCACGAGCCGCATCCTTGTTCATCGCGACGTGGAGCAGCCGTTCATCGGGAAACTCCTTGATTCGTTGCGCCGCTACCTCCCTGGAGATCCGACTGATGAAGCGACCACGTTGGGTCCGCTCGCAAGCGAATCTGCGCTTGACCGTTACCGAGACTTGGCGAACCGCCCTGGCGAGTGGCTCCTGCGTGGAGAGATCTGCTCCGAGGTTTCCGGAAAGCGTGGTTACTATGTCAAACCTGCGATTCTCTATTCGCGAGAAGGCTCGTCTCTCGGAGAGCAGGAAGTGTTTTGTCCGGTAGCTGCCTTTGAATCCTTTCGCGATTTCGGCGATGCCATCGTGCGGCACGAATCGACACCCTTCGGCCTTACCGCAGCGATCTTTACGAGGTCAGAAAACACCTTTCGATCCGCCGGCGACCATCTGGAAGTGGGAAACCTCTATTGGAATCTGCCCACGACCTTATCGCCATCCACTCTGCCGTTTGGCGGCTTCCGAGGGTCCGGCAACGGCAAGCCGGGTGCCCGCGGGTTCATACGTTTCGCAGCGGACGAACAGGCCGTGCAGTGGATAGCGCGATAAGTGAGGAGTTTTCATCACGCAGCGCGCCGCTTATTTTCACGTGACTTTTTATGAAGCGCGGATTTCTCGAGAAGCTCATTGAACGCATCCGGCTCGTGCAGCCCGGAGACGTTCAGAGCTATCTTGTCGAGATTGCGCGCGAGAAGGGGTTTCTTGAAACGATCTTCAACGCAATTCTCGAGGGAGTGATCGTCACCGATCCGGCCGGGCGAATCATCTACCTGAATCGCGCCGCCTGCGGGTTCTTCGGAATCAACGCGGAAGCCAGCCTCGGCAAACCGCTCGGCGAGGTCGTGCGGGGACTCGACGTAGGACAAACTTCGGGCCCAAGCGAGGTTGTCAGCCGCGATCTCGAGGTCTTTTATCCGGAGAACCGATTCCTGAATTTCTATATCGTGCCGCTGATGAGCGAAGACGCGCACAAGGAACTCGTTGGACGCGCGATCATCTTGCGCGACATCACCCAAAATCGCCGCGTGACGCAGGAGACCATCGAGAGCGAGCGCTTTTCGGCGCTCACTCTTCTTGCGGCTGGAGTGGCCCATGAGATCGGAAATCCGCTCAACTCGCTGGACATTCATCTTCAGTTGATGCAGCGACGCATTAAGAAACTGCCTGCCAAGACCCGCTCAGAGTTTAGTGAATCGATTCACATAGCGCGGCAGGAGGTCGCCCGCCTTGATCATATCATTACGCAATTTCTGCGTGCCATTCGGCCGCAGCCGCTCGCCACGCGAATGGAAGACGTCAACGTGGTCATCGAGGAATCGGTCGCCTTTCTCGATGCCGAACTGAAGGATCGAGATATCCTGGTCGAACTGGAACTCGACAGATCCCTTGCTCCGATTGAGATGGACCGTGACCAGATCAAACAGGCCTTCTACAATGTCATTCGTAACGCTTTTCAAGCCATGAAAAGCGGCGGAATTCTGCGAATCCGTTCAGGGGCCGATGAAACTCATCAGTACATTTCCTTTTCCGATACCGGCGGAGGTATACTCCCGGAAGATATCAGCCGCGTATTTGAGCCTTACTTCACCACGAAGTCGGTCGGTTCGGGTCTGGGGTTGCTCATTGTTCGCCGCATCGTCCGAGCCCACGGTGGCGAGGTCATCATCGAAAGTCAGCAAAACAGGGGGCTGACACTGACGATTCGATTACCGCGAGCCGACCGGCGCGTTCGCTTCCTTGAGCAGGGAGCCGCAGGTGAAGGACGAAATCCGCCTTGACGTCGCGCAAATCTAGATACTGTGTGGGTGTGGAACAGTCGGCACCTTCAATTCGTGATTTTCCGGAGAGCGAAACCGTCAACCGCCCCAATGCCAATACCGCGTATATCGCGATTGCAGCGTTGGTGGTCCTTGCCTCAGTTTGTATCCTCTTACTCACCAACAATCGGGCAGATCTTTGGCCAACAGTCGCAATGATCGGATCGCTTTGCGGTTTTGGGGCCATCATGTCGTTTTTTGTGACGCGACCCAGGCCCTAGCAGGCTACCGGACTTGGAAGTCCGAGTGGAAAGCTTGTCAGTCACGGCCACTTCGCCACACGAGAGTTGAGCATAAAAACAGAGTCGCTCTAAGTTCGACAAGCCGCTGGCGGGAGTTTAGAACTAGGCCTTGCCGAAAGGTGCCCCGGGAGCTAAGCTCAAATTGTGCTTTCCGCGTTGGCTCCATTGATTGGAGGAATTGTTGGGACTGCCGCCATGAGCGCGCTGCTCCTTTTGCCACGCTGGCTCGGTATTGGAAAAATCGATGTAATTCCTGCGGTTGGGGCACTCATTACGGGAAAAGCGGAGAACGCGTTTTCGATTGGGTACATAGTCCATTTCACTTCAGGAATCATTTTTGCCTACATTTACTGGGGACTCTTGCTTCTCATGAAAATGCCCATTGTGTGGTGGGCGTTTGGGATGGCAGGATTCCTCCATGGCATTGTTGTGATGCTTCTGGTGTGCATTACGGTGATGGAGCACCATCCGATTGCGCGCTATCACGAGCGGGGACCAATGACCGGCCTCGCACAGCTCTTCGCGCACATCGTTTACGGCGTTGTGGTGGGTTTGATCGTTGATGCCCTGCAATGAGCTTGGCGTGGCAATTTGAGGAGCTAGGCTGCCGGGAGTGATCTTAAACCAGATAAAGAGCGCAGTCGAGTTCGCTTCGCATCTGCCGCGCTATCGCGAGATTGTCGCCGTTCTTTGGAAATACGGCTTTGCCGATGTTTTGCGGCTGGTAGCTTTCCAGCGCTTTCTTGGCATCGAGGATGCCACAATCACCCTTCATGAGGAGGGACTGCTGTCGAAACCGCTTCCTGAAAGAGTGCGCCTTGCTCTCGAAGAACTTGGTCCAACCTTTGTTAAATTTGGCCAGATTGTCAGTTCGCGCCGCGACCTCGTCACGGACGAATATTACGTCGAGCTATGCAAGCTGCAGACCGAGGTGTCGCCATTCCCTTCGAAGGAGGTCAGATCAATCATCGCTGATGAATTGGGCAAACCGGTTTCCAAACTTTTCAAGAAGTTCGACGACAAACCGGCGGGCAGCGCGTCCATTGCGCAGGTACATGCCGCCCAGTTACCGGATGGTACAAGGGTAGCAGTCAAGGTTCAACGACCGGACATTCAGGAAGTGATCGAGCTCGATCTCGCTGTTCTGCTCGATCTCGCGCGGTTCGTGGACAGGCATGTTCCGGAAATCTCCGCAGTTAATCCGCTCGGCGTGGTGCTGGAATTTTCCTCCACCTTGCGCAAGGAACTCGATTTCAATAACGAGGCGTCCAACATCGAGCGGTTCGGCGGGCAATTTGCCAACAAT
This sequence comes from Terrimicrobiaceae bacterium, assembly GCA_045403045.1. Classification (GTDB taxonomy): domain Bacteria; phylum Verrucomicrobiota; class Verrucomicrobiia; order Chthoniobacterales; family Terrimicrobiaceae; genus DASTFP01. The sequence goes on from JAXIPG010000008.1 coordinate 6,862, forward strand.
CGATGGATCAAGGTTCCGAGGGTCTTCCGCGAGTTGACCGCACCGCAGGTGCTGACGATGGAGTTCATTTCCGGGTACGATATCATGGATGTTCCTGCGCTGGAGCGGGCCGGAATCAATCCGGCGGAGCTCTCGGAGCGTATCACCGAACTCATCTACCAGCAGATTTTCGATCATGGTTTTTTCCACGGCGACCCGCATCCGGGCAATATGCTGGTTCTGCCCGGCGGTGTAACGGGCCTCCTCGACTATGGGATGATGGGCTCGTTTTCGCCGCCGTTTCGTTCGAGCGTCGCGTACCTTATCTCAGGGCTTGCCGAGAAAAACCATCAGGAGGTGATGGATTCGATTCTCGAGATGAGCGAAGAGGGCTTTGCCCCTAATCCTGGGAAGATGCTTTCTGACGTCGAGGCCTTTAGCGAGCAGCATCTCAATCAGCCCTTGCGCGACATCAAGCTTGGCGAGGTGCTGAACAAGCTTCTTGAGATGCTGCGCAATAACCGCCTTCGCATGAAGGGCAGCTTTTATCTTGGGGCCAAGGCACTCACGCAGGTCGAAGCCATCGGGCGTGCCCTCAATCCCGACCTCAACTTCATAAAGCTCGGCGAGCCCTATGCAATGAGGCAGATTGAAGGCAAATACCATCCCTCGCGGATCTTGGCTCTCGCGCGAAAGCTGTTCGGCGAGAGTCTCGATTTTCTGGAAGATTTCCCGCACGACTTCCGCCAACTCTATCAGCGGATCAAGCACGGGAAGATCAATATTCCGCTCCAGCACAAAATTGACCCGGAAGGGTTTGAGCCGCTGCGCAAGACACTCGACTCGATCGCAAACCGGCTGACAAACGCCATACTCACCGCATCTGTCTTGATTTGCTCGAGCATTCTTGTGCTGTCGGGCCTCCCTCCCAAATTGGGCGGCGTTTCAATTGTTGGCTTGGCAGGGCTCGTCTGGGGAACGTACATGTGCCTTCGGCTCGCCCTGTCCATCTGGAAACACGGCGGTCTGTAGCCGGCATCATTGATGCCGGCTTCTGGTCAGGGCAAATGCAGAAAGAAATCTCCAAATGGCAGTGGCGATATTCGTGCCGTTGAGAACGCGCCTTTGCTGGAAGTCGGGCGAGTGCGGGGTATAGTTTTGGATCATGGACAGCTTTGGACGCGTGATTGACTATCTGCGCATTTCGGTGACCGACCGGTGCAATGAGCGCTGTCTATACTGCATGCCCGAAGGCTATAAGGGCTGGGCGCAAAAAGCGGATCACCTCACCGCTGACGAGATCATCCGTGTGGCGGAAGCGGCCTGTCGTCTTGGATTTCGAAAATTTCGACTGACAGGTGGCGAGCCATGCATTCGGAAGGATTTGGTTCAGATAGCCTGGGGAATCTCAAGGCAATCAGGGGTTCGGTCGCTTGGTGTATCCACCAACGGCACGCGTCTGACCTCACTGGCGACGCCGTTGCGCGAAGCGGGCGTCGATTCGGTCAACATCAGCCTGGACACGCTTGATCCCGCACTTTATCGCAAAATCACCGGTGGGGAGGTTTCTGCTGTTCATTCCGGGATTCAAGCGGCGCTTGCGGCCGGGATTCCGCGGATCAAGTTGAACTGTGTGCTGATGCGAGGGATCAATGAGGGGGAGATCTGGTCCCTGATTCATTTTGCCGCAGAGCGTGAGCTCCCGATCCGCTTTATCGAATTGATGCCGGTTTCTCGCACAGATGTCCTGACGGAAGAGAATTTTCTTTCTGTTCAGGAAGCCATGTTACGGCTTGCTGAGCGGGACGAGCTTTCCTCCATGGACTCTCCAGCTCTCGGTCACGGGCCCGCCCGCTATTATCGGCTTTCAAAGTCTGGTGCGACGGTCGGTTTCATCGGCGCAATGACGACGTCCGACTTTTGTTCCGGCTGCAACAAAATCCGTCTGACTGCCGACGGGAAAATCCGTCCGTGCCTCGGCCGTCACAACGAACTGGACTTGCTTGGCGCTCTCCGCCGCGGCGAAAGCGAGGTGGATCAGGTGCTGCGGGAGGCCATCGCGGCCAAGCCCGAGGATCACGAGTTCGGCAACTGCTATCAGCCCGGGCGGCCCATGACGGCAATTGGGGGATAAGCGGGTGGGGGAGGTTCGCGTGTTTTTTTTTGCGTCCGCGCGTCAGGCGGCGGGATGCGCTGAAGCCACTGTGACTTGTGAGGGAGAGGGAATTTGCCAGGCGGTCTTTTGGGAACGGCTGTTGGCGGATTTTCCGTCATTGGCTTCGCTGCGCGGTTCGGTCCGGATCGCGAAAAATTGCGAATATCTCGCCGCGGGCGAAGATTTTCGTCCGGGTGATGAAGCTGCCTTAATTCCACCGGTTTCGGGAGGGTAGTTCATTTGCTGCACCGAGATCAGGCCATGGAATTTGCGGGATGCCAATATCTTTTAAGACGCCGGAGGAATTCAGCGACCTGAGCAGCATTTTCGACAAAGGAAGGCGCATGGATGTCAAAATTCAGTTTACGAATCAAACCATCTGCGGATCGGACTTCGCTCCGAGCGACGGAGTCGGGGCTGTGGTCGAATTCCGGGGCATTGTACGAGGCGTCGAGCGAGAGGCAAAAATCTCCGGGCTGATGTATGAAATCTATGAGCCGATGGCGGATCGCATGGTGAGGCGCATTGTTGAAGAATTGAACGCCGAGTATCCTTGCCTTGCGTTCCTGGTCGTTCATCGTCACGGTCTCGTCCCGGTCGGAGAGACAGCCATCTATGTTCGCATTGAAGCCCGGCATCGTACCGAAGCCATCAGGATGCTGGAGCACTTTATGAATCGTCTTAAGACTGATGTTCCCATTTGGAAATCCGGCTCGATGCCATGTTAAGCGTCGATGAGGTCTGGTCTTTGATTGACCGCGAAGTGCGTCCATTGCCTCCGGTCCGCGTGCCGCTCGGCCGGTCGCTTGGGCGCCGCCTCGCCGGGAAAATTTTGGCGGACGCCGACATGCCTGCATTTTGCCGCTCGGCGATTGACGGCTATGCGTTGCCCGAAGGGTCCGAGCCGGGTTGGTTTCATGTCATCGGAGAAACCAGGCCGGGGATGCCGCCATTTTCCGCTCCGGGAGCGGGAGAGGCAGCGAAGATCTTCACGGGATCCGCGCTTCCAGAATTGGGCATTGGCCTGGTGATGCTCGAGGACACGGTTAGTGAAGCGGATAGGGTGCTGATCCGTGTGGCGCCCACTCGTAAGCATGTGCGTTTGAGAGGATCGCAGGCCAAGAGCGGGGATGTCCTGCTCCCTGAGGGTGCAGTGGTCAATGCCGGCGCCGTGGCTTTGCTTGCGTCCGTTGGGGCACCGGAACCACTTGTCTCAGCCGAGGTAAGAGTTGCCCATCTCGTAACCGGAAGCGAACTGGTGCCTGCGAATTCGGAGCCGCCACCTGGTTTCATCCGCGACAGCAATTCTCCGCTAGTGGCCGCCTTGCTCGCGGAAGCGGGTGCGAACCGGACGTTTCATCGTCATGTCTCCGAGAGTGTCAAAGAGGCCGTGGCCGCATTAGAAAATGTGGACGTCGATTTGCTGTTGATCAGCGGCGGCGCAAGCGTCGGCGCCTACGACGGAACAACGGAAATCCTGACGCGATTGGGCTTTGTTGTTCATTGTTCGAAGGTCAGGAGCCGTCCAGGGAAGCCTCTGATTTTTGCAACGCGGGACGCTTGTGCTGCCTTTGGTCTTCCGGGCAACCCGCTGTCGCACTTTGTCTGCTTTCATCTCTTTGTCCGGCGCGCGATCGACGTGATGTCCAGCCGCTCTCCGCAGCGAACACTTTTCGTTCGGATCGAAGGAGAGCCACCGCAACCCGATCCGCGGGAAACATGGTGGCCTGCCAAGGTTCGGGCGGAGGAGGCGCAGCTCGTGGCCAGGGCCATCCCGTGGAAGGATTCCTCGGACCTGACCGGACTTGCTCCGGCCAACGCTCTGCTTCGCATCGGCGCCGGTGCGACGAACGGACTGGTAGGAGCCCTGCTTTTTGGCAGCTTGGACGGATGAGTGAGTTTTCCCATCTCGAGCCGGGAGGTGCTGCGCGAATGGTCGATGTCGGCCGCAAGCCGGAGCAGGAGCGCCGGGCGGTCGCGGCAGGCTGCATCGTTTGCCAAGCAAGAACCATTGCGGCTCTGAAGGAGCACGCGCTCCCGAAAGGCGATGCTCTCGCCGTGGCGCGCATCGCGGCTATTCAAGCCGCGAAGCTCACTTCTCATCTGATTCCCCTTTGCCATCCTCTTCCGCTGAATCATGTCGCCGTGGACTTCGAAGTAGGAGAAAATGAAATTGCGATACGGTGCGAGGTCGCCACCCGGTCCGTAACCGGCGTTGAGATGGAGGCCTTGACGGGAGTGACCATCGCCGCCCTGACGCTTTACGACATGATGAAATCGGCCGATAAGACGATGCGCATCGAAGGAATCACGCTTGTCAGCAAGGTCAAGAAATGAAGGTGGCGCGGCTGACAATCAGCGACAGGGCCTCGGCCGGTATCTATGCGGACAAGAGCGGTCCGGAGATTGAACGTGTTTTCTGCGAGACATGGAAGGAGCCTTGCGACATGGTCGCGCGGATCATTCCGGACGAGCGCGAAAACATCAGCCGCACCCTTGCCTTTCTCGCCGACCAAGAACGTTGCGACTTGATCTTGACGACCGGAGGCACCGGACCTGCCAAACGGGACGTTACGCCAGAGGCGACCCTTGATGTCATAGAAAAGGAACTGCCCGGCTTTGGAGAGGCACAACGGGCAATCTCATTCCACAGCGTACCGACCGCGATCCTCTCGCGAGCAACTGCCGGCGTGCGAGGCAGGTCTTTGATCATCAATCTGCCCGGCAATCCGAAGGCAATTGCCGAATGTCTTCCCCCAATAGTTCCGGCCATTCGTGAGGCGCTGCGGCATCTCGCAGAATAAGCAGCCTGCCGGGCATGAAAAACGCAGTCTTACAGGGAACGACTGTGCTGAGAAGAAGGCGCCGACTACCGCAGGCTGCTAGAGCAAATGCCGAAATAAATTTCCGAAATGGTGGCAGCGCCGAGGGGTCTCTGGCAAGGCGCGGAGGCAGGCCAAACCCCATCGGGCTTGGCCTGCCGACGCAACACAGCCAGAGACCCCTCGCCGCGCCAGCCCTTTCCCAAGCAGTTCTGAAGGAATCGCTTGGGAGGCGGCCCGGGCGAAATGGCCTGTCTGCGGCGTCATCGGCACAAGGCCAAGGTCTATGGACATTGGCCTTTGCCTCTTCCTGGCAGACAGGCCATTTCGCCTCGGCCATTTGGAAATTTCTTTCGG
>JAXIPG010000030.1:0-5030 GCA_045403045.1 Terrimicrobiaceae bacterium
TTGAGGTAACTCATGTAGGCATCGAGCCCAAGCCCCTCCGCTTCACAGATGGCCACTCCCTGAAGCGCACCGAACAGCGATCCCCACATGACAACGAGCAGGGCGCTGTCAAGAGCAGAGGCGTGGCCTACATCGCTTCCCACGTGAACAGCATTTCCCCCGAGCGCAAGGAGAACGGGCTTGTATGTTTCGAACAGATCACCCGGTCCGGAATACAGAATCGTACACTCAGGTTCTCCGATGAAATTCGGCGTCGCCATGATCGCTCCGTCCAAATACTGGATGCCATGTTGTCGAGCCCACGCGGCCATCTCTTTCGCCTGCTTCGGAGTCCCCGACGTCAACTGAACGAGCAATTTTCCTCGCAATGCTTTGGCGATGTCACCCTGTTGCAACAGCGCATCACTCGTGATGTAGTCGTTCACGTTCACGACGATAATCTCTGCTGCGGCGACGGCATCGTGTACCGACGGCGCGACCTGTGCCCCAAGCGCGGCGAGCGGCTCGCACTTGGACTTCGTGCGATTCCAAACACTTGTCTTGTGCCCTTGTTTGAGGAATGCCCTTGCGAGCGCGGAGCCCATCCGCCCCGTACCGAGGACTGAGGTTCGCGGTTTCATGGTAAGTCCCCATCGGGATTTCGGCGGACGGGATGATATGAGTCGAGCAATGCAGCGTGTTCGGACCTGCTGTGCACGTCCATCCAATGCGGGTAAGTCACATAGACGACCTCGCTATCATCCTCTGCGGCTTCGTAGGCAACCTTCGTGCCCTTGGTCAGGAAGATAACCTCGCCCGCCTTCGCGGTCTTCGCGCCCTCCGGAGAGCGAATGGTCAAGGCGCCCTTGGTCACGATGAGAGCTTCATCGTAGGTGACGATCCATTCGTTCCTGTCTCCTTTGATGCGGTTCCGATAGAAGCCGACACTCATCGTCTCGCTGTTCGACGAGTCGACGACGTCGCCGACAAATATCTGACGATCGCGATACTGGTACCATTCCGCGTCCTTCGCGGTAAAATGTCTGACACTCATTTGACTAACTCCTTAACTTTGCTGTTGTACCGGGATGGGTCGCCGTCGCGTCGACAAGGTCCCGGACCGCTCCGAAGCCCGCACGGAACACCTTGATGAGCGCGGCGACTTCCTCGTTTTCGTAGCCTGCGGCCACGGCTTCCTTAAAGAACCCCGCGGCGAATGTCGGAAATTGGGAATTGATCCCGCCTTCTCGAGCTGCTTGCGCCAGCCGTTCCGTGGCTTCGACAGAGATCCTCAAAGGGCTTTGGGATATCTCGTAGTTGCCCGTCTGAATGACTGCACCCTCGTGCCTGAAAAACTCGCCGAACGTGGGAGAGATCTCGGCGACCAGGGACCCGTAGTGATCCACGCGGAAGCCCTCCGATTCGGCGATGCGCGCACCGTGAAAAAAGCCCACCATCGCTCCGTAAACGTACGAGAGCGTGGCCAGATCCATCGCAGACGCTGACCCGACCTGTTCACCCAGATACTTCACGTTTCCACCAAAGACCTTGAGAACCGGCTCACTCCGCCGGAACGCGGATTCCGCACCCGACACGAGAATCATGGTGTCTGGCCTCGCCATCTGGCTCGGAGCCGCCTGGATGGCGCCGTCGACGTAGTCGGCTCCTTGCTGCCGCGCCCAAACCTCGCTGTCTCGCGCCTCCTGGGGACTGCCGGTGGTCAATTGAACCAGAACTCGCCCAGCGAGGGCGGAAGCCACCTCCTCCGTGTCGAGGAACCTGTGCGCCGCCTTGTAGTCGTAGACGCAAACGACCACTATGGGGCTCGCGCCGACCGCGGCCGCAGCGCTGGGGGCCAGGTCCGCTCCATCCCGCACGAGCGCGTCGGCCTTGGCGCTCGTTCGGTTCCAGACGGTGACGCGATACCCGCGGCGAAGCAGCAATTGAGCGAGGGTCGAGCCCATCATTCCCAACCCGATAACTGAAACTCTGTCCTGAACAGTTTTCATTTGATTAATTCTCCTTGATGAACACGAAGTCCACCTGACCGAGCTTCTCTTCAACGAGCGCGCCCAGCGCGTCGATGTCGGCAAGGCTCGCCGTGTCGGATCGCACCACGTGCGCCCGAGGCCCAAGCTCACGTTGCGCGGCTTCAAGCGTCTGCTCGTTTCGACCCGTGAGCAGCTCCTCCCTCAAGCAGTGCCTTCACCGTCGCGAGGCCGATGCCTGCCGTCCCGCCGGTGACCACTGCCTTCTTGCCTGCGTACCGAGCCATGGAATCCTCCGTCTTCATGGCTTGCGTGCGAATTCAGGGAAAAGCCGCGGAAGCGCCTCTATTTTTTCCCAGCCGGTTCCCTCTTTGGCGGCGCGAACCTTCGCCCTCGGCGACGAGCGCTTTGGCTTCGCGCGGGCAAGCATGTCTTCGAGCGCGGCGCGCAAGCGACTCATCGAGTCCTGGTCAACCGGGACCAACCCCAGCACCCAGTAAAGCCACAGCCCGTCAATCGCCGTGACCACGGCCTCGCCGACACCCGGAGGCAGCCCATCTTCCGCGATCCGCCGGTAGAGATCGCCGTAGGCGGCGCGCATTGGCTCGATCAGGGAGGGGTTCTGCGCCAGCGCCGCGAACACCGCGGATGAACTACGCCGGAGTTGCTCCGTCCAGGACTGGGCGTCCGAAAGGCAGTGGTTCAACAGCCCTCTCGCCATCCGCCCCGGCCCTTCAGGCGCGCTCCCATAGGCTTCCATCCAGCACGCGCGCCAGTTTTCCGCGGTGCGCGCTACCAGCCCCTCAATGAGCCGGTCCTTAGTCCGAAAGTGATGCAACAGCCCCCCCTTGCTCATGCCCGCCTCGGCGGCAACGGCGTCCAGCGTGAGATTCGCGAAGCCCTGCCGCGCGACCACCGCCTCCGCAGCGTCGAGCAGTGTGTCCCGCAACGAGGTGCCGGTTCGTTTCATATGACGAGGAAGAGTACCGTCCGGACGGTCCGTTGTCAACCGTCTAGACGGTTTTTTTTCGAAGGCGACACGATGGCAGGCAGAAACTCGGTGATGTCGGTTGGGTCGAACACCGCGCGGGCACACTGAAAAACATTCTCTGCGTTCGGGAACGCGATGATCTTGCCGCGCCAACGCCGGACCAATTGCGGTTGCTCTCGGAACGTCGCCTGGGCAAAAAAGAATGGTAGGGCTAGCTAGCCTCCGGCCATCGCCCCCACAATCAGAAGCGGTTCCGCGCCGGTGACGACCGCGTCGGGCACCTTGGTCTCGGGGGGTTCATCGGACAGATCCTCCTTGCAGGCGAAGAATCTGACGAACGGCCGGCGCCGCAGAGTGGCGTGGTCGCGAATCGTCCCACGCAGCACGGGATAGCGTACTTCGAGCGCGTCGAGCACTGACCGCAGCGTGGCCGGCCCCTCAGCCTCAAGCTGTACCTCGCCGTCAACGCGCGTCAGGGTGCGCAGGTGAAAGGGAAGCACAACCCGTATCATGGCAAAGTCTGAACCTCGACCGACAGGACAGAGGGAAGGTCTCGGACGATGGGATTCCACGTGTCACCGCTGTCGGCAGATGCGTAAACCTGCCCGCCGGTGGTTCCGAAATACACGCCGCACGGTTCCAGCGAGTCAACAACCATCGCGTCACGCAGCACATTGACGTAGCAATTTTTCTGCGGCAGACCTTTCGTGAGCGCTTCCCATTCGTTGCCGCCCGTCAGGCTACGATACACGCGCAACTTCCCGTCCGGCGGAAAATGTTCGGAGTCGCTCTTGATGGGCACGACGTAGATGGTCTCCGGCTCGTGCGCGTGAACTTCAATGGGGAAGCCAAAGTCAGACGGGAGATCGCCACTGACCTCGTGCCATGACTCGCCGGCGTTGTCGCTGCGCATTACGTCCCAATGCTTCTGCATGAACAAGACGCCCGGGCGGGATGGGTGCAAGGCAATACGATGAACGCAGTGTCCGACTTCCGCATCCGGGTCGGGAAGTTCGTATTGGGACTTCAGACCGCGGTTCACTGGCTTCCACGTTTTGCCGTCGTCGTCGGTTCGGAAAACGCCTGCCGCCGAGATGGCGATGAAAATCCGGTTCGCATCGCTCGGGTCCAGAAGGATCGTGTGCAAGCACATGCCGCCCGCGCCGGGCTGCCAGAGGTGGCCCTTGGCGCTCCTCAGCCCGGGAAGCTCCTGCCACGTGCGGCCACCATCCACGGTGCGGAAAAAGGCCGCATCCTCAGCCCCGGCGTAAACGGTGTTCGCATCAGTCAGCGAAGGTTCGAGATGCCAGATGCGCTTGAATTCCCAAGGATGCTGGGTGCCGTCATACCACTTGTGAGTGCCGGGAACGCCGTCGTACTTGAACTCATTGCCGACGGCTTCCCACGTTTGGCCGCCATCGTTGGAACGCTGGATCACCTGGCCGAACCAGCCGCTTGTTTGCGACGCATAGAGGCGGTCCGGTTCAACGGGCGAGCCTTTGAGGTGATAAATTTCCCAGCCTGCGAAGTGCGGGCCGCTGACATCCCACTGCTGGCGCTTGCCATCGGACGTCAGGATGAACGCGCCCTTTTTTGTGCCGATCAATACTCGTATTTTACTCATAGTTCAGGTGTTTGTCATTCCCCGGCTGCCTCGACCTGTGTTTCGCGCTGTTCGGTGTGCCCGCGCGCAGGCTCACGTCGCAGAGGAATGAGTGCCCACAGCCGTGCATCGCGCAAGAAAAGCCCGCCCCAGACCAACACACCGACGATCACCGGCATGAAGAAAGGATCGCCCACACGCAGATGGGTAACGGTTGCGCCACCGAGGTAGCCGGTCAGCAAGATCGCACCGAGGACGGCGGTGCGCGGAATCACATACATGACCGTGCACGCAATCTCGAGAATTCCAAGCCCGAGAGCAAGGCTTTCAGGAAGTCCCAAATGAGCGAAGCCCTCCACGACAGACGCCGGTTTCATAAACTTCATCAACGCGCTCATGAGCAACATCAGCACCGGCAGCGCGCTCATGATACGCCCGGCCCAAAGCATCTTCTTCGAGACGGGGGCGG
>JAXIPG010000203.1:0-5573 GCA_045403045.1 Terrimicrobiaceae bacterium
GCAAATGCCGAAATAAATTTCCGAAATGGTGGCAGCGCCGAGGGGTCTCTGGCAAGGCGCGGAGGCAGGTCAATCCCAAGAAAGGGGTGGGACCCTTTCTTCCCACCAAGGCTTGACCTGCCGACGCAACACAGCCAGAGATCCCTCGCCGCGCCAGCCCTTTCCCAAGCAATTCTTTCAGAAGTGCTTGGGAGGCGGCCCGGGCGTAATGGCCTGTCTGCGGTGTCAGAGGCACAAGGCCAAGGTCTATGGACATTGGCCTTTGCCTCTTCCTGGAAGACAGGCCATTTCGCCTCGGCCATTTGGAAATTTCTTTCGGCATTTGCTCTAAGTAATGATCAGGCCAGGAGGTTCTCCCTTGCGCCTCGTTCCCTGCTGGACCTCCCGTTGACCGAGCGATTCTGCGCAACCGGTGCACAGATAGTCGTAGATTTCTCTTCCGGGAAGGACGAGAAGGAGACGCTCACGCACAGGCATTGCGCGACCGCACTTTCGACAGTAAAGCGAGGAAGCGCGGAAGTTTTCGAACTGGCGCATCTAACTCCCCACGGCAAAGGTGGTTTCCTCTGCGACGAAGTCGGTTTCGCGTCCGTCCACAATGTGGGAAACAATGGTATTCAGCACAACGATCGGCGGCTCGGTGGCGTCGATGTTCACGATGACACTGTCGCGATAGTGGTCAAGTAGCGGCTTCGATTCCCGCTGGTATGTCTCCAGCCTTTGCCGGATGACTTCCTCGTTCGCGTCATCGAGGCGATTGTCCTTGATCGCCCGCTGTTTCAGCCGCGCGACGATCTTGCTACGATCCGGGCAGCTCAGGTGAAACACCTTTCTCACATCAATGAAGGGGTCCAACAGGTCAGCCTGGCAAAGGTTGCGCGGGATTCCGTCCAGCACGAGATAGTCAATGTCTGGCTTGAACTGATGCGAGTCCACGCAAAGTTGAATGCTTACACGCCAAAGTTCGACGGTGATCTCATCGGGAACAAGCTGACCTTTGCTTGAATATTCGAGAAATGCCTTGCCAAGCGGAGTGCGAGTATCGATCGAGCGGAAAACGTCCCCGCACGCGCAGTGGAAGAAGCGCGGGATCGTTCCCAGCGTCCGGCCCTGGGTTCCTTTGCCGCTGCCGGGCGCGCCGAAGATGAGGTAGGTTCGGTATTTCGTAGGCACAATCCCTTCTCTTTAGCTCTGGACGGGCAAGATTCAATTGCTAAACACTTGCGCACATTTCGCGGCCGCATTCCCCAAACCTGAAAGTTGCCATTGACCCTCCGAACCTCTTCCGTAATCGTCTCCGAAGCATCGTGTCTCACAACGAAGAATATGTCGTCGAAATCCTCCGGGAGGTTGGACTGCTCGCCCAGAGCCAGGTTGCGCAAGCCCGCGCCAAGGCCGGTGCGGGAAGCGTCTTGAGGGAACTGATCGAGCAAGGAGTCATAAGCCAGGAGGATGTTGTCCGAACGCTTGCAGCGCAGAATGGGATGGAATTTGTCGACCTCAGCGCTGTCGCGCCGCCGCCGGACGTCTTGCAGGCGATGGATGCCGATATTGCCAAGCGCTACCGCGCTGTTCCCGTTGCGCTGCGCGACGGCACGCTCGTCGTGGCGATCGGGGACCCGATGGACATGGAAACGGCGGATGCCCTTTCCTTCGTTCTTAATCGTGACATAGAATACGTCTGCGCCACTCCGGACTCAATTAAGAAGTCCGTAGCCGACTTCTACGGCACGGAAGGCGAAGGAGGATCGAACGGCTCCGGTGATGTGATCCTCAGGGCCGAGGGAGTCGAGGAGGACACCACCGCAGGTGACGCTCCTATTATCAAGATGGTTTCGATGCTCCTGCTCGAGGCATACAACCATCGCGCCAGTGACATTCATCTCGAACCGCTGGAAAAGAAGTTTCGCGTCCGCTTCCGCATCGATGGCGTGCTGCAAGAGATGGCCAGTCCGCCAAAAAAACTCCATTCCGCCATTACGAGCCGCCTCAAGATCATGTCGGGATCGATGAGCATCGCCGAAAAACGCATTCCCCAAGATGGCCGAATCCAACTCAAGCTTGGCAAGAAATCAATCGATCTCCGAGTTTCAAGCATCCCGACCATCCATGGCGAAAGCATCGTGATGCGCATTCTGGATAAATCCTCGCTCGCGCTGGGGCTTCCCGATCTGGGATTCCTTTCCGACGATCAGCTCAAATTCGAGCGGCTCATCAGCATGCCGGACGGAATCATCCTGGTCACGGGCCCGACAGGCTCGGGCAAGACGACGACTCTTTACAGTGCGCTGCACTACATGAACAAGCCGGACCGCAAGATCATCACCGTTGAGGATCCCGTGGAATACCAGCTCAGTGGAATCAACCAGGTTCCCGTCAATTCAAGTATCGGAATGACATTTCCCGCGGCGCTGCGCTCGATGCTGCGACAGGCTCCAAACATCATCATGATTGGCGAGATCCGCGATATGGAGACCGCCAGCATCGCCATCAACGCGAGCCTCACCGGCCACCTCGTTCTTTCGACTCTGCATACCAACGACGCCCCAGGCGCCATTGCGCGCCTCATCGATATCGGCATCAAGCCTTTCCTGGTTTCGAGTTCCGTTCGCGCCGTGCTCGCACAGCGCCTCGTCCGGCGTCTCTGCGCCAAATGCAAAGAGCCCGGCGAACTCACAGTGTATGAAGCCAAGGGCCTGCGCATCGATGCCAATCAGATCTCGGAAGGCTCCGTGAGGAAGGCGCTTGGCTGCGAAGATTGCCGGGGCAAGGGCTTCAAGGGCCGTCTGGGAATCTTCGAATTGTTCACGATAGACGACGAGGTGCGCCACATGATCATCAATGGCGCAACCACCACCCAGCTTCGAGGTCGAGCTCGCGAACTCGGCATGCGCACGCTGCGCGAGGATGGAGTCCGCAAGGTGCTCGCCGGATTGACCGCAGCCGAGGAAGTCATCACCACCACGATGACGGACGTTGAGTAGCTATGGATCCCAAACAAGTCGCAGAGATGTTCGTGCAAGCAGGTTGGATCAGTTCCGATCAAGGCCATGCATTCGCACAGGAAGCCGCGACCACCGGTAAGCCGATCGAGAACGTGATTGTGGAGCACGGCATCGTCACCGAGGACCAGTTCTTCGCCCTCATAGCCGAGTCGCTCGGCACGGAGGTCGTCGATCTCAGCATGTTCGACGGCGCATCACACACGCTCCATCTTGTGCCAGGCGGGCTCGCCCGACTGCACGGAGCGCTTCCCGTCGGCCACGCGGAGAACACCATCTATGTCGCCCTCGTTGATCCGCTCAACCCCCAAATTGCCGAAGATCTCCGCTTCGCCCTCGGACGAGAGATCGAGGTCGTCGTCGCGCCATCCTCCAAAGTCCGTAACCTGATTTCGCAGTACTTCGGCGCCGAAGCCTCCACCATGGAGGACGTTCTTGCCCAGCTCGGAGAAAACACCGAGGTCATCCTCGATGAAGTGGGCGAAGACCAGTTCAACGCGCAGGTCGCTGCGCAGGAAGCCAACGCGGCTCCCATCATTCGCTTCGTTGATCTTATCCTGGATAAGGCCGTCTCCGCTCGCGCAAGCGACATCCATTTTGAGCCTTTTGAGACCGAATTCAAAATCCGCTACCGGGTGGACGGCGCCCTCTATGAGATGGATCCCCCGCCCCGCCATCTCGCCCTTCCCGTCATATCTCGCGTCAAGGTCATCGCCAATCTGAACATTGCCGAGCGCCGTCTGCCCCAGGATGGCCGTATCCTACGGGTCGTCAATGGCAACCCGATCGATCTCCGTGTGTCTACCCTCCCAACAGCGTTCGGCGAAAGTGTAGTGCTGCGCGTGTTGGACCGATCGAGCGCCAATCTCGACCTCGAGAATCTCGGAATGCCCGATTACATCTATGATTACATTCTCGAGGTTATCGAGAAACCAAATGGCATTTTCATTGTCACCGGCCCGACCGGCTCCGGAAAGACAACCACGTTGTATTCCTGCCTGCGAAAGATCAATACGATCGACTCGAAGTTGCTAACCGCAGAGGATCCTGTCGAGTACGAAATCGACGGGATCATTCAGGTGCCAGTCAACGAGGGAATTGGACTTACTTTCGGGCGCCTTCTCCGCGCGTTCCTCCGGCAAGACCCCGATCGCATCCTGGTCGGGGAAACGCGCGACACCGAGACCGCCCAAATCGCCATCCAGGCGTCCCTCACCGGTCACCTCGTCTTTACAACCCTCCACACCAACGACTCGACTGGCGCGGTGACCCGCCTCATTGACATGGGCGTCGAACCCTTCCTGATCTCCGCCTCCCTGGAATGCGTGCTCGCCCAGCGCCTCATCCGGAAAATATGCCCCGAGTGCCGCGCACCCTACGAGCCCACTGAAAACGTCCTTCGATCCCTGGGCCTCACACCACACGACATCGGCAATAAGAATTTTTATTACGGGAAGGGCTGCGAAAGCTGCAACCAAACAGGTTACAAAGGACGCAAGGGCATTTACGAACTCCTGAAAATCACCGACCCGCTTCGCGACATGATCAACAACCGCGCTCCCACCGTCGTCATACGACAAAAAGCGATAGAGCTCGGAATGACTACTCTGCGCGAGGATGGCTTGCGCTCAATCTACGATGGCATCACAACCATCGAAGAAGTCGTCAAGTATACCTGACGTCAAACCGGCACCAATGATGCCGGCAGGACTTTCACCCAACCGTTGGGGTGCACTCGTGGCGCAGTCAGCTTCCCTGCGTCTTCGTCGTTCAGCTTTTTGATGACACGTATCTACGCGGAACAACTCTTGCGCCGTACGGGGCTTTGTGAATTATTGCGCCTCAAACGTTCCAATTTGGCGACTCGGTTTCAGGGATGTCCGCATTGCGGAGACGTCGGTTGAGAGTTTTCATTTGAAGGACGGAGAGAATTTCTTCGGGTTGGTAGCTCAATGGTAGAGCAGCGCCCTTTTAAGGCGTTGGTTGTGGGTTCGAGTCCCACCCAACCCATTTTCTTAGATCACTCATAAGACTTTATCATTAAGTTCTCTACCGGTTATTTTTACCATTAAGACGTGTTACGAGCGGATGCGTGCAAAAATCCACCGAAACGCATGGCCACCTCTGTGCTCTTGATGGCAGCAAGCCCGCACTTGCAGCAATGTTTCACAAAGTCACTGAGGAAGCCCTGGAATTTCGTACCGCCGACCAAAATCCTCGCTTTCCCGCAGATTGCGATACAATCGCAGACCTACTGCCAACCGATTCCCCATGACAAACCGCTATCATGACAAATAAGACAAACTGGCCCGACGACGCAAGAGAGGAGGCTCAGAAAGCCTTTCCCACCGCTCAAGACACTGCTGTGCGCACTGGAGAAAAATACCTGCGCGAGAACCCGATCCCGATTATTCTCGGCGCGCTGATTATCGGCGCAGTCTTGGGCGCCCTTCTGCGTCCACCCCCTCGCAAAGAACCCGATGCCGTACAGGCTGTGCGTGACTGGGTGGAAAAGACTCTGGAAGAACTTGCTGCGAAATGGCCCAAGGCGAAAGCACAAGCACGCTCCAT
>JAXIPG010000251.1:0-14307 GCA_045403045.1 Terrimicrobiaceae bacterium
GGTCAGGCCAGCCTGTCGAGGAGCTTTTGGTGAATACCGTCGAATCCGCCGTTGCTGAAGACGACGACGACGTCGCCGGATTTCGCCAGCGGCTTGAGCTTCTCGATGATGTCGTCGGCTGTTGGCTCATAAAAAGCCGGCTTTCCGGCCGCCGCAATATCTGCCACGACGCGTTCAGGGTTGAGCCGCTCGTTCTCGGGAATTTGCTCGATGCGCGCGACGCGCGAAAGGAAGACGCCATGGGCCTGAGCGAACGACTTCGGCAACTCATGCTGAAAAACAGCGCGGCGGGTGGTGTTTGATCGCGGCTCGAAGATCGCCCACAGCCGGGACTTTGTGTAGCGGTCGCGCAGGCCGGCAAGGGTTTCACGAATGGCGGTTGGGTGATGACCGAAATCGTCAATTACGGTGATGCCATGCACTTCTCCGCGCACTTCCTGCCGCCGCTTGATGCCCTTGAATGTCGCCAGAGCCTTCTGGATCTCCGTCACCGGCACACCATAAAAGTGCGCCGCCGAGGCTGCCATGGCCGCATTGCGAATGTTGAAATCTCCCATCAGGGGCACTTCGAAAGTGGCGCCGAAAAGCTCAAAGATCGAAACCCCATGCTGATGACGCGGTTTGCGTATATGGTTGCCGGCATTCTCCGAGAAGCCGACCTCAACGATGGGAGCAGGACAATTTCTCGCGACGTCCACGCAATTTGGATCGTCGGCGTTCAACAAGACCATTCCCTCGCTCGGCACGATGTTGAGCAACCTGCGAAAGCTCGTTTTGATTTCCTCGAGGTCGCGATAAATATCCGCATGGTCGAACTCGATGTTATTCACGATGACGAGTTCGGGAAGGTAGTGGATAAATTTCGACCGCTTGTCGAAAAACGCAGTGTCGTATTCGTCTCCCTCGAGAATGAAATGCTTCGAGTCCCTCAGACATGCGCCCTGGCCAAGGTTGTCCGGGATGCCTCCGATGAGATAGCTCGGTTCAAGTCCAGCGCTTTGAAAGATCCAGGCGAGCAGCGAGGTGGCTGTCGTCTTCCCGTGTGTGCCCGTTACCACCAGATTATGGCGTCCGCGCAGGAAAAACTGTTTGAGGATTTCCGGAAGCGAAAGGTAGTAAAGCTTGCGGTTCAGCACGGCTTCCACTGCGGGATTCCCGCGCATCATGGCATTGCCGATCACAATGAAATCCGCCGCCGGTATGTCGTTTGGGCGGAAACCCCTCGTGATGGTGATGCCTTTGCCCGCCAGAAACGTCGACATAGGCGGATAGACATTGTCGTCCTGCCCGGTGACAATGAAGCCGCTATCGCGCATCGCGGCGGCGACCGCCCCCATGGCCGAGCCGCAGATGCCGAGAAAATGGACGTGTTTGAAGGGATGATTCACAAAGCAAAGAACCTCCGAAAAAGTTAAGCCGCAACCGTTCGAATTACGAAGAACGAAAAACTTTCTGCCTCAATATTGCGAAGCAAAATTTCATGAAGCAGCGCCCGCAAGCTTACCTTTACTCGCCGCGCCAATTTGGAAAACCCGCCGCTACTGCAACGACGCTGCTTTATTAATAGACATCCTTACGGTAGCGTTTCTCCTTCTTGAGGGCGTCCACGTATTCCTTGGCCTGCTCCGTGGTCTTGGAGCCTGCCTTTTCGACGATCTGGTGGAGGGCGGTGTCCACGTCCTTCGCCATGCGGGAGGCATCGCCGCAGACGTAGAAAATCGCCCCATTTTCCAGCCAATCGAACAATTCAGCGGCGTTTTCGAGCATTCGGTGCTGCACGTAGATTTTCTGAGCCTGATCACGCGAGAAGGCGGTTATAAATTTGGTCAACACGCCGTCCGCCTGCCAGGACGCGAACTCGTCCTTGTAAAAGAAATCCGAGGCAGCCTTCTGTTCGCCGAAAAAGAGCCAGTTCTTGCCTTTCGCGCCCGCAGCTTTGCGTTCCTGCAGAAATGCGCGGAATGGAGCGATGCCTGTCCCGGGCCCCACCATGACGGTGGCCGTGTCGGGATTCTCGGGAACCCGGAAATGTTTGGCGGTATGCACAAAAACAGGCACTTTTCCGTTGCCTTCGGCGCGTTCAGCCAGAAACGTTGAGCATACGCCCAGATGCAGGTGGCCGCTGCGCTCGGGCTGGTAGCGGACGACGGCCACCGTGAGATGCACCTCCTCGCCAACCGCTTTCTGCGAGGAGGCAATCGAGTAGAGACGGGGCTGCAGCTTGCGCAAGACCTTCACAAATTCGTCGGGAGTGAACTTCGCGGCAGTGAATTCCTCGAGAAAGTCCAGAACGTCGCGGCCCCAAAGATAGTCGTCCAAGTGACTTTTGGATCCGGGGTCGAGAAGATCCTTAAGAAACTCTGACGAAGAATCCTTATCTGGCAGCGCCTGCAGAAGCTGCTTCGCGGGCTCGCTGATAATGAAATCCTTTGTCAACGCCTCCCGAAGCGAGACGGTCTTTCCATCGGGGTTGGTGACCTGCTCGTCACCGGAAAAGCCCTGGTTCTTGAGAATGCCCTCCACAAGTTCGGTATCATTTTTAGCGAAAACTCCCAATGAATCGCCGACCTCATACGCCAAACCGGAACCCGAAAGTGCGATCTCGAGATGCCGGGTGTCTTTGTTGGAGCCCTCTTCGGTGAGCTTGCGATTGATAGTAAGTGTGGCAGGAAACGGATTTTTCCGTGAATACCCTGAAGCAGATTCCGTGGACATGGCAGGTGAGTAAAAAAACGACTCTCAGTGGCAAGCAACCTTCGCGCCAAAGCTCGGTTAAATGAAGCACTTCGATCAGGAAAAGTGTAACATGCTCGTGGAAGGCGCGCCGTTTCATCCAATCACCACGCGATCCAGATCGGTTGCCCTTCCAAAATTCCGCCCTATACTGCGCCGATGCCATCAACCAATAAGCGCGTCCTTCTGGGCATGAGCGGCGGGGTGGATTCGAGTGTGACTGCCCACCTGCTCAAGCAGGAGGGCTTTGACGTCATCGGCGTAACCATGAAGGTCTGGCCGCAGGATTGCATTTCCCGCGCCGAGGACAAATGCTGCGGTCCGTCGGCCATTGCGGACGCGCGCGGCGTGGCCCACAAGCTTGGGGTGCCTCACTACGTTGTGGACGAAGCGGATCAATTTGAGCGGCTTGTCATCGACTATTTTTCCGGCGAGTACCGGGCCGGCCGCACGCCAAATCCCTGCGTGATGTGCAACGAATTGCTCAAGTTTGGCAATCTTTGGAGCAAGGCTGCGGCGCTGGGAGCCGACTACATCGCCACCGGACACTATGCCATCATTGAGCATCTCGACGGCGGCGCAGTCCTGCGCAAGGGCCGCGACGCGCGCAAAGATCAGTCGTACTTCCTTTTCAGCTTGAGCCAAAGACAGCTCCGTCGCGCGCTGACGCCGCTGGGCAGCATGACCAAGCCCGAAATTCGCGAAATTGCCCGCGAACTCGGTCTCAGAGTGGCCGATAAGGCGGACAGTCAGGAGATCTGCTTTGTCCCTGGAAACAATTACAAAGAGTTTCTTCGCTCCCATCTCGGCGAGGCCGAATTCCACAGCGGTGGAATTTACAGTACGGACGGAGCGCGCCTCGGAGAACACGATGGCATTGAAATGTTTACCATTGGCCAGCGCAAGGGACTCCCCGGCGGATCGCCAAAGCCTCTTTATGTCGTGGACATCGATCCGCACACATTCCGCGTGATCGTTGGCGGCGAGGAAGAGTTGATTCGCGAGGAATTTGAGGTGGATCGCGCGAACTGGCTGGTTCCGGATCAAGAAATTCCGGAAGAGGTCACGGTGAAGATTCGCTATGCGCATCCGGGCGCGCAAGCAACTCTGGAACCGTTGGATGCCCACCGTGCCTGTGTCAGGCTTCACGTCCCTCAGCGCGCGGTTACACCCGGACAGGCGGCCGTTTTCTATGACGATGACAAGGTGGTTGGGGGTGGATGGATCGTACGCCAACCCACACTCGTTCCCGCATGATTCGACTGGTCTTCACCACTTTCGCAAATGCGGAAGACGCCGGTAGAGCGGTACGCACGCTTGTCGAGGAAAAGGTCGCTGCCTGTGGCACGATCCTGCCGGGTGCACGCTCGATCTATCGCTGGAAGGACGCCATCGAAGACACTGGGGAATCTCTGGTCCTGCTCAAAACATCTGTCGAGAGGTTTCCCGACCTGGAAAGGAGATTGCGCGCCATCCATCCCTATGAAACGCCGGAGATTGTCGCGCTTGATCCCGCGGCGGTCTCAAGCGATTACGCCGACTGGGTGATTCAGTGTAGCCGCGGTATTGACGGGGGCGGAGGCTCGGAAGCGCCGAGATAGCTCGAATTTTTTACAGAAGGACGCGAAGGACTCTGCGGTTCTTTGCTAGGTGGCGCAACGAATGCCGGAGCTGTAGCGACAGTGCCCTCACGATTGGCGACATCGCCGGTATAGGCCGACTTCGAAACCATTAGCGATGGTCACAGATCGCCGCTACAATTGTGGAAATGACTGGAGACAAGCAGGCATTCTGGCTTCAGCGCGCCCGCCGTGAAGCGCTGCGTTTCAACCTCGGCTGGTGGCTGCAGCTGTTTCTTCCGTGGGTCTTCGGCCTCGGGATTCTTAGCTCGGTCGGCATCCTTGCACTGCGCACGGCAAATCAAGGCATCTGGGGACTTGCGATAGCGGCGGCTTTGGCCGCATTCGCAGGGATGTTATCCGCCCTGCTCGTTGCGCGGGGAAAGTTTCTTTCGCCGTCTGAAGCGCTTGTGCGTCTCGACGCTGATCTTCGCCTGCACAACAGGCTCAGTTCGGCTGCGCAGGGCGTAGGCGATTGGCCTTCGCCGCAATCCCATGCAAGCCTCGCCCTCCGCTGGAACTGGGCCTCGCTCCTGAGGCCGCCTCTCATTGCCATAGCATTAGTTCTTGCGGCGACGGTGGTTCCCTTGCCGGAAAGCCGATCCGAATCGGCCGCGGCAACGGCCGAACCCCCGTCGTGGCAGGCCGTGCAGGTGAGGCTCGACGCATTGAAGAAAATCGAGATCGTCCAACCCGAGGCCATTGAGAGCCTGCAGTCGTCCCTCGACGCCCTGCGAAAACAACCTGCCGACAAATGGTATCGTCACGAAAGCTTGGAAGCGAGTGACCAGCTTCAAACACAGCTCGAACAGTCTCTTGGGGAGCTTCAAAAGCAGCTCGAAACGGCGCTCGGCGCTATGGAAGCCGCACGCAAGATCGAGCAAAGCCAGCTCCAAGCCATGAAACAGCCTCTCGACAACGCACTTGGCCAAGCATTGCAGAACCTGGAACTTGGCAAATTCCCGCTCGACGGACAAACGCTTTCTCAACTCAAGAGCCTCGACACCTCGAAAATCCGACAACTCTCTGCCGCGGAATGGCAATCGCTCAGCGAGAAAATGAAAGCCGGTATTGCCACGTGCTCCAACGGTTATTCGTCGGGCGAGAATGCAGGCGAGGCTCTGCTTGCCTTGATCTCGAGCCAGGGGGGCGGAATCAGCCGTGGACCCGGCGCCGCACCGCTGGCTCTGAAGGAGGATAAGACCCAGCTTGGAACGACCAAAAACGAACCCATTCAAAACGACGACCTCTCCCGCGCCGCAATCGGCGATCTCATGGGCCTGGGCGCAGGCAAACACCAGGTGGATGAATCCGCGTGGACCGGTCCTCAAGTGGGAGGCGCCAATTCGTCGGTCGGATCGGGAGGCGATGCCGCATGGGAACAAGCCGCGACCCCCGCCGAGCAAGAAGCCTTGCGCCGCTTCTTCAAATAGCGCCGGTTCTTTTAAGGAACCTCGTGGCAGTTTGCGGTTGGAAATTCACTGTTGAATCGACAGATTCTGCGTCAGATGCCCGAGATTTCCGCGGACCCGAACACCGTAAGCTCAGCTGCAACCAAGCTTCACCGCCTGCGCAGTACCCTAAACCAGGTTCTCTTTGGCCAGGAAACGTTCATCGAGGCAGTCCTCACCGGGCTTCTTTCTCGCGGTCATCTGCTTCTCGAAGGTCTGCCCGGTCTTGGCAAGACGGAGCTTGTGAAAGGATTGGCCAGGGCTCTCGAAGTCAAGGCGCGCCGCGTGCAATTCACGCCGGACCTGCTGCCGGGCGATATCACCGGCAATCCGATCCTTCAGGAAGTCGATGGCCGGAGGCAGTTCGTGTTTCAGGAGGGCCCAATTTTCGCGAATCTCGTGCTCGCCGACGAAATCAATCGCGCTTCGCCGAAGACGCAATCCGCCCTGCTCGAGGCCATGCAGGAACGGCGCGTCACGGTGATGGGAGAAACACATGAGCTCCCCGATCCCTTTTTCGTTCTCGCCACCCAAAACCCGATCGAACTCGAAGGAACCTATCCGTTGCCAGAAGCACAACTGGATCGCTTTCTGTTTAAACTCGAAGTCACTCGAAATTCCGTCTCCGTTCTCCAGCAAATCGTCCAAAACCGGCAAATCGGCGTCGAGCCTCCCGTTGAACCTGTGATGAGCGCTGAGGAATTGATCCAGCTCTGCGACATTGCCCGCACCATTCATCTGCCTGATGTCGTCGCCAACTACATCGCACGCATCATCGATGCCACCCACGAGGGAAACGCTGCCGATGGCGTGAAATTCGGGGCCAGCCCGCGGGCCGCCATGGCTCTGGCGGCCGCCGCGCGTTCCGCTGCCCTTCTGGCAGGCAGATTAAACGCCAGCTTCGAGGACGTCGAGCGTCTCGCCGCGCCTGTGCTTCAACATCGCATTATCCTTGACTATACTGCACGTCTGGCGGGCAAGAGCCCAGCGGATGTCGTTCGCGCCATCCTGGCTGCGGTGCCCAAGCAGGACAAGCCGGCTCCCGACGTTCTCAAGGCCGCGAAGTTATGAGGCGCCTGACGGTTTTCGCGATAGCGTTTTTTTCGAGATTTTGCGCCGGACAAGCCGAACACATCCTCCCCAGTCCGCGTTTCGTACCCGGCAGCGGCATTGAGATGAGGATCATCAATTGCTACGAGGATATTCCGCCGCGCGGTTTGCTGCCGGTACGCGTCGAAGTAAAAAACAATTCCAGCGCGCCACGCACCTGGCAGTTCCAGGCCGTTCACTCGCAATCGAGCCTCCGTTCAATGCAGTTTGTTGCATCCCTATCGGTGGATGCCGGCAGCGAGCGGGCCTTCGAATTCCTCGTGCCGATCGCCCCATCGCTCGCGGTCTCCTCACGCTACTCGAACCTCCTGATCAGCATTACCGGCTACGGCGTCGCCAGCGGAACGACCAGCGAACACTCCTCCGGCAGCGGGCTGACTCCCACCCCGTTCCTGGGCATGGGCGAGGCCCTCTCGGTCAAGAATTGGGGACCTCTTCGCGAACGAATGGAAAAGAACCACTCCCGGTCACTGGACGGTTCCGCCGTTGATCCTCGTCTGCTCCCGGAAGACTGGCGAGGGCTTGCCGGATTTGAGATCCTGGTTTTCTCCGATTTCGAGTGGCGTCAGATTCCGGCCACTCAGCGCAACGCGATTCAGGACTGGATCATCCAGGGGGGCAAGCTCGTCTTGTGTCGTGCGGGCACAGCGGATACCCCGGATTTGCCAATTGCAGACGACCTCGGCACCGGCGCGATTTTGCATTGGGCGCCGGGGGATGATTTTCTGGATCAGGCCGGCCGTCTGCTCATGGCCACTGAGGTTCCCGCCGTCTCAGCTACCCTGCAGGATTACACCTGGCAGTGGCCGCTGGCTCAATCCGTGGGGCGTCCTGAACCTCCGCATTTGCTGATTATCTCGTTCGTCGTGGGCTTCGCCCTCGTGATTGGCCCGCTCAACTTTGTCGCGTTCGCACCTCCGGGCCAGCGCTATCGTTTATTCTGGACGACGCCGGCCATTGCCCTTGCTGCGAGCGTGCTGATGGGCTTGTTCATCGTCCTGAGTGAAGGCTTTGGCGGCTCAGGAGAGCGCTTCGAAGTTCTGTTGAACCTGCCTCAACTCCGCAAATCCGTGGTTTGGCAAGAACAGGCATCCCGCACGGGAGTGCTCGCCTCCAGCGCGTTTGTGCCTTCGGAGGCCTCACTGATCCTGCCGATCGGACTCCGGGATAGCCCAGGCAGTTATCTGTTGTCGGAGCGCGGAAAAACCTATTTTCTTGACGGCACTACGTGGTCTGGAGATTGGTTTCGCAGCCGCACAACGCAAGCGCAGCTTCTTTCGGCCGTCATGCCCACCAGAGCCCAGGTTCAAATTGTGACGTCCCAGGATGCTGTGCCGTCCGCTGTCTCTACTTTTGATCAAGAAATGGTGGAATTCTGGTATTTTGATGAAAAAGGGATCGCATGGAAGGCCGAAAATCTGAGACCTGGCGAGAAGCAGGCACTCAAGCGTACGGAGCAGCAAGTGTTTGAAGCATGGTGGAGATCTGCCCTCAAACCGGCAGGCCCCATAACGCGCGGACATGCAGAGGCTTATGCGAAAGACAAAACGGGAAAATTCTTCGCTTCCACCACAACGCCGAGGTTCATAACGTCCTTGGCGACGATCCGTTGGAAGGACTCCAGCGGACTGATCGTCGGTCAAGCTTCGCAATGAAGACCTTTTTGGAAGAAATCTTGATGGATGTGCGCGCCGAACTCGATGCGACAAAAGCAAAGCGTCCTCTCGCGGAAATTCGCCGCATGGTCCTGGATGCGCCACCCATCCGACCTCTGCCCGCGGCTCTGTCGGAAAAGTTCTGCTTGATCGCCGAGATCAAAGAGCGTTCGCCGAGCGTCGGTCCAATGCGTTCGGAGAACATTGCCGAGGCGGCCTCCGCCTATGAACGTTCGCCGGTCGTGGCCGCGATTTCCGTGCTCACGAATCACATCCATTTCGGGATGAACATTGAACGTTTGGCCGCGATTCGCCGAACGGGCTCGAAGCCGGTCCTGCGCAAGGATTTCATTGTCGAGGAATACCAGGTGCGCGAGGCGCGAGCATTCGGAGCTGATGCGATTCTTCTCATGGCCAACGTGCTTGACCCAGCTCGCTTGCGCGGATTTTACGACCTCGCGCGGGAGGTGGGCATGGAGGCGCTTTTTGAGGTGCACACCGAAGAAGAAATTTCCGCCCTGCCGCCAGATGCGCGTGTCGTGGGCATCAACAGCCGAAAATTCAAGGCAAAGAGTGGATTCGTCGGCAAAAAGGGTTCCTCTGAAACGGACTTTAGCCTGGACTATTCGGCATTCGAATTAGCGGAGAAACTTCCTGCAGGGACTTTACGGGTAGCGGAGAGCGGCCTTTCCCCTCAGCATGCGATCCAAGTGCGTGAACGATTCGATTCCGCTTTGGTCGGCACCTCGTTGCTGCGCGATTCGCGCGGCATTCGCGCCTGTCTCGAGGAATTCGAGGAGGTCATTCTGTCAAGCGGGCCTGGCGATGACCAGAAAAGCGAGCAAGATCCTCGCGTTTGATGAACGCAGCAATCGCAGGCAGCCCGTTGAGAGTTGAGCGTTGAGAGTTGAGAGTTGAGTGTTGCGAGTGCCTGACCCTGTCATCCAAGTAGAAAACCTCGAGCGCGACTTCGGCGACGTGAAGGCTGTCAATGGCGTCTCCTTTGAGATCGAAGCGGGTAAGATAGCCGGCTTCATCGGAGCCAATGGCGCCGGCAAGACAACGACGATGCGAATGATGGTCACCTTGGAGAGGCCAACCGCGGGAACCATCCGCATCTGCGGCAAAGATGTGATGGAACACCCTGCAGAAGTGCGCCATCGCGTGGGCTGGATGCCCGACACGTACGGAACCTACGAAAACATGTCCGTTTTCGAGTATCTCGATTTTTACGGCAGGGCGTTCGGATACAAGCAAATCGAGCGGCGCGAACGCGTGCGGCAGGTCATGGATTTCGCTGATCTGTCCCCAATCGCCGACCGGCCGATGAACAAGTTGTCCAAGGGCATGGGCCAGCGGCTGTGCCTCGGTCGCACGCTCATTCATGACCCTGAAGTGCTCGTCCTCGACGAACCAGCCGCAGGTCTCGATCCCAAGGCGCGCATCGAATTCAAGAATTTGGTCCGGCTCCTCGCCCAGCAGGGAAAGACCATTTTCATCAGCTCGCACATCCTCTCGGAGCTCGGAGAAATGTGTGACCAACTGCTCTTCATCGACGCCGGCCGCATCGTTCATCACGGCAGCACGGAGAGCCTCGTTCAACATCAAGGAGTGGAAACCTTGGTCGAAATTCGCGTCTCCGGCGATCTCGAAGCTCTTTACAATTGGATCGGGGCAAGTCTGGATGTGGAGCTCGTCGACCGCATGAATAATGGAGTTCGTGTGAGAGTTCCTGAAACCGCGAATCTTTCGTCTCTCCTGCGCGGGCTCGTGCTCGATGGTGTTGAGGTAAGCGGATTCTTCAAAGTCGAGCGCAGGCTCGAGGACGCTTTCGTCGATATGCTAAGAACGAAGCCCCCACCGATACCATGAGATACGGGTTGAGAGTTGATGGAACGGCTGCGCCTTTGGTTGATAGAGGAAAACCGCCTCGTGGGATTTGTCCCTCAACTCTCAACCATCAACCATCAACTCTCCTGCATGCTCGCTTCCTCTAAGCATTCCGACTTCGCCGATTGGCTCAGTCCAATGCTCGTCAAAGAACTGCGCCAAGGCATGCGATCCAGGATCTTCGTTGCAGCGTTCTATCTTACGCAGCTCCTGATGATTCTCAGCACCGTCTTTAGTCTCATCGCCGCCTCCAGGACGGGCAATGTGCCAAGCGACCTATTCGGCTTTCTAAGTGGACTCTTCTGGTTCATGGTGAGCGTGCCACTGCTTTTTGTGATGCCGCTGCTCGGTTTTGGCGCGCTCCACACAGAGATGAAGGCGGGGACGCTTGAACTCGTCTTTCTGACCCGTCTCTCTGCCTGGCGCATCGTGGCCGGAAAATGGACGGCCCTCATGGCTGAGACTTTGCTGCTCGTTTGCGCCATTTTGCCCTACGTGATGCTGCGCTATTTCCTGGGCGGTGTGGATATCATCGAAGACTTGCAGAGCTTATTTTTCCTGCTGCTGGCGAGCGCTTTGCTGACAGCGACGACACTGGCGATGTCGCCTTACGAGTCCAAACTGCTGCGAGCGCTTTTCATCATCGGCCTCATCTTTGCTTTTCAATTCCTGATTGGTATCCTGTTCACCTGGATGGCCTTTGCCCGAACCGGCGTTTCGTCCAGCTCCGCCCCTCCGACATGGCAGATTTACCTGGTCCTTCTCGCCTTCGTCCCGGCCTTCATCGTCATGGCCCTGGAAATTGCGGCCTCACGCATCGCGCCTCCCGTGGAGAATCATGCCGTGCGGAAGCGGCTAATCGGACTCTATCTGCTCCTGGTCGCACCCGTGCTCGTCCTCATTCTCGGAAACGCGAACGGAATCTACGGCATATCGTTGCTTTTTCTTGTCGTCGTGGTCGTTGATGCACTCGCCGAGCCGCAAGAAACCCTGCGGGCCGTGTATCGTCCTTTTCTGCGCATGGGCAGAGCCGGTCGGCTTCTGTCCCTCTTCTTCACACCGGGATGGGCCTCCGCCTCATGGTACGTGCTACTTCTCGTCGGGCTCGGTGGAGTCATGCTCTTTTTTCAGGGCAGGCTAAACGACGCTGAGCAAATGCTCGAATATGTGTCCTATCTTGGTTCGCTCGTATTTCCCGCGGCGCTGATCCGCCTCTTTATCCCGAACACCCGCTTCTTTCTGGCCTTCTACATCGGCCTGCAGTTTCTTTTCGCGGCGGTGACTTTCCTTGTTGGAATGATATCGGGAATTTCCAACGAGCCAATGACTGCATGGCTTTGTCCGATTCCCACTTGCGTGTTCCTGCTGAACACCATTGAGCAGGTGAAATCCGGACAGATCACAGAATTCCTGGCAGTCACCGGGCTGGTCACAGCTGCCTCACTCGGCATCCTGCTGGCTCGCACGATTACTCCGCTGCGGAAAACAGGTTGGTGGACAAACGGAGGAGCACGCGTCCGAGACTTCAACATGGCGACCAAGTGAGATCCGGCCCCGGCGGCGCCGAATCCGGATCAATCAGGGCTCTGCCTGGAAAAAGTCGCTAGGCCATGCCGCAAGGTGCGGGTGCGTCATTGCAAAGAACGCGCCATGTATGCAGGCTAGAGCAAATGCCGAAAGAAATTTCCCCGAAATCCGAGGTCACCGACCCCGGCTACAGCTTGTAGCAGGCATCGTTGATGCCGGTCTCTGCGATTTTTCAGCCTGAGAAGCTGCCATGCCCAAACCTGAATTCCACATTCCAACAGAAGACACACCGGATACGGCTTTCGACATCTCGCTGCGTCCGCCGCTGTTCGAGGAATTCACAGGACAAGAAAAAACCGTCGAGCGGTTGCAGTTGATGGTGGAGGCCGCCCGCCAACGCGGCGAAGCTCTGCAGCACATCCTCCTTAGCGGTCCGCCAGGTCTGGGCAAGACGACATTGGCCTACATTATCGGCAACGCGATGGGGGTCGAAGTGAAGAGCACTAGCGGCCCGATGATCGAAAAAGCAGGCGATTTGGCCGGCCTGCTTACCAACGTCGAGCGCGGAGGAGTGCTCTTCATTGACGAAATTCACCGCCTTCAGCCCGCCATTGAGGAATACCTCTATCCCGCGATGGAGGACTTCAAGCTTGATATTGTTATCGACCAGGGGCCAAGCGCCCGCAGCGTCCGGCTCAACCTTGCAAAATTCACCCTGATCGGCGCTACAACGCGCGCAGGCATGATCAGCGCCCCGTTGCGCTCGCGCTTTGGGATGACCTGCCGTCTGGATTACTACGACGTTCACCATCTGCACAAGATCGTGGAACGCAGCGCGGGATTGCTTGACGCACAGACAGACGCGGGGGGCGCGCTGGAGATTGCGCGCCGCTCCCGGGGCACGCCGCGCATCGCAAACAATCTGCTTCGATGGGTGCGCGACTACGCCCAGGTTCGAGAGAGCGGCGCAATCACCGGGCCGATCGCAGTGAGAGCCCTCGCAATGTTGGAGATCGATGAGGATGGTTTTGACGAGATGGACAAGCGCATTATCGGAAGCCTCATCTCACTTTTCAATGGCGGTCCGGTCGGTCTCAACTCTCTTGCTGTAGCCATCGGCGAAGAGGCTGGCACCCTCGAAGAAGTGCACGAGCCTTATCTCATCATGCAAGGCTACATCAAACGCACCCCCCAAGGACGCGCTGCTCTCCCGCGCGCCTATCGCAAACTCGGTCTGGAACCGCCAAGAAGCTCTCCCCAAGCCGATTTGTTCGGAGGCCGTTGAACGCGCGGCACCAGTCCGCATCGTCGAATTGGCGGTCAGCCTGCTGTGGAACTGGCGGAAGCAATCCAGAACGATAACAGTCACTAAATGAGAGGGATCAATGTGCCATGATCGTCGCATGAACGTGCTTCCAGTCGGACCGCACCCAACTGGCGACGCCCACGGTTTCCCGCAGGATGTCGGCACAGTCGGGCCAGCCTGCGGCGATCCTGGCGAGTTCCTCCAGATAGAGGTCGAGCGAATCCGGTTGCAGATTGCGAAGCGCTGGCGCGCGGAGCCCGGCCTGTGCGAGATATCCGCACACCGTCGTGCGCTCGTCCGCCTCAAGAGTGGGATCTGCGAGCAGCTTGCCCGCCACGGCCTCCGTATCTTTTGCCAGCCCCGCTTGCGCCAGAGCGGAACAGATCATCAGCATCCATCGCGATGGGAATTCTGCAGGCACATGTTCCAGAAATCAGCGATAAAACCCGAGCCGCGCTGATCTCCGGCTCGAGCCAGCGCGGCCGCGGCCTCCAGTCGTGGAATTGCTCCATCGCGGTTGCGCTCCGTCGATTCAGCGACCCTCCAGGTGATTCGGCATCCACAGGCCGCCCGGCGGCACAACAGGCACGCACTACCTCGAGCACCGAAGCAGGCCAGTGCTTACGAGCGCTTCGAGTGCACCGGCAGTTGCGTTTGTATCGTAACGATCTCCCTCGGGATTGAACGGTGTCATCATGGCGAGTGCATCTCGGGCGGCCGTCTGAGCGCGCTCGCGGTCGCCGGGAGTGAGTGCGGAGGCAAACCGGGCCAAAGCGCTGGCACGAGCCCCGATTTCGGAAAGCGTGCGGATCCGAATCTCCGTCTCCTGCTCGGCCTCGCGAAAACCATTTTCCAGCAGCGTCAGAAAACCCGATAGCAGATCGGACCACGGCGTACCCTGGCTGACCATGGCGCCGCAGACCGCCGTCGCCAGGGGCAGGCCCGCGCACTGCCGCGCCACCTCGAGCGCTTCCGGTGGAAGCTGGTCGGGCTTGACATCAGCCCAGTCGGCCAGA
>JAXIPG010000087.1:0-9960 GCA_045403045.1 Terrimicrobiaceae bacterium
CGCGGGTGTTGCTGGGTTTCAAGGTGAGCCACCATGCGAGCACGAGCGCGCAACCGAAAAACGTCGCGCCGAGTTTTCGCCACGCGCCGCGCATGAAGACGATCGCCGCCAGCAGCGCGAGCGCGAAGGCCCACGCGGCCGCGACGTTCAGCATCGGGAAATCGTAGTGCAGCGCGCCGAAGGCCCACGCGGCGCAGCCGAGAGCGAGGAGCCACGCGATGGTCCAGCTCGCACCGCGCACCACGCGAAAGACCAAAGGTGAGCGGTGTGCGCGGGCATTCATCACGCCGTGGCGAGGATTTCCTATATCGGGTGTCGTGGACATGCGGTTACTGGGTTGCCGCCACGCGCAGCTTCGAGCTGTCGCCGCTGGCGATGTGTAGTTTGAGAATGCGCCGCACCTCCTCGATGGCCTGCGGATTCTGATGCGCGCTGTGGCTCGAGGGCACGACCAGTTCGCTCTGCGCGCCGTCGAGGTGCGAGCTCCAATACGGCACGATGCCGTCACTCGACTTCGGCGCGTCGCCGCGCCCGCGGTCGCCGCAGATCGTGTGATATGGGATGCCCGGTGCGATCGGGATCGCGCTCACGTTTTTCACGAAACGGTTGTTCGGCGAAAGCGTGTCCACGCTGTTCGGAATGCGGCTCAGCTTCATCGCGCCGACATCGAGCGTCGCCAGCTTCAGCGCTTCCTTTCCGACAATAGCCAGCGTCGTCGGCGCCTTCACCAGGCTGGAGCCGATCCGGCCGAGCCAGTTCCTCGCGAGGTCGCTACCCTGGTGCGGCGCGGCGATGAAGATCACGCGCCCGACTTCCGGCCGATGCCGGAAAATGAGCGACTCCGTGAAGAGCTCGCGGCTCTTCGCCGAAAGCGGCACCTGCCCCGGCGGCTTGCCAAATGCCTTCAGCCAAAGCGTGTCGCCGCTGTCGGTGATCATCAGCCGCGAGATCATGCCGCCCATGCTGTGGCCGATGAGGACCATCGGCTTGCGCAGCGGGAAACGCTTCTCCGCTGCGTCGAGTTCGCGCCGCAGGATCGCCGCGGAATACGGATACGGGTATCCGCTCGGATAGCTGTAGAACCAGAATTGGTAATGGCGCCGGATCTCCGGATCGCCGCGCAGTGCATTGAGCATCGGAGTCCACGTCGCCGGCGAATCCATCAGCCCGTGAGTGACGAGCACGACGGTCTTGTTCGGGTCGTAGGGCTGGAGCCGTGCGATGTGCGCGGTCTCGGCGTATTTGGCCGGCCGCAGCAGCCGCGCGAGCTCGAGCTTTTTGGGGTTCTCCTTTGCCAGCATCACCGCGAGCGGGACGCTAAAGTCCGCCGCCAGCGGAAAGCTGCGTCCGCCGAAGCTCACAGTCTCGGTGTGGAGCGGATCTTCGAACCAGAGGACGCATCGGCGCGCATCGAAACGCGCAAGCGCCGTGATGCCGTAATAAACATGCGCCATCGAAAACGTCTCGCGGTAGTCCCCGCGCGGCTTGCGCCCGATCGCTACGAGCGGCGCGCCGAGGCCATCCTTGGTCGTGCGGTGCGCAACGTAGGTGCCGCGGATGTCGAACTGGTTGGCCGGCACGAACTCGTAAAGCGCGGGGTTCCACTGCGGGCGCGGGTCGGGCTTGTGCGTGAGCACGAATTCGCCGCCCTCGGCCGGCACACGCAGCGGCTGCGTCCACGGGTCGAGCTTCGCGTCGCGGATCGTGGCGAAGACGCGGCCGAGCGCGAAGTTGTAGTCGCGCCGCGCCGAGGCATCGCCGGGATTGTGCCGGAGTTGTTGCGCCGCGGTCTCCGCCGCGGTGAGGTATTCGCCGAGCGCGGCGAGCGGCTCGCGGCGGTCGCGACGCAACGCGTTCGTGATCGCCTTTTCCGCGCCTTGGAGCACACCGAGCCCGACGGGGTTCGGCATAAAGCGCGGACGTTTCTCCGCGACAGCCGCGTATTGCGCGCAGCCGGCGAGCAAGAGGGCTGCAGCAAGCGCGGCTATGGAGCCGGTGCGTCCTGGAATCATCGGTTGACGGTGCATTGATGCCGGCCTAGGTCAAGAAAAACGGGGGTGGGCACACACACATGGTACACTCGAAAGAACCCGTCACCACGGGCATAGCCCCATCGCCCACCTTAATGCCCGTCGCTGAATATGTAGTTCATCCAGGACTTCATGCGGAGGAGGACCTTGCGCATAACCCCGAGGTGGTGCATGTGGTGGCTGTAGATCGCGACATTGCCGGTACTCCCCGGCACGATATGGAACCGGCTCAGGTCTTCCTCAAACTTAACCCTGACCATCACGCGTCCTTCAGATTTGATGCTTTCGGCTGAAATCAATGTGCCAGAGGGCTGGAGCTGTCCCTCGGGAATGAAGGCTCCAACCGCTTCGACTTTGGCCTTGAAGAAGCGTCCGGGCACGGCGGGAAGGATGACCTCGGCCTCGGAACCTTCCTCAACGCGCTGGGTGCTGTTCTGCAGGAACGATGCCACAAGGACCGGGGGCTCGTCATGCTGGAAGATCATAACTGGACGCAGTGGCAGGGGAACGGCCATCATTCCGTTGCGTAGAAAGAGTTGGAGCACGGTTCCATCGGTGGGAGCTCGCACGCTTGTTTCTGAAAGGTTGAACTCCGCGGTAGCCAGGTCCGCCTGGAGGCGCGCGACATCGGTGTTCACTCCCTCGATGGTCGCAGTGGCCTCGAGCGCCGCCTTATCGGCCTCTGCCTGGGCGCTGCTGAGAGAGGCTTCAGACCCTTGGTATTTTCCGCGGAGCTGTTCGAACTCGGATTGCGCGATCACGCCGCCTTTGGCGAGTTTTTCGCCGCGCTGGAAAGCGTCTTTCGCTGCATTCCGCTCGGCCATCGCAACCCCGACCCGCTTCTGTGCGGATTCGAGCGCGGCCTTCAATTGGTGGACGACCTGCTCGGAATCGGCGAGTGCCGCGCGTTTTTGGGCGACGGCATTCCTGTAGGTCGTGTCTTCGATCCGGAACATAACGTCCCCCGCTTTCAGGTGTTCGCCGGGCTTCGCGACCACCTCGACTACCCGCCCGCTCACGGTCGGAACGATCGGCGTGGTATAATAAAAGAATCAAGCCTCTTTCGTGTAAGGATGGTTGTAATTCATCGCCAGCAGCAGGAATCCCACTAGGAAGACACCTCCCAACACCGCTGTGAGCAATGTATAGGCGTTGACAGGAATCTTGAAGAGTTTGAAGACCCCGTAGGCAATGGCGGCATAGGTAAGGATGAGCAGCAAGTCCATGTCAGGCCTCCTTCTTGGTTTCCTTCTGTGCTTCAGCGTCCGGTTTAGCATCCGCAGGCTCCCTAGCCGGTACATGGCTGGAAAATCCGTAACCGCGCTCCGGACGGTAGATCGTTGCCCATATCCACAGGAACGGCCAAATGGCATGCAATGTGAAGAGGCTCACCCACCCCGCCGCGTGGATTGCATCCTGATGCGGGTGGTTCCGCGCCTTGGCGATGTTGTAGGGAATGTCGTGAATGGCAATAATCCCGTAGGCGAGCGTCAAGAAGACGAACACAATGATTGCCAATGCGAAGTAACTCAGGAAGTCCATAAACGTCAGCCTAGCTGGGAAAACGAATGCGTTGCATCAAAAATTCTTAGGGCTATGCACATCACGCCGGACATGACGTGTTTAATGGCGCCATCCTTCCCCGCCGCGTCCATCGCCTGGAAGATGAGCAGCACCGACCAGCGGTCCTGCGCGTAGAGGACGTCCTGCAACTCCGCAAGGGCCTGCACACCGGTTTGCAGCGCCTCCTTCGCGCGCGGCTTGTCTTCGGACGTGAACTCTCCGGTGTCGCCGGGATCTACGTCGGTGAGCCGGAACTTCTTGCCTTTGTAATTGCGATACGGCTTCGAGAATCTTTTGGCGGCTTCAATGACTTGGGAGGTTTTCATAAATATGCGCGGTGAGTGCGAATTGTTGTTTTTCAGTTGTGGAATATTGCATTCTGTGCCGAAGGCTTCCATCGGCTCTCGACTCGCTGGAAGCCAGTTGAGTGCTCACTGACCTGTCGGAAATTGCATTGTTTTCCGCCGCAGCCAACTCGCGGCAGGGACGAGCACGATCAGCATCACGAGAGTACAGGCCACGAGCATGATCATGATCTTTGGATCCGAAAAACTCTGCGAGGCTGGCACGAAGGCTGCGCCCACATTGCGCGCCGCGGTCCCGAGGCCGAGCACCCCTTTTATCTCCACCCGTGATCCACCGAGCAGGTATCCCGCGGCGTAAAGTCCGGCAAAGAAGACCGCGGAGGCGGCTATTGCTCCGCTGCCCAGAACGCCGAGCAGATCATGGAAGTGCCGGACTACCAGCAGCACGAGCAATACGAGGACGGAAATGTTTCCAAGTTTCGCGAAGATCGGTTGAGCAGCATTAGATAAGGCCGGCTTTTGGCTTTGCAACAGCATCCCCACCGCAAGCGGCGTGAGAATGAATACGACAAGGGGTCGCGCAATGCTCCACGGGCTGGCCTGAAGACCGGGTATAACCAGCGGCAGCGCGCACGGCATAAAGAGCGTCGTGCCTACCGTCAGCAGCGCCATGAGCGCCACCGCGAAGCCGAGGTCGCCATGGGCGCTTTCCGCGAGCTTTGGAATAAAGGGTGCCCCCGCAGCGCCACCAAGTAGAAGCAGGCCAATGGCGTATGGGCGCTCAACGGGAATCAAGATGGTTAGCACGACCGCAAAGACAGGCGCCGCCAAAAAATTCAGAGCAAGCGCCGCCAACACGAGCCGCAAGTTTCGCAACGGCGCGAGGATTGCGCTGGGCGTAAGGCTGAGGCCCGCGGCGAGCATGCTGCTGACAAGGAACGTGAGCAGTGCCATCCTCGCGGCAATGGGAACCGCTTCAGTCATGTGCGAACCTATCGGCTTGATGTTAAAGAGCTGCGCGCCTTGCTTGCTCACGTCAACGCCGTCTCCGCGAGGAACGGCTGGCCGCTGCCGAAGGCGACAAGGTTCGCTACGGTAACGCGCGCGATCTCGGCGAGCGCCTCCTGCGTGAGGAACGCCTGGTGCGCGGTGATGAGCACGTTTGGAAACGTGAGCATGCGTGCTAACTCGTCGTGCAAGATTTCTCCGGACAGGTCCTCGAAGAAGACGCCTTCCTCTTCCTCGTACACGTCGAGCGCCACGCCGCCGAGCCGGCCGGATTTGAGCGCCTCAATCAGCGCCCTGGTGTCGATGAGCGCGCCGCGGCTCACGTTAATCAGAATCGCGCCAAGCTTCATCAGCTCGAGCGTCTCGCGGCGGATGATGTGGTGCGTCTCCGGCGTCAGCGGTGTGTGCAGCGAGATCACCTCGCACTCCCGCGCGAGCGTGCGGGGGGCGGTGTATTCGACGCCGTGCTGCCGCGCCCAATCGGTAGACGGAAATGGATCGAACGCCAGCACCCTCATGCCGAACCCGCGCAGGATTTGTGCGGCGATGCGCCCGATCTTCCCGGTGCCGAAAATGCCGGCGGTCTTGCCGTAGAGATCGAAGCCGACGAGACCGTTGAGCGAGAAGTTGAGATCGTGAACGCGGTTGTTCGCGCGCGGGATTTTGCGATTGAGCGCGAGCAGCAGCGCGACGGCGTGCTCGGCGACGGCGTAGGGCGAATAGGCTGGGACGCGCGTCACCGAGAAGCCGAGTTCCTTCGCCGCGGCCAGGTCGATGCCGTTGAATCCGGCGCACCGCAGCGCGATGTGCTTTACGCCGAGCCCCGCAAGCGCTTCGAGGCATGGGCGATCGGCGCGGTCATTCACGAAGATGCAGATTGCCCGAGCGTCACGTGCGGCCGTCGCAGTCTCGGCCGAGAGGCGGCAGTCCATGAAACGCCACTCGATCTGGCTCTCCGCGGAGGCCCTCTGGAGTGGTTGACGGTCGAAGACAACGGTCTGGATCATGGTGGTGTGGTTCGATTGGGTTTCAGGAAATGCCCGGTCGCTAGCGATCAGCGGGCCGCAGGTGGTAGCAAATAAAGCGTCAGGGCGAAAATCAGGTAAACCATCAGCACGAGCACGCCGACGAACCACGCCGAGCGGCCGCTGTTGGTCACGAGCGACGCGGTGAGGGTGGCGATGAGCATCATCACCACGGCGCCCGGCCAGAATTGCAGATCCATCGGCGCCGGGCCGATGACGTAACTGAGCAGCACGAGCACCGGCGCCACGAAGAGCGCGATCTGGGAGGCGCTTCCGAGCGCGATGCCCACGCTCAGATCCAGCCGGTTCTTGCGCGCGCCGGAAAATGCCGAGGCCATCTCCGCCGCCGCACTCACGAGCGCCACGACGATGAACCCCACGAACGCGGGCGTCATCCCAAACGCCACCGCGGCCTCCTGCACCGATTCGACGAAGATCTCGCTTACCAGCGCCACCAGCACCGTGACGCCCGCGAGCGTGGCGAGCGCCAGCCCGATCGGCCACGGCTTTTCGCCTTCCTCCTCGTGTGTCACGCTGCCGAAAAACTCGCGGTGCGTCTTGAGCGAAAAGAGCATGCCGAGTCCGTAAGCGGCGATGAGCAGCACCGCGAGTCCCACGCTCAACGTGTTTGTGAACGCCGCGCCGGTCGTGGAATCGGCTTCGGCGACCGCCGACGGGACCAGGAGCGCGATCGTGGCCAGAAAGAGCAGCCCGGCCTGCAATCGGGCGCTGACCCGGTTGTATTCCTGCGTGTGGTATTTGATGCCGCCGAGGAGAAACGACGCCCCCAGCATGAACAACGTGTTGGTGACGATCGCGCCGGCGATGGACGCTTTCACCAGCATGTATTCGCCGGCGCGCAACGCCGCCAGCGCGATGACCAACTCCGTCAGGTTCCCGAGCGTGGCATTGAGCAGGCCGCCGACCGCATCGCCCGTCTTGGCCGCCACGGACTCGGTGGCATGACTCAGCAGCGCGGCTAGCGGCACGATCGCGAGCACGGACAGTAGAAAGAGCAGCGTGTGCGCGTCGGGCCGGACCTTCGCGGCGATGAACACGACGGGCGCGAACGCCAGCAACCAGAGCAGCGGGTTGTGACGAATCTCTTTCGGCAGAGCGTTCATCGGTTCATGCAGTCGGCGCGCTTCCGCGGCTAATGTCAAAGACTTTGGTGAAGACGGCGAAGAACAGGCCCGTGGACAAGCCGCACATCAGGATGCCCGTGAGCGCTTCGACGCCGCCGACCAGACGCCACTCCTCCGGCAGCACAAGGTCGCCATAGCCTGTCGTGGTGTAGGTCACCGCGCTGAAATAAAATGCCGACGCCAGGTCGGGCATCCCACCGCTCCAGGCATAAAGGAATGCCCACACCGCGATCTGGAGGAGATGCATCAGGAGCGTCCAACCGGCGATGCGAATGAGCATCCACGTCGCCGGCCAGAAGCGCCCTGCGAGCAGTGCCGTCCGCCCCTTCATCCAGCGAAATGCCGCGGTCAAACCCATCGCGTGGATCGCCACGCAAAGGGCCATCAGGCACCAGGCGATGAGAAGTTTCGACAGCATCGGCGTTCCGCTGAAATCGTCCGGTTGCTACGCGGCAACGGACGCGGGTTGCGACTTCCACACGCGCTCGCAGTAGTCGCGGATCGAGCGGTCCGAGGAGAATTTTCCCATGCGCGCCGAATTGAGGATCGACTGGCGCGTCCATGCGTGCGGGTCGCGCCAGAGCGCGCTCACGCGGTCCTGCGCGTCGATGCAGGCGTGGTAGTCGGCGAGGAGGAGGAACGGATCGTGATCGAGGAGATTTTCGACGAGCGGGCGGAACAACTCAGCGTCGCCGCGGCCGAGTGCGCCACTCGCGATGAAGTCGATGACTTCGCGCAGCGTGGCACTTTGCTCGCAATGTTCGCGCGGACGATAGCCGCGCGATTTCACCTCGACTTCGGCGGCGGTGAGGCCGAAGAGGAAGAAGTTCTCCGGGCCGACTTCCTCGCGGATTTCGACATTCGCGCCGTTGAGCGAAAATTTCATGTTGCCCGTGCCGCTCGCTTCCTTGCCCGCAGTGGAAATCTGCTCGGACAAATCGGCAGCGGGATAGATGAAGTGCGCGTTCTTCACATTGAAGTCGGGAAGACGACCTTAAGTCGGTCGCGCATGAAGACCGCGGAGATAGCTATGGCTCCGCTACCCACAACGCCCAGCAGGTCACGGAAGTGGAGCACGACCAGGAGCGCTAGCAGCACGAGGGCGGAGATGTTTCCGAGTTTCGCAAAAACCGGTTGCGAAGCAGCAGAGAAGGCTGGCACCCGGCTCTGCAAAAGCATCCCCACCGCTAGAGGCGTGAGGATGAACTCGACCATTGGCCGCGCGATGCTCCAAGGGCTAGCCTGCAAACCAGGTATGATCAAGGGCAGAGCGAAAGGCATAAAGAGCGTCGTACCGACAGTAAGCAGCGTCATGAGCGCCACCCGCGAAACCGAGGTCGCCCCGGATCAATCTCAGCATCCGCCGCCGATTTATCACTTTCCAACGATCTCCTTCAAAATCCTAAGTCCCCGGGCTTGCAATGGGCCGGCGCCTCCTTGCGGAAGGAACCACATACCTTTTACTTTGTCGGGGCAGTAGATGATTTCGACCTGATCATTTGTCGTGGCGTGATAAAATGTGCTGCCGCTGTTCTCCTCGAGGAACAGGAAAAATGTCTGCCGCCAGGGGTGATCCAGGG
Source organism: Terrimicrobiaceae bacterium (assembly GCA_045403045.1). Taxonomy (GTDB): domain Bacteria; phylum Verrucomicrobiota; class Verrucomicrobiia; order Chthoniobacterales; family Terrimicrobiaceae; genus DASTFP01. Next base: position 8,657 of record JAXIPG010000087.1, read on the forward strand.
AAGGGAAGACTTTCTCTCCGAGGGATTTCAACTCTTCGATGCCGATAGGTTCGATAGTTTGCTGGATCGCTTTGCGGCGGGCATCTGTGATACTTTCAGTGTCAAGGTTTTCTGGTTCCATAGTATTTGGTTGGTTTTGGGTTTCGGTGACAGATGAGAAAATCGTTGGCGCGCTCGTGCGCAACTCGCTCATATATCATTGCTCGAAGTCAACGCTTTTGAGTGGGAGGATCCGCCTAGGCCCTGCGAGTCCGGGATTCTGGCGAGCTCCAGATCCGCGATAGAAACGCGAACGGGTCGGAGAGGTCTAAATTTGCCGGTTTCCACACGCCGATTCTGGCGCCAGACGTAATCACCCCTGAGATTGATGTGTTCCCAGCCGAGGGGTGATAGGTGCTCAAGCAGGTTGTCGTCAACCGGCAGACCCTGCGCTTTCAGGTCGTCGATTGCACGGCTTAAATTAGCGCATTTCACCTAGACGATTAAAGAATTACCGCTCTTGCCAAGGCATTCTTGGCCTCACCCTTGTTCAATCCGATCTGGACGCGCCGACGGAGTTCGGTGTTTTGCAGCCACTCCAGGGTAAAGAGCGTTCGTTCGATGCGACCGAGCTCGCGCAAGGCCACTGCCAGCCCGTTCTGGCGTGGGTAGGCGCCAAGCTTGCGCAACATCAGTGACGCGCTCACCGTCCCCTGCTTAATCGAAGAATTTCTTCCCAGTGATCCCGTATAAGCTTTTGACTCACCGTACCGCCTATCAGACCAGCCAGGGCGGCGTAATGCTTGTGGTCCTTAGGCACGTTAAGTCCGAATCCGGGGCGCGAATCGGAATCCCAACAGATGCATCAGCGCGAATACATGATCCGTGAAACCCGCCGTGTCAGTGTAATGCTCTTCGATTCGTAAATCGGACTCGTGGGCCTCACTTTCAGGGGCCACAGTGGAAAGGCTGAAACGCTCTGCGATTGGCCAATGGCCTAGCAACCAGAATAGCGTGTGGTACAGCCAGCCCCTTCTAGATGTGACTCGAAGGTTCTGCGACTCGGCGAGTGGAAACGGAGAGCAAGGCAAGATACTCAGGCGCCGGCGACCGAAAGGGCCGGTCTCCGCTACGGCTTGCCTAAACTCCACCGCGTCACTCCTCGACTCTACGCGAACCTCCTCACGGAAAAATTCCCGCAGCTTTTCGCGCAGCCCGTCTACCGTGCAACTTCTCTTTCGACCTTACTTCGGCGGTCACGGCCGAGCAAATTTGTCGCGCAAGCTTATCACATAGTAGACTTCACTGCTGTCCAAAATAAGTCG
>JAXIPG010000310.1:0-16173 GCA_045403045.1 Terrimicrobiaceae bacterium
GGAGATGACCGAGTGGGAATTCCTAAGTGAAGTCGTGGAGCTCGCCGACTGCGGAATCCTGCTTGATGTCAATAACATCTATGTCTCTTCGAAAAACCATAATTTCGATCCTTACGATTATTTGAACAACATTCCGCACCACCGGGTCGGCCAGATCCATGTCGCCGGCCATTCAAAGTTCGAAAAGTACATTCTCGACACACACGACCATCCCGTGCTGGATCCTGTTTGGGAGATGTATGGCCACGCGATAAGAAGGATCGGCCACACAGCCACGTTGCTCGAATGGGATGACCGCATCCCCTCCTTTGATGAAGTCCACCATGAAGCGCTCAAAGCCCTCAAGTTCCAGCAGCGGCAGCTCGCAGCCCGTGTTGCGTAAGGTTCGCTCACGGGCCGACCTGCTCGATCTGCAGCGGGCAATGGCGGGTGCGATTTTCCGTCCCCTCACCCCGCATTGGCGCATGCAGGGGCGCCTGGACGATGGACGGAACCTGCGCGCCGAAGCCTCCGAATTCATCAAGCCGAACGATCGGCTTAGCTCCTTCGAACGGCTGGAAATTTACAACCGTCAGTATTGGTTCCGTCTGCTCGACTGCCTCTACGACGACTATCCTGGCCTCCTTGCGGTGCTTGGAGAGCGAAAGTTTCTGAAATTCGCAACAGCCTATCTTGCGCGCTATCCGTCGGATTCCTTTGCGTTACGCGATCTCGGCGCGCGGCTTGAGCAATTTCTTCGTGATGAACCGCATTGGAGCGCGCCTCGAGAGGCACTGGCGCTTGACATGGTTCGCTTCGAATGGGCACAGGTCGTCGCCTTTGATGGCCCTTCAAAGCCACCGATTACCACTGACGAAATCCTTGACACGCCACCCGAGAAATTGCGGCTGGAGCTTCAGCCCTACTTGAGCCTCCTCGCACTTCGCTATGCGGTGGATGATTTCCTCATCGCACTGAAAAAACGAGCCACCGACGGACTGCGCGGCGAGGCCAGCAATGCTGTCGAGTCCGCGCCCAAAGCCACCGCGCGCAAAAAGCGTATTCGTCTGCCGGCCCGCGCCGACATCCACCTTGCCGTGCACCGCCACGACAACCGGCTCTATTTCAAGCGCCTCGAACCTGAAGCATTCGCGATCCTCTCCGCCCTGAACCGCGGAGTGACCGTAGAGAACGCCTGTGTCGAAGCAATCACCTCCAGCAAGCGCAATGATGGTTATTGGGCGGCGCGGATCAAGGGATGGTTTCAAAACTGGGCCGCGCTGGGCTGGCTCTGCCGCGCAAAATGAACAGCTTTTCCCAGTTCATTCGACGCGCGTGCGGGCTGCTCGTAGTAGTCGCAAATTACCTGCAGGCACCTCTATTATTTGCCTTGCGTGTCTATTTCTTCTGGCAGCTCTTTCTCGCGGGCAAGGGCAAACTTCTCAATATCGAACGCACAGCGGAGTTTTTTGGCAGCCTTAACATTCCGATGCCCGTTTTCAACGCCTATCTGGCCGGCGCCACGGAATGCTTCGGAGGCCTGCTGCTCGTCGTCGGACTCGCCTCGCGCCTTGTGGCGATTCCCGTCGCATTCACCATGATCGTCGCCTATGTCACCGCCGATTATGAGGCCCTGACCGGCATTTTCAGTGATCCCGACAAATTTGTCGCGGCTGCGTCATTCCCGTTCCTTTTGGCTGCGCTCCTGGTGCTTGCCTTCGGCCCAGGCGCGATCTCGATCGACGCGTTGATCAAGCGATTCGCCGCGCGCGAGCGTCGCGGCGCTCTGAAGTTCTAAGCCATGTCTCTCCGCTCGACCATCCTGCTGGCTGGCATCTGGCTCCAATTCCTCGTCGCACACGCGGAAGAAGCCAGCGAATGGCATCCGTGGTCGGAGGCGGTCTTTGAGCGCGCGAAGAGAGAAAATCGTTTCGTGCTCCTCGATCTCGGCGCTGTGTGGTGTCACTGGTGCCACGTCATGGAGGAGATCACCTACAGCGATCCCGAGGTTATTAAACTCATAGGCTCGCGCTACATTGCTGTCCGCGTTGATCAGGATTCCCGACCCGATCTGTCAAACCGCTATGAAGACTATGGCTGGCCCGCAACGATTGTCTTTGATGCCAACGGTGGCGAAATCGTCAAACGCCAAGGCTATATCCCGCCACGCCCGATGGCATCCATGCTTCAAGCGATCATTGACGATCCTACCCCCGGGCCGTCCGTTCTTCCTGAGGAGCAGATCGTTCCGGCCAGCAGCACGTCTTTGCCTGCCGAGAGCGTTCAAGCACTTCGAGCACGTCTGCTCGACGCCTACGATCCAAAGAATCTGGGCTGGGGAACCGTCCACAAATTCCTGGACTGGAACCTCGTAGAGTATTGCATGTCCGCCACGCCCCGCGGCGGAAGCGATGACGGTTTCGAACGCATGGCGCGGGAAACGCTCGGCGCGCAGCGCAACCTCATCGATCCCGTATGGGGCGGCGTTTACCAATACTCAACCGATGGGGACTGGAAGCATCCCCACTACGAAAAGCTACTGCAATTCCAGGCCGAGAACCTTCGCATCTATGCCGCCGCCTATGCGCGTTGGAGCGATCCCGAATATCTAAACGACGCTAAGCAAATCCGCCGCTACATTAAGGACTTCCTGACGAGCCCCGACGGCGTTTTCTACACAAGCCAGGATGCCGATCTCGTACCCGGGGAGCATTCCGAGGAATATTTCGCCTTGGACGACGAGGCGCGGCGCGAAAAGGGAATTCCGCGCATCGACACCCATGTCTATTCGCGCGAGAACGGTTGGGTCATCCAGGCGCTTGCCGCACTCTACGCCGTCACGGGCGAAAAGGAATACCTGGACGATGCTGTCCGCGCGGCAAATTGGATCATCGCCCGGCGCGCCCTGCCGGGCGGAGGATTTTCGCATGACGAGAAAGACGTCGCAGGTCCTTATCTCGGCGACACGCTTTCCATGGGCAGCGCCTTCCTTGCGCTCTACACGGTTACAGCCGACCCCTCCTGGCTGGATCGCGCCACGTCCGCCGCGCAATTCATCAACGCGCACTTCAGGAGCGATTCCGGATTCTCGACTTCGTCAGGCTCAGGCACACCACGCCCAACCCGGCAGTTCGATGAGAACATCGCTCTCGTGCGGTTTGCCAATCTTCTGAATCACTATTCAGGGGATGCCACCTTTCGGGAAATGGCGGAGCATGCCATGCGCCACCTCGCTGCCCCAGGAATCGCGGAACGCCGGGGATTTCAGGTTGGCGGCATTCTCCTCTCGGACCGCGAATTGTCTTCGCCACCCCTGCATATCACGGTGGTCGGAAGCAAGAACGATCCCGCCGCACGCTCTTTGTTTCTCGCTGCGTTAAAGCAGCCGGCCACCTACAAGCGAATCGAATGGCTGGACGAAACCGAGGGTCCTTTAAGGAATGCGGATGTCGAGTATCCTAAGATTGACAAGGCCGCGGCGTTTCTTTGCACAGACCGAAGCTGCTCCGCGCCAATTTTCACATCGGAAAAACTTAAGGTCCGTTAGCAGCCTGCCGGATTTCAAAAGCAACGGATTGTTTGTTTAGGAACTGTGGATGCAAAGCACCTCCACGTCGACAGGCTGCTAAAAAACAGCCCTCCGGGCTGTCTGGAACAATCGTTGAAACAATCCTGACAAATAGTCTAACCGCACGAAGTGCGGCGATAGCAGCCTGTCAGGAAAGGGCGGCAGCGTTCCGAGGCGCAGTTTCGCCCAAAATACGCATTTCACCTCGAGTCCGACAGGCTGCTTACCACTGCACCACGGAGCTGGCGTAGGTCAGGCCGCCGCCAAAAACCACCATCAGAATGTAATCACCGACCTTGAACCGGCCCGTACGATTTCCCTCATCCAGCGCAATAGCAACGGCGGCCGCAGACGTGTTGCCGTAACGATCAAGGTTCACCTGAAATTTCGAAAGCGGCACTCCCAGACGACCTGCCAACGCCTCGATGATGCGCAGATTGGCTTGATGCGGAATGATGCAGGTGAGGTCCTCGACGGAAAGACCGCTTTGCTGGAGGGCCTTATTGGCGGCGGCCAGCATCGACGTGACGGCCTGCTTGAAGGTCTCGCGCCCGTTCATGCGCAACGTGTTCAGACGCTGATCAATGTTTTCCTTCGTCACCGGAATGGCGCATCCGCCACCGGGCATGTGCAGGATTTCCCCAAAGTTTCCATCGCTTCCCATGAAGGTGGTGATGACTCCGTGTGAACCGGCGCGCCATCGAAGGACCGCTGCGCCGGCGCCGTCGCCAAAAAGCACGCAGGTGTTGCGGTCGGTCCAATTGACGATCGAGCTGAGCTTGTCCGCGCCGACGACCAGGATCGTGTTATAAGTGTGATTGCTAATGAATTGTTGAGCGACTTCGATTCCGTAAAGGAAACCCGAGCAGGCTGCGGAAACATCGAAGCAAGCCGCGTTCACCGCGCCAAGCAGCCGCTGAACGTGGCAGGCTGTGGAAGGAAAGAACGTGTCCGGGGTGACGGTCGCAACAATGATCAGATCGATCTCCGAGGCCACGACACCAGCCTGCTCCATGGCATTCTCAGCGGCTCGGGCGGCCATGTGGCTGGTATGTTCGCCCTCAGCGGCGATTCGGCGCTCCTTGATTCCGGTGCGGGTGGTGATCCAGTCGTCGCTCGTCTCGACGATTTTTTCGAGATCGGAGTTGGTGAGGATCCGCTCGGGCACGTAGCTGCCGGTTCCAATGATGGAAACCGTGCGGCTAGGCTGGTGGGACCGCGTCCGCGGGATTTTCTTCATTGTAGCGCTTGATGGCCTCGACGATGCGGGGGTTAATGCCCAGTTCGACGAATTCGCACGCGACACGCAAGGCATTTTTGATGGCTAGTGCGCTGCTGGCGCCGTGGGCAATGATGGCGACTCCATTCACACCAACCAGCGGACTGCCGCCATACATCTCGTAGTTTGTCCTGTTGCGGATGGCGAGAAAGGCGTTCTTGGCAAGGAGCGCGCCGAATTTGCGAATGGGGCTCGCAGTCAACTCGCGCTTTAACCAGTGAAAGACCGCGCTGGCGGTAGCCTCACAAACCTTCAACGTGACGTTGCCAACGAAACCATCGCAAAGCACAACCTCAACCGGATTCTCAAAGAGATCGTGTCCCTCGACGTTGCCACGGAAGTTCAGCTTGCTTTTCTTGAGCAGCTTAAAAATATCCTTGGTAAATTCGCTCCCCTTTACGTCTTCGCCGCCGATTGACATGAGTCCGACGGCCGGATTTTCGAAGCCCAGCACATACTTGGAGAGGACCGTTCCCATGATCGCATACTGCAACATGTGCTCTGGCCGAGCGTCCACATTCGCGCCCGCGTCAATGAGCACGCAAACGTTGTGTTCGGTGGGGAGATACGAGGCGATGCCAGGGCGCTCGACGCCCTTCAGCGTGCGGAGCTTGATCGTCGTGCCTGCGACCATTGCCCCAGTATGGCCGGCGCTCACGATGGCGTCAGCATCACCGCGTTTCACCAGGTCGATCGCGCGGCTCATCGACGAATCCTTCTTTCGGCGGATCGCGTCGACGGCATGTTCGTTCATCTCGACGACCTGGGTCGTATGGATGACTTCGATGCGCGGGTCGCTGCAGCCGTGCTCCTGAAGCTCCCTCCTCACTGCGGCCTGGTCGCCCGTCAGAAAGAGCTTCCTGATTTTGGGATACTCCTTCAACGCCATCACCGCTCCGCCGATGGTATTTCGCGGGGCATAATCGCCGCCCATGGCGTCGAGGGCGATCCTCATGCGGGGACTATCCTGCGTCCACGGTAAGAACCTGGCGTCCCTTGTAATATCCACACGCCGGGCAGGCGGTGTGACCGCGCACACTGGCGCCGCATTGAGGGCACTGCGAAAGCTTCGGAGCATGCCAGCGGTTGGCGGCCTTACGGGTGCGCAGGCGCATCTTCGAGGTTTTGCGTTTTGGAACTCCCATAAAATCCGGATTATTGATTTTCTAATTTTTCAGTCTTTAGTTTGTCCAGAGCGCCCCACGGCGCATTGCCGGGAGGCTGAGAGGCATCGGCGGGCGCCTGCGAAAAGCGTGCTGGACAGATCTTGCGTCCATCCGCATCACATCGGGGATGAGCTGGCAGAGCAAGATGTATATCTTCTCGTATTTGCGGGGCCAAGTCAACCAACTCCCGTCCGTCGAGTTCCGCTTGAAGGGCGAAAGGCTCGATGATCAACTCGGTCTCAAATTCGCTCAGGCAGGCCACGCACCTCAAGCGGATGCGGAGACTGAGACGTCCCGTAGCAAAGATCCCGCCGCCGGAAACACCAACGTCCAATGCATAACGAACGGGCGAAACCGGGCGCGCCCCAATCTCTTCCAACTCCAAAAACCTGGGATCCTCTGCAGCCTCAAGATGGAGTGTGCCGCCTTGCGGAATCTGGCGCAAATGAATCTTCATACCTAAACGCTCAACGTGAAAGCCGGAACTTTCAACGTGCAAGTTTGAACCTTCGGAGACCGGCGTGGAGGCGTCTCAACAGTGTGGAAATGCGCTCGGACAGAAGTGCCATTCGGGATTTGCGAAGGCTGGTTAGCAGGCAGTGAGAAGCGTGCACGGTGAATGCGGTAAAGATGGGGTCAAATGGATAGCGGAACTCCCATTGAACCGAACCGAACAATGTCACCAAGAGGCTGACGAGCGCAATTGCGGTCAAGAGAGGAACTCTCAGGTCGATCGGCCCGGTCAATGAGGCGAAAAACAAGCAGAGCGCGCCGAACAAGAACCAACAATAGTTGGGAATGAGCTTTCGGCTGATCTCATAGAGCATTTCAGCGGCCGGGCTCGAAGAGACTGTAGGAGCCAATTTCCACTCCTTCACCGTACGTTGCAGTCCAAACCAATTTTCATCCCGCCTTCTCTCGTGCGCGGCGAATAGCGGCATTGACGGAAGCAGGTCGCCTTCGGTTGGCAACGGCAGACCTTTCTCAGTGTAACGCGAATAATGCTCTGTCCTCTCACGCACGAAAGCGCGTGCAAGATCGCGCAGATTACTGATTTTGAAAGGTTTTCGATCGCGATAGTCGAAGACAGTGACTAAATGCTCCAGATAGCGCAACAACGAGCCCTTGAGATCCTGCCGGATCGATTCCAGACCCGCGTCGCGAAGGATCGCAAAATCGTCGGCCGGCCCGTCTTTTTGAAGCGCATAGACCATCGAATTAAACATCCTTTGCGTAGAGCATCGAAAAAAGACATCCTGCGTGATTTCATACTCCTGATAAATCGGATTGGTAAGAACCTTCTCAGCAACAAAACTTGCCAGCCGTAATGAGGCAGGACCATTGCTCGGCGAGATCACATGTTCCTGCACAAAGAGCCGATAAAAGGGAAGATGGGCATTGCCAAACTTAGCGATGCAGAATTCACCGTATCGCAGATAGTTAAGCGAGCAAAATGCCACATGCGTCGCCGCATAGGTGATCAGAAAAGACCCGGAAAGCACGAGACGGCGCTTGACAGGCACGCTTGCGATAAAGAGCGGAAGCAGAAAGCATAGCGCGAACGTTTGGTTTCCCGGACGATTGAGAACCAGCAGAAAGACGATCACCGCGACACCCACCCAAACCAGCAGTTTCGCGGACCGCATGGCAAAGAAGGTGAAGGAGAACCAGAGGCACAAGAGAACGGTTTTGCAGCGTTTCGGAACCGACCGCGTTAAATCATCGGAATAGCCATAAATTCACGCCAAGAAGAGCATTAAGAGTCCATGCACCAAAGATGCTGAATTCACGCACGACGGCGAATACGAATATGATGCTTCCGGCATAAAGAAGCGCGAGGACCAACTCGATTCCCGTTACTTCCAGAAATTCAAAACACGTTCCGTAAAATAGCGGGGTCAGAGGCGTGCGAAAGAGCATCAGAAGGGGGAACTCCGGTTCGATCTGGAGCATGTCGCGGAAGCATAGAAAATAGTTCATCATGTCGCGCCCTTCTCTCAGCGGGAACCAACGCGCGACGACCCAAAACCACACGAACATGGTTAGAAAGGGCGCGAACGACAAAGAAAGCTTCCGCGTGAGGAACTTCCTGGGCCAAGTGTCAGGCGACACGCTGTTCACCTTGCTGGGTATCAGTGCAACGCCCATTCGAAAACTTCTCCTTCAATCGAAGGGCTACCGAGGCGGGAACGAACGGCGTGACATCACCGCCGAGACGGCCCACCTCCTTGACAATGCGGGAACTCAGGAAAGTATAATCTTCCTTGGGAGTCAGAAAGATTGTTTCCAGGCGCGGTTCCAGGCGCCTATTCATCAAGGCCATCTGAAACTCGAATTCGAAATCCGAGACCGCCCGCAGTCCGCGAATGACGACGAAGGCATCTTCCGCGCGCGCAAAATCCACAAGGAGACCATCAAGCTTTTTGACCGTTATGCCCGGGGCTTGTTGGACAGCTTCTTCAACCATGGCAATGCGCTCGTCGGCATTGAAAAGCGGAGGTTTTGCTTCATTCTGAGCCACGGCCACAATGAGCGAATCGAAGAGCTGGCGCGCTCGATGAATAATATCAATATGCCCGAGGGTAACGGGATCGAAGCTGCCGGGATATATAGCGCGTGTTACTCCCATTCGATTGTGGCCGGCGGCTTGCTGGAAACGTCGTAACAGACGCGGTTGACGCCATGGACTTCATTGATGATGCGCGTTGAAATCCGCGCAAGAAGGTCGTAGGGAATCCGCACCCAGTCGGCCGTCATGCCATCCCGGCTTTCCACAATGCGCACAGCCACTGTCTTTTCGTAGGTGCGTTCATCGCCCATCACTCCGACGGACTTCACTGGGAGCAGGACGGCAAAGGATTGCCATACCTTGTAATACCAACCATTCGCCTTCATTTCTTCGATTACGATGGCGTCCGCCTCGCGCACCATTCGAAGCTTTTCAGGCGTGATCTCACCGAGAATTCGAACGGCCAGGCCCGGGCCGGGGAATGGCTGGCGATTCACGATCTCCTTGGGCAGTCCCAGCTCGAGGCCCACCTCGCGCACCTCGTCCTTGAAGAGCTGTCGCAGGGGCTCGACGAGCCTGAACCTCATTCGCTCGGGAAGACCGCCTACATTATGATGGCTCTTGATGAGCGCGGCAGGATTTCCGGAGATCGAGACGCTTTCGATCACATCGGGATAAAGCGTCCCCTGCGCGAGAAAGCGGTAGCGGCCGGGAGAGGTTTTCTTCAGGCTGCGCGCTGCGGCTTCGAATACCTTGATGAATTCGTTTCCGATAATCTTGCGCTTGCGCTCTGGGTCCTCGACGCCCCTGAGGCGGGCAAGAAACCGCTTGGATGCATCGACGGTTCTCAACTGGATGTGAAAGTGGCCGCTGAAGAGCTTCTCGACCGCATCCCTTTCGCGCGCACGCAGCAGACCGTTATCGACGAATATGCAGGTGAGCTGATCGCCAATTGCCTTGTGGATGAGCGCGGCAGCCACCGAGGAATCCACTCCGCCGCTGAGTCCCAGAATCACTCGACTATCCCCGACCTCCTCGCAAATTTGCGCGCACGTGCGATCGATAAACGAGCCCATCGTCCACTGAGATTTGCAGCCGCAAATGCGATGGACAAAGTTTTCAAGGACGACCTTCCCGCGGGGCGTATGAGCCACCTCGGGATGGAACTGCAAACCGTATATCCGCCGTTTGATGTCACCAATGACGGCATTGGAGGAATTCTCCGTCCTGCCCAGCGCACGAAACCCCTCCGGCAGTTTTGTGATCTTATCTCCGTGACTGTTCCACACATCGAGTTCCGCGGGAAGACCACGGAAGAGGTCGGAGCGGCGGTCCACCCGGAGCTTCCCCGGACCGTATTCACGTTGCGCCGAACGCTCCACCGCCCCCCCAAGATCGCTGGCGATAAGCTGCAAACCGTAGCAAATACCCAGGACCGGGATTCCCAAGTCATAGATGCCCTTGTCCAGCTTTGGCGCATTGGGTGCATAAACGCTGGCTGGACCACCGGAAAGAATGATGCCATTCGGTGCGATGACGCGAAGCGCGGAAGAGTCCGTCCAGAAAGGAAGAATCTCGGAATACACGCGGCATTCGCGCACCCGTCGGGCAATCACCTGCGTGTATTGCGAGCCGAAATCGAGAATGACAATCTTGTCCTCTGGTGAGAACGAGTGCGCGGACATTTAAGGTTAGCAGATTATCGGACTTGAAGGCAAAATCGGGGAAATTTTTCCGCCGGAGACGGAACTCATCAGCTTAGCAGGAGCCTGTCAGTCAGGGAAACTTCGTTTGCCAACCGCGATCCATCCATAAAATGAGAGTTTGGTTTCAAGTCCGGCAGGCTGCCAGATCACTGGTAATCGGCGCCAAACGCATCGGAAGTAGGATCGTTCGGCACGATGCGACCCTCTCCCTTAATGCCCCGCCGAAAGTTCTCGCCGACGTCAGTGGCGTCCTGCTCAGCAACCGAGCATCCTGTCAGAGCAACGGCAGCAAGAAGACAGAAAAAAAGAGTCATGCATCTCACGCGAAGCATAATAAAAAAGCGGACCCGCAATGGCAACTCTCATTCCTCCTGAGGAATTATTGAGCCTCTACTCCGCCGGCTGGTTTCCCATGGCAATGGCGGACGGCTCTATCCGTTGCTTTTCCCCTGACCCGCGCGGGATCCTGCCGCTGGACGCCTTTCATATTCCTCACGGCGCAAAAAGGACGCTGCGTGATCCGCGATGGGAGGTGCGCTTGGACACGACGTTCGAGCAGGTTGTGCGCGCCTGCGCGGACCGGCGCGACACCTGGATTGACGAGACAATTACTCAAAGTTATCTGGCTCTACACCGCGCGGGCCACGCCCATTCGCTGGAGATCTGGCGCGACGGGAGGCTTGCCGGCGGTCTCTACGGGGTTCGGATCGGGGGCGCTTTCTTCGGCGAGTCGATGTTTTACCAGGTCCCGGGTGCATCTAAGGTTGCGCTCGTATGTCTGGCGGCGCGCTTGCGGAAAGGAGGTTTTAAGCTTCTTGATACTCAATGGATAACCCCGCATCTCGCGCAATTCGGCGCGATTTCCATTCCGCGCAGAGAATACCTGCCCCTTCTCCAGGCCGCGATCCGGGTCACACCGCATTGTGCGCTCTGAATTTTTTTGCTATTTGGGCTGGCGCCCCGACAGAATCCCGTCCTCACACTGCCCAAAGAGATGAAAATCTACACGCGCACCGGCGACGATGGATCAACGAGCCTTTTCTCGGGCGGGCGCGTTTCCAAGACCAGCTTGCGGGTGGAAGCTTGCGGGACGCTCGACGAACTCAATTGCGCAATTGGTGCGACGCGCGCAGCCTCCCCCGCGGCGCCGGCAGAGAAGTATCTCGCAACGATCCAGCGTCATCTTTTCTCGCTCGGCGCCGATCTCGCAACCTCAGGGAAAAGGCAGCGCGCGGCTCGCATCAATCCCATCGAGATCACGTGGCTGGAAACCGAGATCGACCGCATGGCGTCCGAATTGCCGCCCCTGCACAATTTCATTCTTCCTGGAGGGAGCGCGGCTGCCGCCCAAATCCACCTTGCGCGCGCAATCTGCCGTCGCGCCGAACGCGCGGTGGTGAACCTTTCACAAAGCGAAGAGATCAGCAAGGATGCTGTGAGATTTCTGAACCGGTTGTCCGATTTCCTCTTCATCCTCGCCCGATACGAAAATCTCCTGAGTGGTGTCACCGAAGAAAAGTGGATTCCAGAGGATTGAGGCCGCAATTTTGACCAATCGAGGCCAGTGAAAATCGACTATCTCAAAAATCATCCTGTTATCGCAGTCCGTCTTGCAGAACTCTGCGCTTCACCGAATCTGCCCGCACCTTCTTCGAGAAGCTGGGCTGGCGTGCGATAGGGCGGGCCACTTGCAACGGACATCCTGTGCCGATTCTCAAAAAAGACTTTCTTAAAAACGGAGCTCCGCCCCTGAATGAACGGGAATGAAAACGGCAGTCTTCAGCACCAAACCCTATGACGCAAAGTTTCTCGTCGCGGCAAACACCAGCGTCGCGCATGAGTTTGATTTTTACGAAGAAAAACTCAGCCCCCATACCGCCAAGCTGGCCGAAGGCCACGCCGCCGTCTGCGCGTTCGTCAATGACGTCTTGAACGCTCGTGTGCTGGATATCCTGCACAGCCAAAACATCCGTATGATCGCCCTGCGATGTGCAGGCTTTAATCAAGTGGACCTGCGACACGCGTCCGCACTCGGAATCAAGGTCGCCCACGTTCCGGCTTACTCGCCGTACGCCGTGGCGGAGTTCGCGCTCAGCCTCGTCATGGCTCTCAATCGCCGCATTCACCGTGCCTACAACCGCGTGCGCGACGGCAATTTCTCGATCGACGGTCTTCTTGGCTTTGATGTCCAGGGAAAGACAGTCGGCATTGTTGGCACCGGGAAAATCGGCCGCGTCCTGGCTGGGCTGTTCTCCGGCTTCGGCGTGAATATTCTCGGCTACGATCTCTACCCGAATCCCGCGTTCACCGAAGCCGGAGGAAAGTACGTTGAGCTGGAAACCCTGTTCTTCGAGTCCGACATCATCAGTCTGCATTGCCCGCTGACGCCACAGACCTTTCACCTCATCGATGGGCAGAGCATCGCGAAGATGAAAAAGGGTGTGATGATCATCAACACCAGCCGGGGAGCGCTCGTCGATGCCGGCGCGGTGATTGAGGGATTGAAGTCCGAACAAATCGGCTACCTCGGCCTGGACGTCTATGAGCAGGAAGCCGATCTGTTTTACGAGAACCTCTCGGAACGGATTATCCAGGACGATGTGCTTCAACGCCTCGTCACGTTCCCGAACGTGATCGTCACCTCCCACCAAGCCTATTTTACCGACACCGCCCTGCAAAATATCTCCAACACCACAATCGCGAATCTCACAGCCTTTGAAAATGGCGAAGCCCTGGTCAACGAAGTCACGCTCGCCATGCTGCACTAGCCGCCTGTCGGACTTGAAATCAAACTTTAAAGGAGAGTTCTCGCTTTTGCCAACGCTTCATCAATCTTCGACGGGTCTTTGCCACCGCCGCGGGCGTTTTCCGGCCGGCCGCCGCCCTTGCCGCCGACGATCGGGGCGATCTGCTGGATGAGTTTCCCTGCCTGGATTCTCGACGTGAAATCGGGGGTGACCGCGGCAGCGAGAGCAACGGAACCGGGATCAGCGATCCCGGCTACAACGATCACCCCTTGGAATTGACCCTTCAGCGCATCAGCGACGGCTTGCAAGGTGTCGCCATCGGCATGTCCGAGATTGGCAATGATGGCGGGGATTCCGTTGAGAACTTCCGCTTTAGCAATGAGTTCCTTCGCGCGATTCAGTGATACGCGCTGGCTGGCAATCTTGAGGGCTTTTTCGAGTTCCTTTTGATGAGTAACAAGCGCGTCGAGCTTTCTTTCGATCTCGCCCAGCGGACTGTTCAACATCGCGGCAATCGCCTTCAGGCGTTCGGAATCCGCAATCGCACGGGTGAAGGACTCGAGTCCGGCCACAGCTTCGATGCGACGGACTCCTGCCGCGATCGCCCCTTCGCTCGCGATGCGAAAGAGGCCGATTTCGCCCGTAGCGCGCGTGTGCGTGCCAGCACAAAGCTCCATCGAATAACCGTTCAGCGAAGCCGGCTGGCCTCCGATCTGCACCACGCGGACAGTTTCGCCGTATTTGTCGCCGAAAAATTGCATGATGTCGGCCCGCCCGCGCACTTCGGTGTAGGGCACTTCCATCCACGACACGGCGGAGTTTTCGATGATGCGCTCATTCACGAGCTTTTCCACATCGCGCACCTGCCCGGGCGTGAGCGGCTGGTGATTGAAGTCGAAGGTCAGCTTTTCGGGCCCTACATAAGACCCCTTTTGCGCCGCGTCCTTGCTCACGACTTCGTGCAATGCCCAATGGAGCAAATGAGTGACCGTGTGGTGACGCTGAATCGCGCCGCGCCGAGCAGCGTCCACCGCCACACGAACGGCCTCGCCCACCTCGGGAGCGCGGCCCGCGGTCAGCACGCTTCGGTGAATGAAAACGTCGCCCTTTTTCTGCGTGTTCGCAATCTGCAGACGGCCTATTTCCGACCAGTCGGGGCCAGGCACATGGACGAGCCCCGTATCGCCGACCTGTCCGCCCATTTCGGCGTAGCATGCCGTGCGGTCCACAATCAGTTCAAACTCATTCGCGCTCTTTGCGGGCGAGACGGATTCGACCACCGCCTCGGTCTCGAGAAAATCATAGCCCAGGAACTTCGTCGGTTCGACCTGGAGATTCTCTTCGGAGACGGTGATGACTTCTTTCTTCTGAGCTTTGCGCGCGCGGGCGCGCTGTTCTTCCATGAGCTTTTCGAACTCGGCGACGTCGACTGTCATGCCACGCTCTCGGGCCATCAGTTCAGTCAGGTCAAATGGAAAGCCGTAAGTGTCATAGAGCTGGAAAGCGACGTGACCCGGTATCTCGTTCTCGAGGATTTTGATTCCGCGCGGGGAGCCTTCTGTTGGGGCGGCAACCCGAATTGCGTGATTAAACTCGTCAATTCCTCTATCCAACGTCTTGTTAAACGCCTCCTCTTCCCTCCTTAGCACGTCCTCGACGTGCTTCTGTTTTTCCCGAATCTCGGGAAAAACATCGCCCATCGTCCGGGAGAGCACAGCGACAAGCTTGTAAAAGAAAGGCTCGCGAAACCCGAGCGTGCGACCGTAACGAACGGCTCGACGCAGGATTCGGCGCAAGACGTAGTTGCGATCCGTATTGCCGGGCTGAATGCCGTCGGCGATGGCAAAGCTTAGAGTTCGGATGTGATCGGCGATAACGCGGAAGGCAACGTCCGTGGCTTGTTGAGGGCTGAGAGATGAGGGTTGAGAGGGATCGGGCAGCGTGCTGCCATATTTCTTGGCGCTCAGTTCTTCGATCTTGTCGAATATTGGTTGGAAGATATCGGTCTCGTAATTTGAGATTTTCGCATTCGCGAAGTCGGTGAAGTTTCTAGTGCCCTGGATGATGCTCGTGACACGCTCGAAACCCATGCCCGTGTCCACGTGCTTGGCTGGAAGCGGTGAAAACGTGCCATCGGGGTTCGCGTTGAACTGAATGAAGACCAGGTTCCAAATCTCGATGCACTCAGCGGTGCCTTTGTTGGCCAGCGCACCTCGGGTGTCACCGGCGAGCGTAAGATCCACATGCAATTCAGAGCAGGGACCGCACGGCCCCGTGTCGCCCATCATCCAGAAGTTGTCCTTCTTGTTGCCGTCGACGATGTGGACTTTCGGATCGAGTCCCGTTTTGGCGAAAAGCTCCGCCCAGCAATCATGCGCCTCCTGGTCGAATTGACTCGGATCGCCAGGGCCGGGTTGATAGACCGTGGCGTAGAGACGGCTCGGAGGAAATTTCCATCGCTCGACAACCAGCTCCCAGGCCCATGCGATGGCTTCCCTCTTGAAGTAATCTCCGAACGACCAGTTGCCAAGCATCTCAAAGAAGGTGTGATGATAGGTGTCAAGTCCGACATCCTCGAGATCGTTATGCTTGCCTCCGGCGCGGATGCATTTTTGGGTATCGGCGGCGCGCCCCGGCTTGTAGGGACACTTCACCTCACCAAGAAAAATCGGCACGAACCGGTTCATGCCCGCATTGGTGAAGAGCAAGTTCGGCGAGTCGGGCAGCAAACTCGATGAGGGCACAATCGTGTGCTGCTTCTCGCGGAAGAAATCGAGGAAGGATGTGCGGATTTCAGGGCTGGTCATGGAAAATACTCCAGAGTGCCGCGCCTGCACGCGGAGTCAAGCCAGGCAGTTCCCTATGGGATTTTTAACCACAGAGGACTCACCTCTTAGAAAGTTTCGCTTGGCAAAGCCGTAGGTTTTCTCGGGCAAGATCGTCAGAAGGGTCCATGGCCACCGCTCTCAAAAGCACCTCTTCTGCCTCCTCAATGCGACCCGCTTCAAAGAGACTCCACCCCAAATCGTTGGTCAAATCCTGACCAACGGGATCAAGATCAAGCGCCTTCTGCGACGCCGCCACAGCTTTATCGAACAGCCCTTCGTGACCCGCGCAGCAACCGAGGCCTTGGTATAAGACTGCGCGATCCGGAAATCTTGCAACTGCTCCTTCATAAAGCTCCATTGCGTCCGCATACCTCTTGCTCTGAATGAGGAA
>JAXIPG010000194.1:0-5121 GCA_045403045.1 Terrimicrobiaceae bacterium
AAGCTCAATCATCTGGGCGTTGGCAATGCCCCGGCGCGCTCGACCCTTTCCTATGCCAACGCGCATCGTCCCTATGCACTCTTCGAAGAAGTTTTCGGCCAACTGCTGGAGCGCTGCCGTTCTCTGGCGGCCCCGAAGCCCTTTCGTTTCAAAAGCAAGCTTTATAGCTTGGATGCTACTGTCATCGATCTTTGTCTGTCGGCCTTTGATTGGGCGAAGTTCCGGCGCACCAAGGGAGCCATCAAGCTGCACCTGCTGCTCGATCACGACGGCTGCCTACCCTGCTATGGGGTAATCACCGATGGCAAGACCCACGAGATCCGGGTGGCGCGCACCCTGGAGTGGCCGCCGGGCTCCATTGTGGTGATGGATCGCGGCTACGTGGACTATCGTTTTCTCGATAGTTTGGAGGATCGCGGAGTCTTCTTCGTCACCCGGCTTAAGGATAAGGCCGCCTTCAGCGTGGAGGCCGAGGTCTCCGCCCCAAAGGGCAACATCCGCGCTGACCAAATGATCTCCCTGCCCGGCAGCGGCAAGAACGCCAAAGCGCTGCGGCTCTTTCGCCGAGTGGTGGTGTGGGATGAAGCCGGAGAGCGCGAAATCGTGCTCTTGACCAACAATCTGAAACTGGCCGCCAGCACCATTGCCGCTATCTACCAGGCGCGCTGGCAGATCGAACTCTTTTTCAAGGCCCTCAAGCAGAACCTCAAGATAAAGACCTTTGTAGGCACGAGCCCCAACGCTGTACGCATCCAGATTTGGACAGCACTTATTGCCATCCTGCTTCTGAAATATCTGCAAATGCGCAGTCGGCTCTCCTGGAGTCTTTCCAATCTTATCGCTCTGCTGCGCCTCAATCTCTTTGTCCATCGTGATCTCTGGGCGTGGGTGGACGAACCCTTCGCCCCGCCGCCACAACCTCCCGCCGCCGTGCAAACCACTCTGGCCTTTGGCTAATTTGGACAGCATGCCGCCAGCATTCAAAAGCAAGTGGGGGGGTAGATACTCCAAAATGACCTTTCAGAGGCCTCTCAGGCCCATAAATTCAGGCCTGCTTGTCCAAGAGCGACTTATTTTGGACAGCAGTGGCACAATATATACACTAAGGGAGTGAAAACTATTTCCTCGCGCAAAATATTTGCCCGCAGGCTTTCTACAGCGAGTCGTTTGCAAGCCGTCTTGCATTGAGTTCAGTAAGCATTTCAGTAATTTCCATCAGCTCTTTTGTTAACATGTCCATGCTGTGCTTGAAGAATGCGCGGTGTTCAAGCGCATCTGGCATAATGCGCTCTTTAAGACACAAGGAAAGAAGCTGGCCGGAAGACGTGACCTCAGGATAGAGCCGCAATTCCCGGTTACGGGCAGACAATGCGCCCAACCAAAGACATGCACTGAACACAGGCAGGCCAATGGTTGTATCCTTCGGTTCGCTCTTGATTATGTTGCCATAAATTCTAAGCCGGTCCGAAATGACCTCCTCCGGGGAGATATTTTTTAAGAAATTTATTCTGGTCAACATCAATGCGGGGGCGGCTTCCTCTAGCTTGTAAGCGAGAGTATCCAGGAGCTTACGGTAGTCACGGATCGCCGGAATCTGTTTTTCATGCCAGGCATGAACCCAGAAATAAAGAAAGCATCCGTATTCAGTTTTTTTCCATAGGGAGTTGCTTGAGTCTGCTGGCTCATAAAGCCGGATTGTGTTGGCAAAATGATTTTGAGCCTCGTCCAGCAGTGTCTTGCCATCCACGCTGGCGTAGGGCCTCCTGGGTTTTGGGCGGACGAATAAGCGGGAGAAGAAGTTCATTGCACCTGTATTACGCGTGAAACAATCGTGACCTGCTTGATCTTGAAGCCGAGGTTCCAATCAGCAGCGGCGTGGCCTGGTTGTCTGTTTTGTTTACGCTCATGTGTCTCAAACGCCGGGCGGCCATGGCCCTCCATGGTGCTATGCCGGGAAAAGCCGCGCCAATTCAAATCGCGAAGTCTGGAGGGCATGCACTGATTCACAGCCCCGCCGCCACGTGCTTCACCGTCTTGCGCAGCCAGCGGTGTGCCGGGTCGGTGTCCGAGCGCTCGGCCCAGTATTGGAACGTCTCGAATTTCTCCCCGGGGAACGGCAGCGGAGCGATGCGCATCCGAAAAAATTGGGCGAATTTTTCGGCTTCGCGCTTCGGCAACAGGAAAACCACATCGCTCTGCGCCGCGACGAACGGCGCCACCATGCAGATCGACATCCGCAGCACGGGATCGGCCGTTACGCCCTGCTGATGCCACTTTTCCGTGAGTTGATCCGTCAACGGCGACATGCACAGATCTGCCACGCGCAGCTGGGCGAGTTCCTTCGGCGTGATCGTTTCGCCGATCTCCGGGTGATCGGCCCGGAACGCAAACACGTGCTCGTCGTTTCGCACGAAAAGCGGATCCTGGAAGACGTCCCGAAGCCGCGACAGCGCGGCACTCACGTTTGGCTGGCTTTTCCCGAGGCTGCGTGCGGCCCAACTGACGTTTTTCTCGCGGTAAATCGCGTCGAAAACCACGAGCAGATTCAGGTCGGGCCGGGAAATATCAATGGAGCGCATATCCGTTATATCGTCTGAGAATTGGGAACCGGGAGTGCCACGGAACACTGTAACCGCATGTCAACGAATATAAAAGCCTACCAGGTTACTTCCATCACCGGCATCGGCGGCATTCAACTCGCCGAAATCCGCAAACCCGTGCCCGGCCCCGGCCAGGTGCTCATCCGCATTCACGCCGTGTCGCTGAATTTTCGCGACCTCATGATCATCAACGGGCAGTATGGCGATACTCCGCCGCCGTTCGTGCCAGTGGCCGATGGCGCGGGCGAAATCATCGGCCTCGGCGAAGGCGTCACCCGTTGGAAAATCGGGGATCGCGTGACCAGCACCTATTTTCAAAACTGGCTCACCGGCCCGACGTTCACCAATCCGCCCAGGCAGGATCTCGGCGCGGGACGTTCGGGCATTCCCGGTGTCCTGGCTGAGGAAGTCGCTCTTTCCCAGGACGGTATAGTGGAAATTCCGCCGCATCTGAGTTTCGAGGAAGGCGCCGCTTTGCCTTGCGCGGGTGTGACGGCGTGGCAGGCCCTGGTCACGCGCGGGCACGTTGCCGCCGGGGAAACGGTGCTCGTCCAGGGAACGGGCGGTGTCTCAATTTTCGCGCTGCCACGGTGCAAAAGTCATCGTCACGTCCAGCAGCGACGAGAAACTCGCCCGGGTCCGCGAGCTCGGCTCGGATGAAACGATCAACTACCGCAAAACGCCCGATTGGGACGCGGAAGTGCTGCGACTAACAGGCGGCGTTGGAGCGCATCACATCATCGAAGTCGGCGGACGCGACACGTTTGCGAAATCGCTGCGGGCTGTCGCCGTGGAGGGCGTGGTGAGCGTTATCGGCGGTCTCGGCGGCGGATTCACGAGCGAGGCTCCGCTGATCGACCTGATTATTCGCAATTCCAATGTGCATGGCATTGTCGTGGGCAGCCGGGAGATGTTCCTGGCCATGAATCGCGCCATCACTCTGGCCGAACTGCGCCCGGTGATCGACCGCGTTTTCCTGTTCGAGGAAGCCATTGCCGCGTATCGTCACCTCGAAGCCGGCGCGCATTTCGGAAAAGTGATCATCGCGGTGTAAAACAGTTCTTCTTGTTTCGGCATCTCCGGCGTGCGCGCGACGAAGCCGGCGGCGGAGAGCAGTGGTTCCTTATTCGCCGCGTCGATGCCGGCGCAGCCCGCGAGAGCGAGCCATTGGCGAAACTCACCCTTAAAGCCCATGCTCTCGGCGATCTGGAGTGTCGAAACGACGCACCGCTCGATTGCTTGCCGGACTTTCCGGCAGTTTCGCACGTTCGCCGATACTCCCCCCCCGGGACTGATAGAGGTGGGAAACAAATCGGCACGCGGCTTATCCCCGCCGGATACCCGAAGCACGCATTTGTTGCTCAAGCGTGTGGAAGCGTTGAGCCAGAGCGCGCACCAATGAAGCCATCCAGCCGTCTATGCCAAGTCCCTCGGCCATGGTTTTCTTGTCGAGCACGAGCACGGTCACCTGATCCACGGCTTCCACACTCGCGGCACGTGGCTCATTTAGAATTAGTGCCATCTCGCCGAATACGTCACCCGCGCCCATAGTGGCCAGCGTTTCTTGCCCCGAGGCGCTACCTTGCGCAGCACCGACAGTGCGGAAGGCGCGACATTGACCGCTCACGATCATGTACGCGCTGTCGCCGCGATCCCCCTCGCGAATGATCAAGCTCCCCGGAGCGAAGGTTTTGTGGGGCAAATACAAGCCGCCGCGCAAGAACTCGCGCACGTCTTTCTGCAGATCCACCACGCGTTGATAGCGGTTGGCGGGCAGTGGCGCGATGGCCTTGTTCACGATTTCACACAAACGCTTGGGAATGCCGTGACGCACGACGACCCGATCGATCGCGATGACTTTGCCGTGGCGCGCTTTTTCCAGGATGGCATCGGGGTTGTCAGAATATCCATACGGCAGCTCACCACAGACGATTTCATAGAGGACCGCGCCAAGGCTGAAAACATCGCTTCTTTCGTCCATATCGGCTGGGTTTCCACGCGCCTGTTCCGGCGACATGTACGCCGGCGCTCCCACCTCTCCCGGAGCTTCCATCTGCGAATCGGCCCCGGACGCCGCGCGCGTTTTGGTCAAGCGAGCGAGACCCCAATCAATCACATAGACCCGACCGAAGGAACCCACCATGATATTTTCCGGCTTCAAGTCGCGATGGATCACGCCACGATGGTGCGCGTAGGCCACCGCGTCGCAGACCTTCAGAAAAATATCGAGGCCATCCTGCAAGCGTTCGCGTGTACCGGGTCGGCGAGAGGGGTCCCGCAGCCATTCGTCGAGTCCAACGCCGTGCACCAGTTTCATCGTGAAGTAAGGAATGCCTTCGCTCGAGACTGCGAGCTCATGCACCGGTACGATGTTGGGGTGCTCGAGCTGCCCGGTAATTTGCGCTTCCGCAATGAAGCCATCGCGATACATCGGCTCGCGGGCGAGCTCTTTATCCAGCCACTTTAGAGCGACGCGGCGCAACAAGTTGCGATCCGTCGCGGGGTGAACGCGGCCCATGCC
>JAXIPG010000029.1:0-4138 GCA_045403045.1 Terrimicrobiaceae bacterium
AGGCGGTGATGGTGAGAAGGAACTCGCCGTGCTCCGGACAGCGCGTTCCGATGAGCAGCGTTTCGGAACGCCCGAGATGCGTGAGAGTGAATCGGCGGAAGGTCTGTATTTTCTTCAGCGCGTGCACGGGCAGGAAGATCGAGCGCAGCAGCTCGCCTGGCGCGAGGACATTCTGGTGGTTGCCTGTGACGAAATCCACGACGGGAACCTGGCGCGGTTTGCCATCGCGCGGCCAGAGGGTGCAGACGCCTTCAAGCGCGGCGCTGAGCGAAATCATCGGACCGGCTGGAAGGGACATGACGATGTTCCCGCCGACCGAGGCCTCATTCCAGATTTTGAACGAAGCGAGGAAGGCGCGGCAGCATTCGCGAAAGAGCGGCGCGGCGGTCCACTCGGGCGGCGCGGCGAAGCGGTCGAGTTCGACGACCTTGCAAGTGGCGGCAATCTCAAGGCCCTCGGGCGAGGCGGAGAGGGACGGCCAGTTGAGCGATTCGAGATCGATCAGGGTGTGGGTGTTGATCTGCGGCTCGGAAAATAACCATGTGCCGCCGGCCAGCCAAGCGTAGCCGTTTTGCCATTGTTTCACGTCGTCCGAGCTGGCGGGGTGTCGGATTTCGGTTACCGTATGAAGGTCCATAGTTGATCAGTTATTGAGGAAGGATGTGGAGTTGGCTGAGTAATTCGTAACGGCTGAGGCTATCTGGAAGCAGGGTGCCCTCGGGTGGTTTATCCGCTGGCGATTTCCAAGGCACAGCGGTTGTGGGTTTCGATGACGGGTTTCATGTCCACCGTAACGACCTGGCCGTCCCGCACGACGATTTTGCCGTGGACGACCGTGTATTTCGCGCCTTGCGGAGCGCAGAAAAGGACGGCTGCCACGGGGTCGTGGAGCGCGCCCGCGTAGTTGATCGTGTGGAGGTCGAGGGAAAAAAAGTCCGCGCATTTGCCCGGCTCGATCGAGCCGATGTCCGAGCGGCCCAGCACCCGTGCCCCGCCAATCGTCGCGAGCTCGAGCGCCTCGCGCGCCGTCATCCATTCGTTGGCGCGGACGGGATGCGATTGCGAAAGGAGAAAGTATTTGCGGGGGCCTTCGGGCGGGAGAAGGCCCATTTGCAACCGAGCGAGAAGCATGGCTTGGCGAGCCTCGAGCAGGATGTTCGATGCGTCGTTGCTGGCGGAGCCGTCGACGCCGAGGCCGACCTTTACGCCAGCGGCCAGGTATTTCTTGATCGGCGCGATGCCCGACCCCAGGCGCATGTTCGAGCACGGACAATGCGCCGCGCCGCATCCGGTCTGGGCGAATTTTTTGATTTCGTCATCATCCACATGGATCGCGTGGGCGAACCACACGTCGTCACCCAGCCAACCGTGCGTCGCCATCCAGTCCACGGGTCGGAGCTGGAACCGCTCCAGCGTGTAACGTTCCTCGTCGCGAGTTTCGCAGAGGTGGGTGTGGAGTTTGACTTTGTATTGACGGGCCAGCGCGGCAGAGTCGCGCAGGAGTGAGGTGGTGACGGAAAACGGCGAGCACGGCGCGAGTACGATCTGCGTCATCGAACCCAGCGAATCATTGTGGTAGGTTTTGATGACGCGCTCGCTGTCCTGGAGGATGAACGCCTCGTCCTCCACGCAATCGTCCGGCGGCAACCCGCCCTGCGAATGGCCAAGCGACATCGAGCCGCGGCTGGCATGAAAGCGCACGCCGACGTCCTTCGCCGCCCCAATCTGGCAATCGACGTTGTTGCCATTTTTGAAAACGTAAGTGTGGTCGAAGACTGTGGTGCAGCCGGAAAGCGCCAGTTCCGCCAGCCCAATGAGCGTGCTGGCGCGGGAGGCCTCCTCGGTCGTGCGTGCCCAGATGCGGTATTGGGTCTGGAGCCACGGAAAAAGATTGTTGTTTTGTGCGGCGGGCAAGTTGCGTGTGAGGGTCTGGTTGAGATGGTGATGCGTGTTGACGAACCCTGGCAGGACGATCTGGCCGGTGAGGTCAATCACCGTGTCCGCAGTGGCAGGGAGTTCCTCATTTGGGCCCACCTGTTTGATAAAGCCGTTCTCCGCGTAGATCCCGGCGTTTTTCAATTCGCGGCGTTGACCGTCCATGGTGACGAGGATCTCCGCGTCTTTCGCTAGCAGCGTATGCATGTTATTTGGGAGTCAAGGGGGGATAAAGAGACGCCCGCCACGCGGCGGATCGATCCGAATGGTGAGCGGCGCAGCACCGTAAGTGAGCGGCACAGCACAGTGAGGAAAGGTTCCCACACATGAAAGTGACCGGATGCTGCTGCTTATCCAGCAGGTTTCCAAGCTCAAAAAGAGTAAGCATTCACGCCGCGCCTCGCTTACAAAAGAAAAGGCCGCGATTTGCACGCTCGAGGCGGCGTGACGAGAGGCCCCAGCAACGATTAACCGATCGTCTGGATCGTGACTGTATAGTGATAGGGCTTCGCCTTTACCCAATATTCCTCGTGCACCTCGGCCCCCCAGCTGTTATCACCGCCGATTCCCATCTGCTGATGGTCTAGCTGCAATTCGATGAAATCTCGGCGCACGATCTCGTGATCATGCTGGGCATTCTCTACGTCCTCGTCCGTGTAATCGTGGGCGATGAATTGCAGGACCGTATCGGCCGTAAATCGAATTCCGATGTTACTAGAGTCCGTCAACTGTACCCA
The DNA here is from genome assembly GCA_045403045.1 of Terrimicrobiaceae bacterium. Classification (GTDB taxonomy): domain Bacteria; phylum Verrucomicrobiota; class Verrucomicrobiia; order Chthoniobacterales; family Terrimicrobiaceae; genus DASTFP01. The sequence goes on from JAXIPG010000029.1 coordinate 2,673, forward strand.
ACGCACATCCGTCCGATTGCCATTCAGTTGCGGAAACACATAGGGATGGTGCAGCTCACTGACAGCCAATTCATAACGTCCTATCTTGGCGCCGGTCTTTCGATCCCAATGTGTTTCATGCGGACCCCGCCCGTACCAGGCGACGTGCTGCAAATCGCCGGATAGTCCTGCGATGAGGCCCAGTCTTGGCAACGGGGGAGTGGAATCGGAAAATGGCTGGAAACTCACTTCGACCTCGATCGATCCAGTCAGGCGAATAAGGTATCTAAGGTCGTAATACGCCAACTCAGGAAACTCTGTTCGCACATGCACCACAACCGAGCTTTTGTCCGCCGTCGCCGACATCCGAACCATTCTTCGGCGTGCCACCGCATCGCGCCACGGCGCGTAAATTTCTCGATATCCGTTCCGCAACTGATTGTCGTTCGGTATACGCCACGTATTCGGCGCTAACGGTCTTCGGAGCAGTTCGCGGTCTCGATGAACAAAGGATATCAATGCGCCCCTCATTCGATCGATGGAGATCTCCCACTCATGGCCCGCTATTATGTAACTTTCACCGGTGTGCTGCAGAAGGAGACCCTCCGTCGACGTTGCCGCGCTGCGTTCCGAAGGTGCCGGCACTTCACGCTTGCCTTCAATAAGAAATTGTTCCCAGGCGATCTCGTGACCGCGCAGCGCCCAGGCACTGGCAGTTCGAAGGACCAGCGATACAATCAAGATCCATTCGCCGGTTTCCGGGAGCCAATCCTGCGGCAACGGAATTGCCAGCTCGCACGATTGTCCAGGGTCGAGATCGATGGTGCCAAGGGAGCCCTCGTGAGCGATTGTTCCGTTTTTTCGCAGGTCCCATCGGATTTCGAATTGCCCGAGATTTGTGAAGAAAAAACCATTATGAATGCTGATTTTGCCAGAAGCGAGATCCACGGCGGCAATCTTTACATTCTGGTAGACTTTTTTGACCTCGTGGAGATGCGGGTTCGGCCGGCGATCCGGCTGCACAAGGCCATCACAACAGAAGTTTCCGTCGTTGGGAAAATCGCCAAAATCTCCACCGTAGGCGAGGTAGCGGCCGGATCCGTTTGGCAACGGTTTGAAAATGGCCAGATCGCACCATTCCCAGATGCAGCCCCCCTGCAATAAGTCATACTTTTCGATGATGTCCCAGTAGTCTTGGAAGTTTCCCAGGCTGTTGCCCATCGCATGAGCATATTCAGTAAGTATGAGTGGACGGTCCGCCGCAGGATCCTTCGCGTAGCTTTCCAAGTCGGCAGGCAAAGCGTACATCGGGCAGTAAATATCCGTGTTGGAGGCCCGGAGGGCAGACTCGTATTGCACAGGGCGCGAAGGATCTCGCTCCTTAATCCAATTGTAGCCGGAAACGAAGTGAGGGCCGTTGCCGGACTCATTTCCGAGCGACCAGACAATTATACACGCATGGTTCTTGTCCCTTTCGACCATCCGCC
>JAXIPG010000177.1:0-5858 GCA_045403045.1 Terrimicrobiaceae bacterium
TTGCGATCCAAAAAGATATTGACCTCAACGATCTATAATCTATGTAATTACGCCCTAAACTGCCGGTGTGGCAGTTGCGATGGCGGGAGATTCGCAACCCCTGGCATTGAGCTTAATAACAAAAGAGAAACTAGTCAATGAGCACGAAAAGGACAAAAGCGCCCGACGCAGTCGTAAAGAAGAAGAAAGAGTCAAGCATCCCAAAAATCATCTACGCACAGGCATCTCCAAGGTCGGCGGGAGGCGTGTCGATGTTCGAAGGACAGGAGCGGATCAACGCGGAAACTGTGGCGAACTTCGTCTCAGAACGCGAAGTAATTACGCGAGCCGTTAACCGCCTGCGCGATGCTGGATTTGATATTCTTCAAGTCACGCAGTTGATGATCAACATTGCCGCGCCGGCTTCGACTTACGAGCGAGCCTTCAACACCACGATCATCGCGGAAGAGAGACCGGTGATCAAAGAGGAGGCTAAAGAAGATACCGCGACGTTAGATACCGCGACGTTTCTGGATTCACCGGATACCGAGCTCTCGGGATTGATTTCCACCGCGGGCACGACATTGGGCGAAGTGATCGAGGGAGTAGCCATCGAGGAGCCGCGTTACTTCATGGCGCCTTCCATGTTCCCGCCATTAAAGGCTTACTGGCATCTCGACGTGCCGGCGGGTATTTCGCTCGGATGCAACGCCGATCGGGCGCATCGCAGCGGAATAACCGGTAAAGGCATCAAAGTCGCAATGGTGGACAGCGGGTGGTTCAAACATCCTTTTTTCATCAATCGAGGCTACCGAGCAGCCCCGGTGATTCTAGGGCCAGCCGCAGTCAACCCGCTGGCGGATGAGAGCGGACATGGAACAGGAGAATCGGCCAACATCTTCGCTGTGGCACCGGATGTGGAGTTGCTGCCCGTGAAGATCAACTTCGTCAATTCGATCGGTGCCTTCAACGCGGCGGTCGGGTTGAGCCCACATATCATCACTTGCAGTTGGGGCAGCAGCACGGGTACCAGCACGACCTTGAGCGCGGCTGATCAGGCCCTCGCAGCCGCGATCGCCGCGGCGGTGTCAGTGGGAATTACGGTCGTCTTCTCGGCCGGCAACGGGCATGTCGGTTTCCCAGGCCAGCATCCCAACGTGATCTCCGCGGGCGGAGTGTTCATGGATGCGGATGAATCTCTAAGGGCTTCGAATTACGCCAGTGGCTTCCAGAGTGTAATTTACCCGAACCGGCGCGTGCCTGACCTCTCTGGGTTGGTGGGCATGCAACCTAGGGCGATTTATATCATGCTTCCGCTGGAACCGGGAGACAATATCGATGTCGGCAACTCCGGAGGTACCCATCCAAACGGAGATCAGACGGCCAACAACGACGGCTGGGCTGCGTTTAGCGGCACCTCCGCCGCTGCACCGCAGCTCGCTGGGGCCGCAGCCTTGGTCAAACAAGCTTGTCCCGGCCTGACCCCGACCCAGATCAAGAACATCCTGATGAAAACGGCGCGGGACGTGACTTCCGGCACATGCAATGGCACGGCACTTTCTCCGGCAGGCAACCCAGCCGGACCGGGCCCCGACTTGGCGACTGGCACCGGTCTGGTGGACGCTCATAAAGCGGTGTTGTCGGCGAAGATCCAGTGCTTGGGACCGATCACGCCGATCACGCCGATCACGGTGCAGCCGATCCAGCCGATCCAGCCGATCCAACCGATCCAACCGATTCAACCGATCCAACCGATCCAACCAATTCAGCCGATCCAACCGATAAGGCCTATCTCGCCGGTCGTTCTTCCGCCTCCGGCAGGGGGGACTGCCACGGAGGCGGCCGAACCCGCAAGCGGTTCTCAATCGGCGGGCGCCGCGTTGTCCGAGGAGGATGTGGAGGCGCTCCAAGAGTTGATCGCCAAGTCGGAAATCGACCTTGGTAATGCATAAACCTAGTGGACCGCCGCAAGCCTGACCGGCTTGCGGCGGCTCGGCTGTGACGGGCCCAACCGTCTCGTGCGAGACCAGCGTCCCTGTGGATGAAAAAGATCCTGCTCCTGAGTATGCCATTTGGTGCGCTGGAGCGTCCAGCGCTCGGGCTCAGCCTCCTAAAGGCCAGGCTTCAGGAGGCCGGCATCGGATGCGACGTTCGTTACTTATCGCTCGCCTTTGCCGACCTAGTTGGCGCCGAGGATTACCAGTGGATCTCCTCGGCCCTGCCCTACATAGCGTTCGCGGGAGATTGGAGCTTTACGACGGCCCTCTATGGAGAACGCGCGTCAGCTGACGCCGCCTATATCGATGAGGTCTTGCGCAAGACATGGCAAATCAATGACGCGAGCATCGGACGAATCAAGCGCGTTCGAGCTTTGACATCGCAATTTCTAGACTACTGCGTCGCGGCCATCTCGTGGGAGGATTATGCGATAGTCGGATTTACCTCTACGTTCGAACAAAACATCTCCTCGCTCGCTCTAGCAAAACGGATCAAAGCTGCGCACCCGGCTGTGATTACCGTTTTCGGCGGCGCTAACTGGGAGGGGGAGATGGGTCAAGAGCTGCATCGGAGGTTCGAATTCGTGGACTACGTTTGTTCCGGCGAGGCCGACGAGAGCTTTCCGGCGCTTGCGGGGCTGCTGCTTGCGCGCCCCGTGCGCTCCGATGTCGGCGCTCTGCCGGCCGGGATCGTCTATCGTCGAAGCGGACGGTCCATCTCGACTGGCAAGAGTTTGCCGGTTCGGCACATGGATTCGCTTCCTGTGCCCGACTTCGACGATTATTTTCGGCAGTGGTCTGAAAGCAGCGCGGCGCTGCTCGTAACGCCGACGGTATTGATGGAGACCTCGCGCGGCTGCTGGTGGGGCGACAAGTCGCATTGCACTTTCTGCGGCCTGAACGGTGCGAATATGGCTTTCCGCAGCAAGACCGCCCAACGTGTGCTGGAGGAGATGAGCTACTTGGCAGATCGCTGGCGGATGGACCGGATCGAAGTCGTCGACAACATTCTCGATATGAAGTATTTCGCCGACCTGCTTCCGGTGCTTGCTGAGCAGGGGCACGCTTGGGAAATCTTCTACGAGGTCAAAGCTAACCTGACACGCCAGCAAGTCGCGTTGCTTCGTGCCGCAGGCATTACTCGAATCCAGCCGGGAATCGAGAGTCTTAGTGACCACGTGCTCAAGCTCATGCGCAAAGGAACCAACGCATTGCGCAACGTTCAGCTGCTGAAATGGTGCAAGGAATTTGGAGTAGCGGTGGATTGGAACCTTCTCTACGGGTTTCCTGGCGAGACGCGCGACGACTATTCCGCGATTCGAGATATGCTGCCTGCGATTTCGTTCCTGAGTCCGCCTGTGGCCTGCGGACCTATCAGAATGGATCGTTTCAGCCCGTACTTTGAATCTTCGGACGAGTTCGGGTTTGTCAACGTGCGCCCCATCCAGCCCTATTCGTATCTCTATCCTTTCGAAATGGAGAGCCTGATGAAGATAGCATATTACTTTGACTTCGATTACAAACCGGAGGTAGACCCTACGGACTACGCGAGGGAGGTGATCCAGTACGTTGAAGCGTGGCGACGCCGACCGGATCAGGGTCTGCTCTGTTCGGTCAAGCAGTCCGATGGCACATTGTTGCTCCAAGATACGCGGGCGATTGCGACTCAACGCGAAGTCGTGTTCTCTGGCTTGGAGCAGGCAGTTTATGAATATTGCGATGAATTTCGGTGCTCTTCGAGCGTGATCCGCCATTTGACGGAAGCGTTTCCGCAGATCGCGATCTCGTCGCGAGGGGTGCAGGCGTTCCTTGATTCCCTGGTGGCAAATTGCCTCATGGTAACCGACGGCCGGAATTATCTGAGTTTGGCCGTGCAGAAGCGTGAGACGCCCGCGGGCGACGTGTTCGTTGGAACACCGCCCCATAACCAGCCGCATTATAAACAAGAGCCTGCGGGATGTAATTGATGCTATTATTTATTATGGCTCTGCAACCCCAACAGACCGTCTCCGCGCAAGTTCTTCTGTGCGCTGCGAGCGGGAAGAGCCCGGATCGGGACTCGCGCATCACGGCCGAGAATATCAAGGACTGGCTGCCGTCAGGCGAGATCGCTCTCCGGGTCCGCGACGTATTCCGGCTTCTTGGCTTCGAAGTTGGTGATCTCGTGGGCAACAGCTTCTCGATCACCGGGCCGGTCCATCTTTTTGAATCAGTCTTCAAGACGCGGCTGCGGCAATTGAATTCGGGTGGGATTCAGTTCTCGACCACCGCGCAGGCCTCGAACTATGAGTTGGCCTCTCAGAAGATTCCCGATGATCTTAGGGAGTACGTCGCCGCCGTCACGTTCACGCCACCGCCTGCTTTCGGGCCGGCGAACTTTTGAGCCATGGCATAGTCCCATGAACGATGCTTTCAGTCAAGTAGTTCAGATCCAATCAGTTCCCGAAGCTATCCGGAATTCGCCGTTGATGAGAAATGGAGGCTTCGACGTCTTTGAACGGCTTCCAGATAGGAATACGTGTGCGCAGCTGCTCGACGAAGCTCGCCGATGTTTGGCAACGGCTAGATCGAGTGAGATCGCTGTTTCCGACGATGAAGAGGTGCGGGGAGGCCAGCCCGCGCGCCGCTTCGTCAGTGCCAGCGGAGGCGCGATACAGGCGGCGTTTTATCGAGATCGCAGCGTCATCCGTTTTATCGAGACCCTCTGTAACGCACCGGTATTGCCGACAGGAGGGCGGGGCACTTACACGTATTATGCGCGCCCCGGCGATCACCTTGCTTTGCACCGGGACATCGAGACCTGCGATGTCGCATTGATAACGTGCTTGCTGGATCGTCACGGCTCCGGGAGCAGCGGTGGTGTTACACGGCTATATCCTGAGCGTCAGAACGAGCGTCTTTCCCAGATTCGCGCCAGCCCTGAATTGGGGGCCATCAGCGTGCGAGTTCGAGTGGGTCAGGCGATGGTGATGTTCGGGGGTGTGGTGCCGCATGCCATCGTGCCTTTGGGTTTTGGAGAGATACGCATTGTATCTGTACTGTGCTATCGGGCGCTTCCGCATCGGTGACTTGTCATGGCCTCAGCTTTGCAGTTTGAAGAGCTTGTGGAGCTGCTCAAAAAGCTGCGAGGAGGATGAACGCAAAACGGACCGAGATTGAGGGCGCGCTGGCTTTGAGTTTGTGCGTCTCAAGGGTAAGTGCGGAAGTGAGGCATCCTCCTGAGATTCAGTGCTAGCTCTTCGTGCAGTTGCTTACGCGCTTGGCGTCGATCGAGAAAGGTCTTGATGCGATCAATGCCGAAGCCGATAACGCCGCCGAGAAGAATCAGGAAAACGTCTTTAAGCTCGAACATGCCCGGAAAGTGTGTCTAGGACTAACGACCTCAAGGGAGATGGTAAAAGTTGGTATTCGAGGCCAATACGTGCGCGCGCGAGGGGCGCGTTTCAGGTTTACGCCGCTTCATCGAAGCCCTCATGCTAAAGCGAGCAGACTGCACTCTTTATTTCGCTCAAAGCCTATCTTTCCGCTGATGTTAACGCGGCTTACATCCTCGATAATCGTTTTCCCTGTGAAAGCCGATGCCTCTAGACTAACTGCAATCCGGCGGCTTTGAGTCAGATTGTTTTCGACGCGGAACAAAAGGGCGAAATCGATTGGCCAAATAGCCAAGTTCGCGTACTGGCCACATCTGACCGAAAACCTCCGTTAAGGAAGTAGCCCCAGTGAAGGCCTGCCGTTTTGGCCGTGGAGCGTAGAATCGGAACTGCTCAGAATCGATTTCCTGCACAGAACCGGCCCGCTGGCACTTCGCATATCAGCTCTGAGTGTCTGTTTGTAAGCACCTGCAAGGTTGCCGACAGAGATTACATCTTGAGAGCAACC
>JAXIPG010000045.1:0-27714 GCA_045403045.1 Terrimicrobiaceae bacterium
ATTGGTGCTGAGATTTCGAGTTGATTGCTGAAATCCGGCCCGGACTTCAGACCCGCTTGCGCGAGGCGACGCCCATAAGCTTCCGCAGTCAGCGCATCGGCCGGGTGAAGACTCGGTGGAGCGCCGAGCGGGTTCGGGTTATGGCCCATCGCGCCCAGCGCGGTCCCGAGGCGATTCGCGCCGTCCGCGGAGGGCAGGAGTCCGACATTCACCCATTGCAACGAGTGCTGTGCGGCGAACACGGATCGCGACGCAGTCTGGTGATCCGGATTTCGCTGCAGGCGCCGCTCTACGTTTTTCCCGCGAAGATGAGTGTGAGAAGATCAAGTGGACTAAGGATTTCGTCGTATTGGGGGACGAGCAGGTAATAGCCGGCGAGCATCCCTCCGGCGAGGGTTGCCAGAAAGAAGAGCGGAAAAAGCTGGTCGTTTCTCGCGGCGAGCTCCGGCGTTTCGTCGTCGTATCTGGCATAAAGGAGCCAACAAACCACCGGGATGACCGGAGCCAAGTAGCGTGTCTCCTTGGCGAATCCCGCCGAACCCAGGAGGGCGAAAAGCGCAAGCAGCGAAAAGATCCAGGTGGGCGAGACTTTCTCCAGCTTGGAATGGAAGGGAACCCGGCAAAACGGAATTCTAAGGAGAAAAACCACGAAAAACGGCATACAAGCGAACACCTTGAGCAGGTAGGAAGGAACGGATTGCGTCGCGGACGCGGCGACGAATGGATTCGCCTTGAGGAAGTCTTCGTCGGGCCGCATCCAATACGGAAGCCAAATGTCCGTGCGCTCATGGAAATAGAGAAACCAGGCGCCGAGTACCAGAGTGCCGGGGAGCAAGACGATGAGCAGACGCACGATAGGTTGCCTGCGATCCTCCGGAATTGCGAGCCATGCGACGAAAGGCAGCACAATGGCTGCGGTTACCTTAAGGGAGCAGGCGAAAGCCGCCATTCCTGCTGTAGCGAGGAGCCAAGAGCTCCAACGTTCCTTTCTGCCCCCCAACCAAGCCAGGCAAAGGGCGAGGCTCGTCGTGCCTGCGAGGAGATTGTCCATCCAGATCTTTCGAGCGATAAAATTCATCAACGGATCGGCCGCTACGGCAGCAAGGGGAAGAAGAAAAACGCATCGGTTACGAAAGTCGGGTGGCTTGTTGTGAAGTAATAGTTCGTAACCGACAAGCGCGACGGAAGCGAGCGAGAGGAGCATGTCCGAGCCACGAAAGCGTTACCGCGAGCTGATCCGATTTCGTCAAGACAAATGGAGCCAGGAGGACGGAGAAGCCGGGAGGATGGTGAAAGTCTGGATGATCGTAGAAGCTTCGTGGGAGACGATTGAGCAAGTCGCTACCGGCAAGAGAATAAGAGCCCGTTGCCAACCAGTGCCTGGATAGCTCCAGATAGATCAACTCATCCCAGTTCGAGACGGGATACTTGAGAGTCGGAAGTTTGATGATCAGCGCGAAGGCGAGGCAACATGCGCTCGCGAGAACCGCAAAGCGAAGGTTCGTCTTGCGCGGCATACCAAGGCTTCTCAGCAGCTTCCTAAAGCCCGCGCAGACCTGTCAGGAGAAGCTCGGCATTCGATTTGGTGTTCTGAAGATTGGCTGCCAGCACCTCCATGGCTTCCGCCGCAGGAAGTTCCGAGAGCTGACGTCGAAGGACGACGATTCGCTCATATTCGTCGGGATGGTAGAGCAATTCCTCGCGGCGCGTGCCCGATTTGACAATGTGAATCGCCGGGTAAATGCGCTGCTCGGCAATGGAGCGATCAAGGTGCACCTCCATGTTGCCTGTGCCCTTGAATTCCTCGAAGATCAAATCGTCCATCCGGCTCTGAGTCTCGACGAGCGCCGTGGCGAGAATCGTGAGGCTGCCCCCTTCCTCGACGTTTCGAGCGGATCCGAAAAACTTGCGGGGCCGAGCCAGCGCCTTGGAGTCCACACCTCCGCTCATGATACGCCCCTTGTTCGGCTGCAGGTTATTGTAGCCACGCGCCATGCGGGTAATCGAATCGAGGAGAATGACGACATCCTTTCGTAATTCCACAAGACGCTTGGCCCGCTCCGACACGGCTTCACAAACCTGCACATGACGGCTTACAGGTTCGTCAAAAGTGGAGCTGTAGATTTCACAATCCAGATCGCTTCGCAAATCGGTCACCTCTTCGGGGCGTTCATCCACCAGCAGGAGCATTAGGACGATCTCCGGATGGTTGGCGCGGATCGCGCTGGCAAGCGCTTTGAGCACCAGGGTCTTTCCGGCGCGCGGCGGCGCTACAATTAGCCCGCGCTGACCCATGCCCAGCGGGGCAATCAGATCGACAGCGCGAGCGCTGATCGATGGGCTCTGAGCCGCCTCTAGGAAGATTCGCCGGTTCGGGAAGAGGGGGGTAAGTTTGTCGAATTCCGGTGGCGCCTTCCATTGAGCGGCGGGAATGCCTTCAATTTCGAGGATGGAGTCGGCTACCAGGCCGCGCTCGCGATCTTGAGGAAGCCGCAAGGCGCATCGAAGCATCAGGCCTGGGCGAAGTTCGAGAGAACGAAAAAGGGAGGCCGGGATGCTGACGTCGTCGGGTCCCGGTTTCAAATTGAAAGCTGGCCAGCGAAGGAGGCCGTGGTCGGCGGTGAGCTCGAGAACTCCCGTGGCGAACACCGCACCTCCCTGGGCGAGATGAAACCGCGCCTGATCGAGCACCATGTGATGGCGGGAGCTCTCGGCACGCAGCCGCATGCCGAGTTCGCTGCCCCGGGTCGCGAGCCTTTCCAGGCTCAACTGCTGAAGATCGTTCAGTGACAACGGCTGCGGGACAGCGCTTGTCGGAGGTGGATTTTCAACCGTATCGGTCATGCAAATAGCGGGAAAAGAGCTCGGTTTGCGCGGTGAGGGCATCGAGAGCCCCGTCATTCCAGATAACGTGATGTGACCTGGAGACTTTGACGCCGATAGGCATCTGTGAGGCAATGATTTTTTCGGAAATTTCACGTGTCATGCCCGGGCGCCCACTTAGCCGGGCAAGCTGTGTTTCCGTCGAGCAGCCCACAGTGATAATCCGATCGAAAAGTGATTCGGCGCTTGTTTCAAAGAGCAGGGGAATATCCACCACGAAAATCCTTTTGGCGGTCGATGCTTCTTGGGCTTTTGTTAACCAGCGGTCGCGGACTATCGGATGCAGGATGGCCTCAAGCGTTCGTTTCTTGTCGGCATCGTGGTAAATGAGTTCCCGCAGCAGCGCGCGATCCGGCCTCCCTCCCGCTCCATATGCGGCGGGGTGGATTTTCTCGAGGACGTGTTTCCTTACGGATTCATCCTCGTCGAGCAGTTCGCTCACGCAGGCATCGGCATCGAAGGATTCCGCTCGGATGTGTTGCAAGAGCAGATTGCGGAAGGTCGATTTGCCGGAAGCGATCCCCCCTGTTATTCCGAGAATGGGCATACGAAGCAAATGGTAGAACCTTCGGCCGGGAGAGATCCGCCCAAACTACGATGCTTCAAAGGGAGGATCTGCGACGCGCGCCGTTTCAGTTAGCTCTCTGACATCAGAGAAAGTCTATTTTCCAAAACTCGGAGTCTCGAAAGTCGGAGGCGGAAGCTCCTGAGGGAGGCCCAAAGGTTCCACAATTTCCTCCGTGTCTTCATCCAGGCGCACTGGCCTCCCTTCCGCATCCATCAAACGCGCTGTGACAAAGATCATGAGATTGCGCTTTATCTTCTGATCGACGTTGGAACGGAAAAGACGCCCGGCCAGCGGAATATCACCCAAGATCGGGACTTTGTCCTGGACCTTTTGGACATCCTCACGAACCAAGCCGCCCAACGCTACGGTTTGACCATCCCAAATGCTTACACTTGTGGTGACCTTGCGCGTGGAAAAAATCGGCTGATTGATTACGTTCGGCGTCAGCACCGCCGATTGAATGGGATTTTGAGCCGTTCCAATAGCCGCTGGATTGAAGATAGGTCCGAGAATTGGAGAACCATAATTGATAAAGCCGTCGAATTCGACCACCTCAGGCGAGAGGTTGAGATCGATGGTATATCCATCAGGGCCAATGATCGGCTCAACCTCAAGTGTAACGCCGAGATTCCTGATTTCGAACGCCGTGGGAGTGGATGGGGTGACTATACCCTGACTGACGAAAGTTCCGTTCGGGGGCGCAACGACATTTCCGGTACCACCCGTGGTCGGCGGTGGCGGCTCTGGAGGACTGAATTCGGTTGGATAGGGAAACTCCCTTGCCACGCGTACGATGGCTTTGCGTCCGCTCTTGGTGGTGACTTTTGGAGCCGACATCAGATCGACACCCTTTTTCTGGTTGAGAGCTCGAATGACAACCTGAAACTGAGGATTGGTGAATATGCCGGCAACGCCGAAGATTCCCGGCGCCGCAGCCGAGGGGACGTTAGTAAGCAACCCGTCGATGCTATTTGCGCTAATAGCGAAGTCACTACCCGACCCTACGCCCGATCTCAAGCCCCCGGTTATAGGGTTCGTACCAACGGGTGCCCCGCCGGGTGCAAAAGGAAAGTCTGCGGCGAGGGGCGCTGAGCCAAATCCCTGCGTTCCGCCGGAAGCGAAAGCACCTGTGCTACCGATTGCGAGCGGACCAAGGAGCCAGTCAAAGCCGAGTTCCTTGATGTTGTTTTGGGTAATTTCCAGGAATTTCGATTCAATTTCCACCTGCGTCGGTTGAACACCGATGGCGGCGTCTACCAGGGAATCAATGAGATCGATCGCGTCCGGCGTATTGCGAACTATTAGCTCGCTACTGGCCGGGACATATTGAGCGAAGGCACCGCTCGGGAAACTGACACCTTGGGACCGCAAATACTCCAGCGCATTCGTGCGGGTTCCGATCCGGCTCTCCGTGACATCGATGCGTGCCGCTCCCGGTGACGGGGCGATTTCCGTGGCTCCGGACGGCGCGGCCGGAATGAATCCGGGCGGAACCCGGTACTTTTTGGTCACCAGATCCGTCGTATTTTCTGTGATGGGCACAATCGAGACGGCATAGGGCTCGATCTTGTACTTGAGTCCAGCGAGCTCAGTCAGGTAACGCAAAGCCTCAATCAAGGGAACATTGGTCAAGGAAAGAGTGATCCTGGTATCGGCAGTACCGCCGACCGGAGCAAGCGGGGCGGCACCTTCAACGGGCGGCGCAGCAGTCATGTCTGGGGAAGGCGCAGGTCTTAGTTTGAGAAAGATATTGACTCCCCTTCTCTCCTGAGGATCCTCCGTCGAGGAGTCAAGTTCTCTGCTACGCTGCTTGAGAAATTCCACCGCCTCTCGCACGGTCGTGTCGCGGAGGTCGATTCTTGGAATGATGATGCGGTTGAGCTTTGCCATCGTGGCTTCGGTCCCACGGACGCCCCCGCGCGCCTGGGCTTCGGCCGTCGTGCGTCCTCCTTGGAAACGGTGAACGGGGCGTTCCCATTTTTGATCGACCATCCAAAGCATTCGGCTACGGGTCTCGTTGTATGCATTGCCGTAATACCTCGACTTCTCGAGGTTCACCTGTTCCATCCCTTTCCGGGCGGCGATATTGTATCGGTCGATGTTGAGAACCTGTTCATATCGCTTGATCGCCAGATCGAAGCGGCCGGCTTGGAAGAAGCCGTCGGCTTCGTAAAGCAGCTTGGTCACCTCTTCGCGGTCCGCAGCGAATTGTGGCGTGACCGTCTTGTTGTAATAGTCGGGCTGTTCGAGATTGGAAAGCAGCTGAACGGCGGCCTTGTTCGACGGATCGTATTCCGGCAGCAAAACGGTTTTGGCGACACGCTCTGCGTCACTGTAGCGGCCGTTGGCAATCAATTCTTCCGCGTAGCGAAGTGCGGTCTTGCTGAATTTGGAAACGGTTTTTGCGCGCAGCTCTCTTGTTGCGGCGCCGGCAGGAATGGCGTTCAGCGCGTCGAGGTAATTGGTGTACGCAGTTTCGTAATCCTTTTCTGCCGCTGCTTTGTCACCTGCGGAGATAAGTTTTTCCCCGACGAGCAGATTTTCCTGGCGACGGACGATTTCCTTATCGGACATCGCTTCGAGACTCTGGGCTATAACGGGGGCCTGCGACCCGACACAGGCCAACGTCAGGGCCACGAGGACGGATTTGTGCGGAACAATGGTTGCGAAGAGAAATTTCATAAGCGCTATTGAGGCGACGGTATCGAAGCTGCATCCCCCGGAATGATCTCCTGCTCAACGGCCGCGGCGCTCGGCTCAGGCACGATCTCCTTTTCATCATCAATCTTGATCAGCGGCTGACCGGCGGGGTCCAGCAAACTCGCGGTGACAAACATGATCAGGTTTCGCTTGATGTGCTGATCGGCCGACGTGCGAAAGAGCCTCCCCGCAAGAGGGATATCCCCCAGGATGGGAACCTTGTCCTCGATCTTCTGAATGTCCTCACGCATGAGGCCGCCAATGACTACGGTCTGCCCGTCGTAAACCGTAACTTCGGTGGTCACTTCGCGAGTTGAGAACACGGGTTTGTTGATCACGTTTGCGGTGACCAGGAAGGTACTGCTAAGATTGAAGCCTACGGCGGTGACAACAGTGCTGATGGGGCTTCCATAGTTGATAAAGCCATCAAATTCAACCACACGAGGCGAGAGAATGAGGTCGATGGTGTAGCCGTCGGGTCCAACCGTCGGCTCCACTTCAAGTGTAATGCCAACGGGTTTTGTTTCGAACGAAGTCGGAGTTGTCGGTGTTGCCGGGGTGAAAACGGATCCCGGCGTCTGGGTGACTTGAGGCAGATCGTACTCGGTCGGATACCGGAATTCCCGGACGATCTGTATCGTTGCCCGCTGGCCGCTCTTGGTGGTGATCTTCGGGGCGCTCACGAGATCGACGCCTTTTTGCTGGTTCAGAGCACGGAGAACGACTTGAAACTGGGGATTGGTAAAGATCCCGGCGACAGAAAGAAGGGCGGGTGCGGCACCCGCGGTAGTGCCGAAAAGCAAGCCGTCAACCGCGTTCGCGCTGATGGCGGTGGTACCCGAACGATTGCCTGCTGTGAGCGGATTCGAGCCGATAGGGACGCCCGCCGAATTGAACGGGAACGAAGTGGCGGAGGGGATGTTTTGTCCTAGTCCCTGAGTTCCACCGCTGCCGTAAATGCCGGAGCCAAACGGCAATGCAAATTGGCCAAGCAACCAGTCGAAGCCCATTTCCTTGAGGTTGGTCTGTGTCACCTCGAGGAACTTTGACTCGATCTCCACCTGGCTGGGGGGAGCCGTCATTTGCGTTTCCACCAGCGTGTCGATCAGATCGAGATTCGCCTGTGTATTTTTGACGATCAGCTTGCTTGTGCTCGCGATGAAGTTTGCGCTGGCGCCTTGAGGGAACGTGACGCCTTGAGCTTCCAAGAACTCCCTGGCGCCCGAGCGGGCTTGAATGGCGGGTTGAGATCCTGGAGCGATGGGCTGGCCGCCGGGACCGGGCGCAGCGGCGGACGGAGCGGCCGGCAAGGAGGTGATGAAGCCGGGAGGAACCTTGTATTCCTTGGTGATCAGGATGTCGGTAGGTTCCGACTGAGGAACAACTGCGACCGCATAGGGTTCGATCTTCAGTTTGAGATTCGCGGCTTTTGCGACGTAATCGATGGCGGCGCGGAGTGGAATATCATTCAGCGAAAGGGTTATCCGCGCATTGGCTTCCGGCGAATCGGCAGCAGCTTTGAGCACAATGTTGATGCCCCTGCGCGAAGGATCCTGCTCGGTGATGTCGAGGGTCACGGCACGCTGCTTGATGAAATCCAAAGCTTCGCGAATTGTGGCATCCCGGAAGTCAATGCGGGGGATGAGGATTTCATCGAGCTTGCGATTGATCAATGAGGTGCCGCGTGTGTCAATCTGCGGCTGTTCAATGATGGTCGCTGCGCCGACTTCAAAGCGACGGACTGGTAGTTCCCAGCCCTTGTCTACTTGACGCAGCATATCGCCGCGGGCTTCGTTGTAGGCGGACACAGCATATTTTTCGCGGGCGCCATTGACACGTTCCATCCCGCGCCGTGCGGCGATGTTGTATTTATCGATGTTAAGAACCTGCTCGTACCGCTTGAAGGCGAGATCAAAGCGGCCAGATGCGTAAAAGCCATCGGCCTCGAGCAAGAGTTGCTTCACCTCCTCGATATTCGCGATGAATCCGGGAGTGAGCGCCCTATTGAATCGGGTGGGATCCTGTAGTTTGCGTTCGAGGGCGAGCGCCGGGCCGTAGTTGGGTGCATAGCGTTCCTCGAGCACCACCGTCACGGTCGTGGTAGCGTCCTGGTAACGTCCTTCGGAAATGCGTTGCTCAGCCAACTTGACGGCAGCGCGGCAGAAGCCATCCAGCGCCGACTCGCGAATCGATTGCGCTGCCGGTCCGCCACTGGGCAGGACATCGACAGCGCTCTTGAAGTAGGCAAAGGCGCTTTCGTAGTCCTGATCCATCATGGCTTCGGTCCCCTTGTTCACTGCCTTTTGAGCGTAATCGGCCATGGTTTCCTGTCTACGAATCTCGCGTTCGGCAGTACCTTGGACACCGGCCCGTTGCGCAGGGCTAAAGGCTGTGCTAAGGGCCAGGGAAGCGGCGGTCATTGCGGTAAGGACTTGCGACTTCATTGTTAGGGCAGTTTTGGAGTGAAGCAGGGGCAATTTTGGGGATTCTTGAGGGACGAGAAGTTTCTCCCAATCTGCTTACAGATGCGATTTGTTAAGACACGCATCGTCAGACGTTAGGCAGCGGCTCTCACTCTCATTGTGCGGGAGGAATCTTGTGTTGCTCCCTGGTTTGCTGGTCCTGTATTACGGCTTCCTTCTCCGAAATGTCAATGAGTTTGTACTTTCTGTCTGTCTCGGGAGGCAAGACGAACTCATCATCCTTTTTGACCGTGAATTTTGAGTTGTCGTAGAGGTAAAGAAACTCGCCGTACGACGTGGGGTCATTGGCTTCCCTGTTGGCAATGATCACAATTTTCTGACCGGTCTGAGTGTTTTCGATCGTGAGGGTGGAAACATCGATTTCAATTTCGTTCCTCGTCTCCATTTTCCTTTCGTGAGAAATGACTTTATAAGGAGTTCCTTCGATGATCTGGCCCTTTTCCACGAACCGGGTTCGTCCGCCGCGATCCCTGGTGTTTATCGTGAACGTCTGGCCATCATCTGGGGTTCCTGTGAAAATGAGGCGGAACGGCTTTGAGATGAATCGCAAGAGCCGGAGCTTCGTGTAAAGGGAGGGGACGGAATTCTTATCGCGCGGATCCGTGGCTGCGAGGTATTCTTCAAGATTGCTGAAGCGGTCTCCGTCGGGATCCTGTTCCTTGATGCTGCTTTCCCAATAGGGCAGATCGTACTTGATCAGCCAGGAGTTCTTTATGGGTTCGTGCAGATTTTTGTTACCTTCAAGGGGATCAATGAGGGCGCCATCCACAAGAACGTAGGGACGCGAGACGAGAAGGGAACCATCATGCCCAAGCCAGTTCTGGGGCGACTTGATCTTTTCTGACGCCGCAGCCAGAGCGCCTGTCGGGAGGGGTTTGATGGCATTGTCCGGAGGCTTGGGACTGTTTCGACCGGTGAAAAGATCAGGAAAGGATCGGACGTTGATAATGATCAACCCGCAGCAGGCCAGCAGCGCAATGCCGGCGATCATCAGGATGGCTTTATCAAAGTTCTTCCTCAGCCAGTCCATGACAGATTACTTGCCGGGCTCCGAGGGCGTGGAAAAGTCGATGATTTCGATGCGCATGGAGGCCTTGACCAGTTCGCGGCCGAGAATCACGTTCAGCTCGCTGGCGGCATCCTGGCCTCCTTGCGCGATGATCGCGCCGCCTAGAGACTGTTCGGCGGGAGCCGCCGGGTGGTTGGCTGGAAGCCTCGGCGGAGCTGCGCTCGCGCTGCTTTGGCGGGAAACCGGGGGACCGACGCGCGCTGTGTTTTGAAGGGCAAGATTGCGAACGATAAGGAACTGATCGGAATCGAGCAGGGAATTGAAGGCGACGCGCAACTTGCCTTGTTCGGCGGTGAAGGCCAGATCAAAGGGCAGGCGTTTGAAACCGCTTGGCTTTGCTTCGGGCTGTCGGCCGCGCTGCTGAGGCTCTTCGGTCTTTCGGGGAACGGGGGCGGTGGCGGATTCTTCAGGCAGAGGGAGTCGATTGAGGCTGTCAATGGATTGAACCTTGAAGTCGATCAGGTCTGTGACGATTTTTTCTACGATGCCGAGTTGCAGCGCCAGAGCAGGCGCGGCATGCTCGTTGGGAAGGCTGTTAGCATATTGGCTGAATCCAAGGTAGAAGCCTTTTGGCAACTCGACACCTGCCGCACCCGCTTTTTCCGTGATCTGGTTGACGGCGGTGCGAAGGTCGTCCTGGAATTTCTGAGGCGGGACGTCCGGACTGACCGGCGCCTGCATCTTTGCCAACTGAGCGCGCAAAGAATCCAGTTCCGACTTGTATTGCTCTACAAGGACACGGCTTTTTTCGAAGTTCTCTGCATTAGGAAATGGAGACCGGTTCTGGAGGACGTGAAGTTTTCGGACGGCCTGCGAGTAGGCCTCTAAAGCTACTTGATATTGAGTCATCGACTGCATCATCAGAAAGACCAAAGCGCCGCCAACAAAAATGGTCGTTGCCGCAAGTCCGGCAAGGAACGAGTTTTCTTTGAGCCAACTCATGGGAGGGAAATCGGGTTCCGCAGGGGCAGGACAATCGTGTAGCCGAATGCCCAGCTTTGGCCGTCGGGCGTTGTGCGCTGGATGACTACCTTGGCTTTGTCCTTTTCCTCGATCTTAAAGACCTCTGATTTTTGGAGCTGATCGACGAATTCATCGATGATCCGCGCCTCCTTTTCGTTCGGAGGGTTGGCAAGGTAAAGGCCACTGACCTCCAGGCCGTCGATTTTCGGCTGCCCTTGGGTTGATTGCTGGCCGGGCCGCTGCGCAGAGCCGGCTTGCTTCGGGGCGTCCGATTGCTGAGGCGGCGACAAAGGAGGAGGGCTTGTGCCCTGCACATAGGGCTTGCCATCCGAAAGAGCCTTAATGTCCGTCACCCAGATGAAGCGTGGAGGCAGTTTGGCGCCGAGTTCTTCAAGAATTTCGGCCCACGAAGCACGCTCCGTGATGGCAAGGATTAGCGGTCCGGCCGCCTCCTGAAGTTTCTTGGTCTCTGCTTCCAGAGTATCGAACCGTTTGGCCGCCGCCTCCAATTTTCCAACATCGGCGTTGACGCTTTCGAGCATCTTCTGGGTGATGGAGGCGCCGCGGCCAAAGTATAACCACCATGCAGCCGGTGCAAGGAGCAGGCAGCTGACCGCCAGGATGAGAAACGGTTTGCGTTTGGCGAGATCCTGCTCGTGGACGACGCTATGCGGGCGAAGGTTGATTTCTATCGGCGCGTTCCCCAGGAATCGCAGCGCGCAGCCGACCACCTCACCCAATGTGTGGGCCTTGCCGCCGAGTTGGGCGGCAACTTCCTGGCTCGCGACGGTGACATTCCGCAGCGAGTTGAAATGTTCGATGGGCATCTGCAGCTTCTCGCTGAAAAACTCCACCATGTAGGGTAGGCTGACCGTGCCGCCGCATAGAAAGGCGCGAACGGGGGCGCTGCCGGCTTGGTTCTGACGGTAGAATGAGATCGAGCGGGCAACCTCAGCATGAAGGCGGGTCATCGTGCTGCGCACAATCTTGGAGATCCTCGTTTCGATGGGATCCTCGGGCTCGGCATAGTTGCCACCGAGTCCCACAAGTCCCTTTTCAATTTTCAGTTTTTCACCGACCGTGATTTCCTGTTTGAATTCCTTGGAGATGGCGGCACTAATTGTGCTGCCGCCCACGGGAATGCTGCGACTGAACACGCGCTTGTCCTCAACAAAGACGAGGTTTGTCGTGCGAGCACCGATGTCGATGAGAAGGGAACACCCGCTGAGATCGCTGTAATTGTAACGAAAAGCGTTGGACAGCGCCATCGGCGCGACGTCGATGACGAAACATTTGAGGCCGCCTTTGTTAACGGAGGCGTTGATCTCGTCGAGTTGGTCCGCCTTGATGGCGACGAGGGCGACATCCCAAATGTTCTCCTTGGACTCGCCCATGATCTGATAGTCCCAAATGACCTCGTCAATTGGGAAGGGAACATTTTGCTGGGCCTCGAAGCCGATGATGGAGTCCACTTCGCTTGGAGTTGGGCCCGGCAATTTCACGAAGCGGGTGAAAACCGACTGCGAAGGCAGGCTAACATTCGCACGCTCCTTGGCGGCGACACGCAGAGCTTTGCGAAGTCCCGCGACAGCCGCTTCAATTTGCGCAGGCCGCGTGGCATCCGCGGCAGGATCTACGATGAGCTCCTCCTGCCGGAACGCATTGAGCGTGAGGGCGCCGCGCGAGTTGGCGCGAAATTCGGCAAGCGTGATGGTCTGCATGCCGAGGTTGAGGGCAACGATGCGTGACTGTGCGGCCATCGGGCTGGGCTCAAAAACAGGAACTCTGCCTCACTGATCTGCGGTTTTGGGCTTGATCGCCTCGTGGAAGTCCCACGCGAGCGGTGCAAAGGGCGTCTCGTTCTTGTTGAGGACAAATCCGGGAGTCTGTTGAAACTGCGGCCACCAATCTCCCGTTTTGCTCTTCCAGCTGGTCGCGGCAACTCGCTGGCCCTCCTTGGTGATGGTCACACCCACATCCACCAAGGCCTGCTCGGCGTTGGCGGGGACCTTGCCCTCAAAGAAGCGTTCTAAGGTTCGCGGGCTGATGTAAACGACCGAATGCATATCTTTCTCTTGAGGAATGCTCATATGAGTCACCGAACCAACCAGAAGCGTCCCCTGTGGAAACTGCGGAGATCTGTTCTTCAGCAAGATGTAATAGTTGAATGTCAACTCATCTGTGAATTTCGGATCCCTTAGCCGCGGTTGCCATTCAAAGCTCACTTCGATTTCGAGCCACGACTTGGCTTTCGCGCCGCGCTTGTCGTAGCGTGGACCGGAATAGGTAGGGGATTCCAGAAAGTTCGGTTCGACCTTAAGAATCTTGTAGTCAGTGTTTGGCGGCTGGCCAAAAGCGGAAATATCTACGGCGATTAGGGCAGCTGCAATGATCTGGAAAGGAGACTTAAGGGAGAGCATGTCTTTATAAGCTTATGTGAACCGCTTATTGGAGTAAACAACTAAAAGGTGTGGCGCACCCGGCAGTGGCTTCGGTTCATGTGTGGCGAATCAGTTTATTTTGCTCCGGCGCCCGCCAGTACTGCGCGAATCGTTCTGAGGAGAATGAGCAGATCCAAAGAGAGAGACCAATGGTCGATACATTCGAGGTCCATTCGCACCCAGTCGTCGAAGCTCGTCATGCTGTTGCGCCCTCGAATTTGCCAGAGGCAGGTAAGGTCTGGTTTCACGTTCAGGAGAGATCCGGAGTGGTTCGGAAAACGAGCATGGGCCGCTTGCCAAGGCTCTCGAATGTAGGCCGCGCCACCGAGGTATGAACAAAGTCCGCGCTCAGCCAGGCCTCGACGCCTTCGACCTCACAGGCCTCGACTGCCCGTCGCACCTTGTCCAGTTCGATGCGGCCGAACGTCAGAATCACCCGGCCGACGTTGTGACGGTGGATGGCGTCGACGAGGGCCTCGGTGCCGAGATGCTCCAGATCCACGATATGAGCCACATGAATCTCGAGGCGCTGGCTGATTTCCTGTTTTCGTGCGATCATGAACGGGCTCTCACCGCTTGCGGAACGACAGGATCTCTATGTTAGCATCACAACGCTGCGTGAAATGGAAAAGCGAATTCATCTTCAGCGTTCGAATGTGATCGGCGTCATTCATACTGTGGGGGGCTTTGCTGAGGCCGGGAATCCGGGGCTTGATGCCGTCGAGGTGAGGGTGGACGCGCTGCCGCATCCCCCTTCGCTGCGGCAAGTCGTCGCTCTTTCGGTTCCCGCCATCCTCACCGTGCGCCACTTGGACGAAGGCGGTGTGAAGCCGATCAGCGAGGAGGAGCAGCTTGCTCACTATCTTGCGCTCCTCCCGGCGGCTGCGGCCGTCGATATTGAAATGCGTTCTGCGAGACGCTTGCGGGATGTGCTCGAGGCCGCCCGGCACAAGAAAAAAGCCCTGATTGTTTCGTTCCACGACTTCGAGGCTACGCCATCTCTTGCCAAGCTGCGCGGGATTTGCGCGAGGGCACGCGGGGTAGGCGCGGATATTGTGAAGATTGCTACGAAGACCGAGACTCCCGCCGAGGTTGCCCGTTTGCTTGTCCTCTTGGAGGAGGCATCGGAACCCCTTGCGGTGATGGGCATGGGTGCACTGGGCCGTGCTTCGCGCTTGCTCTTTGCGAAAGCAGGCTCGGCGCTCAATTATGGTTGGTTGGACAAACCCCAGGTACCGGGCCAGTGGAGCGCAAAAGAATTTCTCGAATTGCTCGCTCGCGCGTGACCGCCGGGGCTGGCTGTGATCGCGTGCTCCGATCGGACGCCGCACACGTCCGTTCAGACGCTCTTGCTCTTTGGCGCGATTTTCCCATTGTGGTTAAAGACCGTGCTTGCAACTCTCACAGATAGGCTCCGTATGGGCGGTGATCTCACCGGGGATGACATCGCGGTGGCGTGCGATCATCTTTTTGACGAGGACGTTGCACTCTCAGTCCGGGCGGACTTTCTTCGAGCCCTTCATTTCAAAGGCGAGACGCCTGTCGAAATCGCCGCCTTCGTCGACGTGCTCTTAGCCCGTAGCGTTCGTCCGAAGTTGGGCGAAGGGTTGCTGGATGTTTGCGGCACAGGGGGGGACAGGGCGGGGCTTTTCAATATTTCCACCGCCGTCATGTTTGTGGCCGCTGCCTGCGGCGCGCGAGTCGTCAAGCATGGAAACCGGGGGATTACTTCGAAATGTGGCGGCGCCGACGTGCTCGAAGCCCTTGGCATTCGGGTCGATTTGCCGCCTGAAGCCGCCTTGGACGCGGCGGGATGCTGTTTTCTATTCGCACCGCTGTACCATCCGACATTCAAAGCCGTGGCGCCTGTTCGGAAGGCGCTGGCGGAAGAAGGAAGCGCCACGATCTTTAACCTGCTCGGTCCGCTGCTAAATCCGGCCCGTCCGGATTTCCAGCTCGCGGGCGTTTTCCACCGGAGGCTGCTTCCGGTCTATGCGGAAACTTTCGGCCTGCTCGGCCGCAGGACAGCGTGGGCCGTGCACGGAGCCGGTGGTCTCGATGAAGTCTCCACCCTCGGTCCGTCGGAGGTTTATGCTATCGAAGCCGGCGTTATGCGACGCTTCTCCATCCATCCTGAAGCCTTATGTTTTGCTCCGGCGGTCATCGAGGACCTTCACGGTAGCGGCGCACGGCAGAACGCGGAATTGCTTGAGGACCTCCTGCGTGGCGCCGAGCGCGGTCCGAAGCGCGACATCGTCGTCCTCAACGCTGCCTGTGCTCTGGTTGTCGCCGGGGTCTCGGCCGATCTTGCTGCCGCTCTTGGAAGGTCGCGATTGGCTCTCGACGACGGGTCTGCTCATGCCGTGCTCAGGCGTCTTCGCGAGGTCCGGTAGGGCGCCACAGACAGGCGCTGCGGGGATTTTCAGCCCGGAATATTCTTTAGCAATTCCGCGTTGGTCGGGTATTTGCGAATGAAGAAAAGCAAGCGCTCGATGGCCTCGATGGGTTTGTGACCAGCGAGGCCGCGGCGGATGATGCTGATCTTGTGCAAATCTTCGGCCGGGAGCAGGAGTTCCTCACGCCGTGTTCCGGACAGGAAGATGTCGACCGCAGGGTAGATGCGCTGGTCACTAATCTTGCGATCAAGAACGAGCTCCATATTGCCTGTGCCTTTGAATTCCTGGAAAATCAACTCGTCCATTCGGCTGTTGGTTTCGATAAGCGCCGTGGCCATGATCGTGAGCGATCCGGCCTCCTCGGTGTTTCGAGCAGCGGCGAAGATCTTGCGTGGGGTCTCGAGGGCGCGCGAGTCCACACCGCCGGACATTGTGCGTCCGCCGCCGCCCTGAGCGTTGTTGAAGGCGCGACCGATACGGGTGAGCGAGTCCATGAGCACGAACACGTCCCGTCCCATTTCGACGAGGCGCCTGGCGCGCTCGGCGGCGAGCTGGGCGATGCGGGTGTGGGTCTTGATATCCGAATCGTTGGAGCTGGCCATGAGCTCGGCGGTTGGGACGGAGCGGCGGATCTCTGTGACTTCCTCGGGCCGCTCATCCACGAGCAGGATGATGAGCTTCATCTCCGGATGGTTCTTAACCACGGCGTCAGCGATGTGTTGAAGAAGGGTGGTCTTGCCCGTGCGCGGAGGCGCGACGATCAAGCCGCGCTGGCCTTTGCCGATCGGCGTCATGAGGTCCATCACGCGCGTGGTATAGAGATCCGGGACCGTTTCGAGACGGATGCGCTTGTTTGGACTGATCGTGGTCAGTTCCTCGAAGACGGGAAGGTTTTGGTAGTTGTCGGGGTCCTGGCCCTCGATTTCGACAAGCTTGAAAAGCTGCGGGCCGCGACTGCCACGGCGCGTCTCACCTTTGATCCACATGCCGTCTCGCAAAGCATGCTTGCGCACGACCTCCGGGGTGACGAAGACATCGTTGTTGGACTGCGAGAAATTGCGGCGTGGCTCGCGAAGGAAGCCGAAACCTTTGCCAGACACCTCTACGACACCTTCGGCATAAGTCGGCGGAGCGGGGGGTGGAGGCGGCTGGGGCGGAGCGACGGATGGGGGAGCCGCCTCAACAGGGGGCGGTTCGCTGTTTGCCGGCAGTGGGCGGTCCGCAGCGAGGGGTGGCGTCTCGACTTTCAATTCGGCTTCCTCGGCCGGCGGTGCGGCGCCATTATCGGAGGGCCTTGCTTTTCGCGCGGTCCGCTTCTGGGGGGTGTTCGCCGCGGCGGTCTTCCGCGCGCGGCGCTTGGTGGCGGGTGGAGTTCCCACCGCTTCCAGATTCGTATTTTCTTCAGTCATGGCAAATTCAGTTCTCCTGCGCCTCGGCAAGGATGTCGTCGGGAATCTCAAAGTTGGCGTGGACGTTGAGGACATCGTCGCAATTGTCGAGAGCATCACAGAGCCGGAGAACTTGGGCGGCGGTTTTTGCGTCTTCGACGGCGACGGAAGATTCAGGAATGTAGGTGAGTCTTTGGGAGTCGGGTTCAAGAGAGGCCTTCCTCAAAGCTTCGGAAACAACATAGAGCTGGTCGGGCGGGGTGGTGATGATATGGTGTTCCCCATCGCTAGTTAGGTCTTCGGCGCCTGCGTCGGCGACGAGCTCGAATAGGCGATTCTCGCTGGCGGATGAAAGCGGTATGGTGATCTGACCCTTGCGATGGAACATAAAAGATACACTTCCGGGGCCACCGAGGTTGCCGTGATTTTTCGTGAAAATGGAACGCATGTCCGCCGCGGTCCGGTTCTTGTTGTCGGTGGCGGCCTCGACAATCAAGGCAACACCGCCAGGGGCGTAACCTTCGTAAATTATTTCCTCAACCGTCTGTGAGCCAAGTTCACCGGCGCCTTTCTTGATGGCACGATCAACGTTATCGTTCGGCATGCTTTGGGCTCGGGCGGCCTGGATTGCGGCGCGCAGCCGGGGATTGGCGGAGGGATTCCCTCCGCCAAGTTTCGCGGCGACGGTGATTTCTTTGGAGAGCTTCGAGAAGAGCCTGCCGCGCTTGGCGTCCAAGGCTCCCTTGAAACGCTTCACTTTCGACCATTTGCTGTGGCCGGCCATGAGGGTGTATAATTATGAAAATCCAAGCGCCTGTATCGGGTGGCCCTTCGCGGCTCCCAATACCGGCATCGGGTTGGTTGAGAATGCGGACTTTGTGGATTCGATGGAAAGTGCGGCACCGGACGTGCGCGCCGAATCGAATGATGGGCAAAGGAAATGCAATGGGCGGGCGTTGTCAACGCCTTTCGCGCGAAAAAATCAATCAAGCCGGCTATGTTGGCAACCAAGCCAGGCAGCGAAGAGACCCAGAATGACGTGGGAGCCGAGGACCCAAAGGCACAGCGGCGCCGGGGAAAGCTGAGTTTGGATGACGGTTTGTACGATGTCGTAGTAGCGTTCACCCCTCAGCGTTTGCAAAACACCCGACCAGCTCCAGTATGCGGCGATGAAAGGACGGGCGAGGGTTCCGGCCCATTCTGGCAGCGCGAGGACCGCACCGGAGAGCGGAAGTTGGAAGCCGACCAAGTAGATCGAGACGAGCGAGGCCTGCTCGGCCGAGCCCATCATGCTGGAGATAGCAAGGCAGACGGAGGTCATTGCGGCGTTTGCAAGCAAGAGGAAGAGGAGTTGATCGCCCAGTTCGCCGGGGAAGCCGCAGACGAAGTGGACAAAAAGCCCCATCCATAGCGATTGGGCGACCACCAGCGTCGTGAGAAAAGCTGCCTTGCTGGCGACATAGCTCAACGGCCTGAGACCTGAGAGCTTTTCCTTCTCGAAAACAAGGCGCTCTGCAGCGATCTCTCGCCCCGAGTTATTTGCTCCCATGAGGGTAAGAAGAACGACTTGGAACATCACGATCCCGGAAACAAGACTGCCAATCTTGCTGGCTTGCACGAGAAAGCTCATGCTCTCTTGGAGTTGTTTAACGAGGTTCAGATCCATTCCCATGGAAAGGTTTTGGACGGCGGGGAGACCGTTTAAGGCAAATATGGCGACCAGCATGGGAAAGCCGAAAATGAGGCCAAGCTGAAGGACAAGCTGGGTCCTGTTGCGCGAGAAAATTCGGAACCTTCGCGCTGTCAGCGTTCGAAACTGGCTGAATGCGCTTGGTTGGGGCAGCGATTTGGCGCGTTCGGGCTCGGGCGGCGCCTCGAACTCGATTTCTGGGTCGTCTGGAGGGCTTTCGAAGTTTAGGCTCTCAAGATGGTCTGGCACCTGTCCGGACATAGCCTCTTCGAAGGGGCGGCGATGTTTTTTCCAGGATTGCGCCCATTCGGCCGCGTCGTGCCGGACAAGCTGGCTGTAAAGGTCTTGCGGATCTTCGCAGCGAAAGTAATGGGTGAGAGACTCCGGGGGGCCCTGGTAGGCGCCGATCCCTTGGTAGAGCACCAGCACGGAGTCGTAGAATCCCAAATGCCTTACACTGTGAGTGACGGAAATAACCGTCCGCCCATCTGACCGCGATAAGCCATGAAGAAGCGTGACAATTTCGTCCTCGGACTGTGGATCGAGACCGCTCGTGACTTCGTCGCAAAGAAGCATTGCCGGTTTGCTGGCGAGTTCCATCGCGAGAGCGAGGCGCCGCTTTTGCCCGCCTGAAAGGACACGGACAAGCCGTCCGGCAAATTCCGCCATATTCACCTCGTCCAGAATGCGAATGGTGGCCTCATCAAGAGCATCGCCGCTCATTCCGCGGACACGCAGCTTGATGGAATAGGAGACGCTCTCCCGGACGGTCAGATCTTCGTGCGTGATGCTGAATTGCGGGACATAACCGATTTCGGACGGCGAGAAATCATGATGCATGAGGTCGCGTCCATCCCAGTAGATCTCGCCTTCTTCCTTCCCATGGGCGATTCCGGTGATAACCTTCAGCAGCGTGCTCTTGCCGCAACCCGATGGTCCGAGGATCGCAGCGAAGTGGCCGCGAGGAAATATCGCGGAAATATCGGCGAGCAAAGGCTTGATTTCGCCGTCTTGTCGAATGGAGAGCGTGACATTCCGGAGTTCGAGCACGATGGCAGCGTCGCGAAAGCCGTGGTTTCTTACAACGCAAATTCGCACTTGAATTTTGCAGTGGGAAGGGAACGTTTCCTTCTTGTTTCACGAGGCGGCCGGAAGTAGAGTAGAGGTGATCAAATGATAGCAAACCGGAACTTTGAGCAGTGCGAGCCGCTCACGTGGGTTGGCAGGGTTCCGGTTTATCTTTCCACGGCGATTGCCTTTGCGCATGCGGTGATGATGGTTTTCACCGCGCTGGCGCTGGCCTCCGGCGCCGAGTGGTTTTTTCAGATTCTCTCCTTTTCGCCCCAGTCGGCCATTGGCAAGGTCCATCTCTGGCAGTTTGGGACGTATGCCTTTGTCAACAGGCCGGAGATTTTCACGCTCATTCAGCTTGTGCTGCTGGCATTCTTTGGCCGCGATGTGGAGAAGTTCATCGGTCGGAGAGCCTTTGCCTGGTTGTATGCGGTCTTGGTTCTGGCGATTCCGGTTTTGCTTTCGGTCCTGAGCTTTCTCGGCGTTGAGAGAAGCTATTCTGGCTCCGATGCAGTTCACTTTGCGATCTTTGTAGCGTTCGCAATGACCTATCCTGGAGCGGAGATTTTCTTCGGAATCCAGGCGCGCTGGATCGCAATCGCTCTTCTCGGCATTTACACGCTTCAAATGCTGGCTTCCCAGAAATGGATCAGCCTCTCGATTCTCTGGTGGGAATGCGGTGTATCCGCGGCCTGGATGATGCGCGAGGGGGTGCGCTCTTTTTCCTTGCCTTCTGTCTCCGCGATCCCCGTGAAGCGTCCGGAGCGTCGTAGCAAGCCGGCACGCCGGGAACCCGAGAAGGAAGTCGAGCTCTACGATTCCATTGACCCGATCTTGGAGAAAATAGCGAGGCAGGGAATCGGCAGTCTGACGCGCGGTGAACGAGAAAAGCTGGAGCGGGTTCGGGCTGCTCTCCTTGAGAAGGAGCGGCGCGATTGACGACGGACTCGCCCAGCAAGCCGATGACGGACTCGCCCAGCAAGCCGGTGACGGACTCGCCCAGCAAGCCGGCGACGGACTCGCCCAGCAAGCCGGCGACGGACTCGCCCAGCAAGCCGGTGGCCACCGATACCTCGGGCATGCCATTGCCCAACTTGAAGGACGCGTGCTACGTCAACGCGATGATCCATTTTTATCGCGGCGAACTCGGGCGCATCATGGCCTGGCGGCAGCGTCTTGACGTGACGACGACATGGGCGATCACCAGCACGACATCGATAGTTACCGTGGCGTTCTCCTTCAAGGGCGTCCCGCATATCGTTTTCTTCTTCAACCTTGCGTACGTCTGGATGCTGCTTTGGATTGAAGCGCGGCGCTACCGCTTTTATGATGCGTTTCGCGGCCGGGTGCGGATGGTCGAGGCCCATTTTTTTGTGCCAATGATCTCGCAGAGTCCGAACCTGCTTGTTGGAGAATGGCGGCGACTGGTCTGCGAGGATCTCATCCTGCCTTCCTTTAAGATCAGCAAGCTCGAGGCGGTCGGCCGCCGGTTGAAGCGCAACTATGTATTCATCTTCGCAATCATCATCGTGGCCTGGACAATGAAAATCTTCGTTCATGCCCAGGAGCCGATCGATTCTATCGGCGCATTTTATCGTGCGCTCGCCGTCCAGTCGCTACCTTCCTGGACTGCCTGCATCATCTTTTTCGGAACGGTTCTTGTGGTGATTGGGCTTATAATTTACGTCTCGCGAATTTCTTCAGAGGAAGTCGGCGAGTTTAGCACAACCCGGAGCTCGCTCTGGCGCGCATGATATGGGCGACGTCTCCCGATTGAGGGAAATCGTCGCCCGGCTTCGTTCGCCCGGAGGTTGCCCGTGGGATCGGGAGCAGACGCATGAAAGCCTGCGTGCGGCGCTCATCGAGGAATGCTACGAGGCCATCGAGGCCATAGAGAAGGCGGATGACGGAAATCTGCGCGAGGAACTGGGCGATTTGCTTCTTCACGTAGTCATGCACGCGCACATGGCGGGCGAACGAAAGGCCTTCAGTTTCGAGGAAGTCGTCGAGGGGATTTGCGAGAAGCTCATCAGGCGCCATCCGCATGTTTTCGGAGATTCGAGAGCCGCGGAAACCGCGCAGGTGCTCCAGCAATGGGAGCAGATCAAGCGCGCGGAAAAAGGGGGAGAATGCTCCGTGATGGATGGTCCGCCGTCCGCATTCCCAGCCCTGCTTCGAGCGCAGCATGCGCAGAAAAAGGCGGCCCGGGTCGGCTTTGATTGGGATGAGGCTGCGCAGGTCTTGGACAAGGTTGAGGAGGAAATTGAGGAACTGCGCGAGGCCATATCCTGCGGAATGAGTAGGAACATCGAGGAGGAATTGGGAGACCTCTTGTTCAGCGTGGTCAATCTTGCACGTAAGCTGGGCGTGGACGCCGAGACGTCGCTCGCTGGCGCCACAAGGAAATTTGTTGGGCGTTTTCGAGCTGTCGAGGCGGAGATTGTGGCTGGTGGAGGAAAAATCGAGCAAACGTCGCCCGGGGAGATGAACGCTCTTTGGGACAGGCACAAGGCGGGCGGCGCAGCCTGACAGCTGATTTGGAGCCGGCCTTCGCAGTTCTTAATCCCGGCGGGCGGGACAGGACGCGGATCTTTACGCAGGGCGCAGGACTTCCCTCGGACCCTGGCCATCCTCCAGTCAATTTTCACGCCTATGCCGCGTGCTGTCAGGGTGGCTTTTATCGGAAATCCGAGGAGGTGCCGGATGCCGTTCGCCACGTGCTGGTGTTGCTTCGCAAGGATGGCCTCAGCCACGCCCTGAATGCCGTGCGCAAACTCCGTAGGCGCGGAAAACGTGTCCTGGTCTCGTGGAAGGAATCCGGCCTCACTCAGGTGGCTCGCGTTCTAGCAAAGCCCGGCCTCCACCAAAGATTCCGAGCCATCTGCAGCGAGGTCGATGGCTTCATTTCCAGCACGATGGAACTTGTTCCGCTTTACGAAGCAGCCCGGTGCGGTTGCGGCGGGTTCGTTCCGACGCCGTATCCAATTGAGGAATCGGCGTGGGATTTTTCCCTTCCGATTCGCCAAAGGCGGGGCATCTTCATCGGCACGCGCGAGTTCAGCGTTCCCTCGAGGAACCATCTTCTTGCCATCAGCAGCGTCCTAAAATTGGGGCAGCCGGTCACTGTGATCAATACGGAAGGCTGGACCGGAGCGCTCTTGCTGCGCTCGATTTCTCGCGACCTGCGCATCATTTCCGGACAGCTTCCCTACACGGCCTATCTCTGTCTCCTAGCGCAGCATAGGATTGTTTTTCAGCTCGATCGCAGCGCCGTCCCGGGCCAGGTGGCGGGAGACGCGCTGCTGTGCAGCCTGCCCTGTGTCGGCGGGGATGGAGCGGTGGACAGGCTCGCGTTCCCCGGACTGTGCGGGATGAGCTTGCCGGTCGAGTCGGCCGTCAAGGTGGCGGAAAGGCTCCTTGCCGATGACAATTATTACGCGGAGACCCTTGAAAAATCACGCGAGCTTGCGCTTAAGCGCCTCAGCTTCTCCACGGTGAAAGACCAATTGCTTTCAGAACTTGCGATGTGAAGCCAGCGCCTCACGCACCCTCGATGCGTGGTTCGTTTCGCAGCGCCAGTACGCGATTGATGGTTTCCTCGATCAGGTTGTTTGGACAGCTGGCGCCGGCGGTAATCCCAACAGAGAGGGGATTCTTCGACGGCAGCCAATCCACGCCTGTGACTTCTTCCTTCTTATGGATGTCAAAGTGGCGGATTTCATGCGCCGAAATCATGCAGCCGGAATTCCGGATGAACCAGGTCGGAAGCGTCTTTTCGCCGATTTCTGCGAGGTGCGTTGTGTTGGAGCTATTGTATCCTCCAACGACGACAAGAAGATCGAGCGATTCGTCCAATAGCATGAAGAGGGCGTCCTGCCGCTCCTGCGTCGCGCCACAAATCGTGTCGAAAAAGCGGAAGTTCGTCGTGTGGCCGTCACGGGCGGCGATTGCTGCGCGAATCCAACGCTGGATCTCCTCGGTCTCACTCCGGAGCATTGTCGTTTGATTCGCGACGCCGACGCGCTGAAGATTAATGTCTGGATCGAAACCCTGCGAGTGCGCGTCCTTGAATCGAGCGAGGAAGCCGGCCTTGTCTCCGCCATTGCGAATGTAATCGCAGACGATATCAGTTTGCTCGAGATCGAGAACGACCAGATAATGTCCCTTGCCATCGCGGCCGAGGGCGCGAGAGGCGGTCGCCATCGTCTCCTCATGGGCCGATTTCCCATGGATAATGCTCGTTACCTGCTCGGAAGCGTTTTGGCGCACGCGTTTCCAGACGCTCATGACATCACCGCAAGTGGTGTCAACGATCTGGCAACCGCGCAGCTTGATTGCATCCACAGTAGAGAGCTCCGCACCGAACGCGGGGACGATTACGACATCCTCGGCGCCAAGTTCTTGGATCTGGGCATCGCCCGGATGCGCTGCAAGGTGCCGGATGCCCATGGCGGCAAGTTGAGCGTTTACTTCCGGGTTGTGAATGATCTCGCCCAGTAGCGAAATGCGGCGATCAGGGAAGACCTTGCGCGCCGCATAGGCGAGGTCAATGGCCCGTTCAACCCCGTAGCAGAATCCGAATTGCTTGGCCAATCGAATGACGGTTCCGCCCTCTACAAGCACTCCGCCCTGGCCGCGAATGCGCTCCACGAGGCCGCTGCGGTAATGGCTCTCAACCTCTGCCTGCACGCAGGACATGACGTCGGGCGTTCGCAGGTTGAGGCGAGGGGGATTCGTGGAGGATGGGCTGCGAGTGCTCAGGGTTGCTCTCTCAAATGTTGGGTCGGGTCATCCTTGAAGGCGCTTGAGGAAATCAGGAAAGTTTTCGGCGGATCGGGATCGTTGTAATCGTGAGGGCGAGGAGGGTTCCTGCCGAGCGTGGCGTCCTCGGGTTGTGTTTGCGCAATATAGACCGGAGTGCCAACGCGGGCGAGTTCGAAAAATTCACGCGCGGCGTTTTCATGGAGGCGCAGGCAGCCGTGTGTCCGCGGGATGGGCCACACGGAACCGACATGGAAGCCGTAGGCTGGCATCCATTCCACCCAGTACTGCATGGGAAAGCCGACATAGCGGTATCCGCCGCCAGGCGCCTGCGAGCTTTTTCCCGCGACGATCGTGTCGCCTTTCACCCAGAAGCCATAGCTGCCTGACCGCTTATTTGCGATTTTGTTTGTCACGCGGAAACGACCCTTGGGCGTCGGTTTATTGGGCAGTCCTATGGCGGTTGCAGTGACCAGCAGCGGCCTGCTCCCTTCCACGACGTACACCATGCGGTTCTGTAGTGAGACCTTAATTGCGACGTTTCCCGGTTTTTTGGGTTTGTAACCGACGGGATCGTACTTGGTGCGCAAGGGAACGGTCTGGCAGCCCGAACAAAAAAGGATGGCAAGGAGGAAAGCTAAAAAATATCTCATGACCGGGAGCTAAAAAGCAGAAAATCTCCTCTTGTCAAATCCTGAGACTTCTGTTGCGCATAACAGAAGCGACCGTATTATCTTATAGATGATCGAGGAGCACGACTTCCATTACGCTATGGAGAATACTCGGGTCGTGGTCCAGCCGCAACGTACGATTGAAACGTTCGGCTCGACAAGCTTCCGGTTCCTCCTGGTCAGCGAACTCATGGATGAGGTGAACGCCGTGCGCATCCGCGGCGGACGGATTGAAGCGGAGCGCCCTCGTATCATGTCGCCCCATCATTTCAGCAAGCTCATGCTCGATGGCTTTGGTGGCTTGGCGCGCGAATATGCGGACTGGGTCGAGCAACATTCCAATTCCTTCCGAATCCTGCGCTATGGTTTCCAGCTTCGTAAATCCGATCTCGAACAAAGCATCGTGCGGGAATCGATGGAGGCCGTGCTTGGACAGTTGAAGGAGGATTTGGACTGCAAGAGCGATCCCTCGGCAGCGCTGATTGCCGGCGTCGATGAGGCGTGGGAGGTCTGCCTGTTGAAATTCACCATGGATTTGATTCAGCGCTCGTCGGGTGAGAATCTCGATGAATGGAAACGGCGCGGCTTGATCTGACTGCAATTTCATCGTTTTCAAACGTTGAGTGGGGCGCTCTAATGGTTGCTGACAGGAGCACCTTTAGGACATGGCAATCGTGCGAACGCTCATCATCCTCGCGCTGGTCGGGTTGATTCTTGGCGGATCTGCTTTTTTTGCCTACGAGCTCTACTGGAAGCCTAGGAAGCTCGACATGGAGGATAAGGCGGCCTCCTCGCAAGGTCCCGCTGGGAGGCCGGACTACACCTTGCCTGCTTTCGAGAAGGCCGCGGGTATCCAACGAACGGGTCAAATCGATGGAGCGCGCGCCGCATGGGTTGAATTCATCCGCAATTATCCCGACTCTCCTAAAATCGCCGAAGCGAAGACGGCGCTTGGCAGCATCAATACCGGCCAGGTTTTCTCTCCAGTCCCCTCGCCCGAGAAGACCTCGTACGCCGTCAGCAAGGGAGATTCCCTCGTCAAGATCGCGTCGAAATTCAAAAGCAATGCGGAATTGATTTTTCGCGTTAACAACCTGCAGACAATCAATCTCAAAATCGGTCAACAACTTGTAATTCCACAGCTCGACATGAGCATCGTCGTGGACCGCAAGGCCCGCACGGTCACGCTTCTCAATCGAGGCCAGTTTTTCAAAGAGTATCGGGCCGTCGCCTTGAAAACCCCGGGCGCTTCAACTTCCCCTCAGACAAAGGTGGCGGACAAGATCGCCTTACAGGGTTCGAATCGTGTGGCATTCGGGGACAAGAATTATTCTGGCAGCGAGCGCTGGATCATGCTCGGCTCCGGCGGCCTCGCCATCAGGGGCCTTCCTGAAGGCGCCGGGGCCACTCCGCCTCCGGGAATCATTGTCGCTCAGCCGGACATCGAGGAAATTTTTCTGCTCGTCTCCCGCGGAACTCCCGTCACCATTCAGTAAGCCTCCATGAGTTCACAGATCCTCGATTTTGAGAAGCCCATCGCGGAACTCGAGCAGAAGCTCGAGGAAATCAAGCGCCACATTCATGGAAAAGACATCGATCTCGATCCCGAGGTGAGCGCGATGCAGGAAAAAATCGAGGCGACCAAAAAGGAGACTTATGCGAATCTGACGGCATGGCAGCGCGTGCAGATCGCACGGCACATCGCACGTCCATTTTTTCTGGACCATGTCGAGCAGGCCTTCACCGATTTTGTCGAACTGAAGGGAGACCGGCTTTTCGGTGACGACGCCTCGATGCCCGGCGGACTCGCAAAAGTCGACGGCATCAAATGTGTGGTCATCGGCCAACAAAAGGGCCGTGACGTGAAGGAGAATCTATTTCGCAATTTTGGCAGTCCGCACCCGGAAGGTTACCGCAAGGCCCTTCGGCTGATGCGGCTGGGGGAGAAGTTCAAGCTTCCGGTGGTTACTCTTATCGATACTCCCGGGGCCTATCCCGGTGTCGGCGCTGAGGAGCGTCACATTGCCGAGTCGATCGCTGTGAATCTTCGCGAGATGATGGTTTTGCGAACGCCCACCGTGGCCGTGGTTATCGGGGAGGGGGGATCGGGCGGAGCGCTCGGAATCGGGGTCGCCGACCGCGTCCTAATGCTTGAGAACGCTTACTATTCCGTGATCAGTCCCGAGGGCTGTGCCGCCATTCTTTGGAAACACCGCAAACACGCCCCGGAAGCGGCCGAAGCGCTCAAGCTGAACGCTTCCGAACTTCTCCAACTCGGAGTCATCGATGGGGTCATCCCAGAGCCGCTCGGCGGCGCGCATCACGATGCGGCCCAGACTGCCAATAACCTCAAGGAGGCCATTGTCAGCGCTCTGCGAGACCTCGAAAAGATTTCGACCGACAAGCTTCTCCGTCGCCGTTACGAAAAGTTCCGAAAAATGGGGCGATTTCAGGAATAGCGCTCTGCTTTGTCAGATTCGGCATTTGCTCTAGCAGCCTGTCGGACTTCGAATGAAGCCGAAGTTTGAAGCATGAGAAATCGTCGAAAAAATGAACCCGCCCTTTCAGACAGGCTGCTGGAACTCCGCTTCGCGGAGAAAAAAAACGGATTTTGATTCTTTTTTCGGCAC
>JAXIPG010000245.1:0-29706 GCA_045403045.1 Terrimicrobiaceae bacterium
GAATCACGATGTCCGAAATCGGCCTCCACGTCACCTCGCCCAGATTTCAAACTCCTCCCGGATGGCTATCGAGTTTGACTGTGTTTGTTCTCCTTTGAAATGAGGCGTTATTTCGTTTGCGACAGGATTGGCGGGAGAAGATGACGAGAAAGCGCACGAATGGCTAAAGACCGCAGCGGCAGTCCCAGGCTTTTATCGGCTTCGCCGTCGGCCGCACAGTTTTCTGGGTTGCTCCACTCGTTGATCTGCACGCTGACATAGACGTTGCCGACTCTTCGATTAGCCGATTCGCAGCGCTCTCAGCGTGGCGGAATCGATCTCGCCGGTAACAGGTAGCCTATCAACGGACTGAAACCAGCGGATGGCCTTTTCCGTTTGCCGATCCCAATCCCGATGCCAATTGCCATCGTGGTGCCCAAAGATGTGATTGCGAGCGCTCAAAATCCGATGATCAGACGGCCTTGCGACCGCAACGCGCTGAACTACGTGATCGTCGTTAGCGGACAGATCGTGGGCACGTGGAAACGCACGTTCAGCAAAGAGGCGGTTATCATCGAGAAAAATCTCTTCAGGCCGTTGACGCAGCCGGAGAACCGGGCGGTCGCCTCGGAGGCTGATCAGTATGGCCGCTTTGTCGGCCTGCCGGTGGAGTTGCGACATACTGGTGCGTAGATGCTTTCAACGCTAGCGGTGGAACACGAGATTTGGCCCACCAGCGGTTCGGCGGACGTTCGAAGACCGAAAACATCGGCGTCACCCCAGCTCTCTGGCAAACGCTCCTTTGGAACCCTCAACGTTCTGGGTAGGCCACGGCGGGAAAGCTCTCGCCCTGCCGTATTTCAAATTTGAACAGCCGGGCGGAATGCTCGTGCGGCAAGGTAATTCTTGCCTTCCCATTCGACCAGGCGAGCTTGGGAGGCCGCGCTTGTGGGTAGATGCATTCGAACGTTTGCTTTGTCGCTCCCGGCGGCAAGGAGATTATCGCGTTGCGGCTTCGTCCGTCGAATCGCCAAATGGCAAGGTAACCGATGCGTCCACAATCAAGCCCAAAGGCCGCCCAGCCGTCACCGAACCGCGGCAATCCAAGCGGCCAGAAGGGAAGTCCCTGTGGAATGTCGGAACGTATCCGCTTGTACAAGGCAAGGCCTTCTTTCACCAACTGCAAGCACGCGGAGGAAATTTCGTGGAGGCGTCCGCTCTGGTGAACCCGCAGAAGCAACGCACTGACCATGTTAAAAATCGTCTGTTCCTCGTCTGCGTCCTTCAAAGGGTAACTCCAGACGGCCGCTTGCTCGGGGGTGACCGCCGACGCGCAGGCCGCCGCAATGATCGCATTGAGGCGATAGTCAGTCTGGTCCGAAACGGACTGAATGCTGTGAACGGAAAGCTGCGCATAATCCATTCTTAAACCGCCGCTGGAACAATTTTCGATAACGAGCTCCGGATGGGCGGCAAAGACACCCCTAACCCAATCGAGATACGCCCGATTGTGCTCAAGCAACCCATCCCCTGGAGCATCGGACGCGTAATCTGTTCCTGGCCCGGCGTTGATGTTGTAGTCGATCTTCAGATAGCCGATGCCAAATTCCCGAACCAACCGTTCGATGATCTGATCAGCATGTGCGCGCACCTCCGGATTGCGAAAATCGAGCTGATAACGCCCGTGGTCGATTACCCGTTTTCCGTCGTGCAAGAAGAACCAGTCGTCGGGCAGTTCCTTCGCCAGAGGGCAATTGATCCCCATCACCTCGATCTCCAGCCAAAGGCCGGGTACCATCCCCTTGCCGCGGATGCGTTGGATGACGTCCGAAAAACCGAATGGAAAGCGCGTCACCGAGGGTTGCCAGACGCCGACCGATTCCCACCACGTTTCGCCGATCTCTGCGTACCAGCCGGCGTCGATGACGAAATATTCCGCCCCAACTTCCGCCGCCTTGTCGATGATGGGAATCAAGGATTCGGTAGTAGGATTTCCCCATAGGCAATTCATGTAGTCGTTGAAAATTACCGGCAAAGATTCCATGTCCGGGTGCCGACGCCGCATTAGTCTCCTTGTGCCCGTCAGCGTTCTGAGAGCGGCTTCCAGGCCTCCGTGGACACGGGCGACAGTCACGGGCACCGATTCGAATTTCTCACCAGGCGCGAGTCTCTTGCTCCAATGACCTTCGCGATATGTGGGTCCGGAGGCGCGCAGAAAAAGCTCATGAGCCACATCGCTAACTTCCCAATGCCACGAGCCGTTGTGCTCGATTTGCCAGCAGATCGTCGTCCTTGTCTCAGTATTCTCCAAGGCACCCATGGGTAGATGCTCGAGTGTTGACCACGTTCCCTGACTGGAAATCGAGATGCGATTAAGAGAGAAGCCGCTCCCCTCCTTGTTGCGATAAGCAGCGCTCAGTCCAAAATCCCGCAGACTGCCGGACCGCCATTGACATTCTGCGCACCAGGAATTGTCTGCAAGATGAAGACGCATCTTGTCCTGCCAGGAGCCTGCGCCTCCATGCGAAAGGCCGAAGAATGCCAAGGAACTCACAAACTCGATCTGGCTCTCTTCGGCGCCGGTGTTCTCAACAACCGTCCACGTCCGGCAGGCAGGCAACTTTCCTAAGAACTGAAAATGAGAGCTGACGATCAACCCGCCCCCTGTTTGCCTGACCTCCCAAGCCGGGCCTATGGCGGTACGCGAACGCGTATGTCCCAGATAGCGTAGCAGACCGCCGGGATTGGTTCCCGTGTATTTGTTGCCGTGGTGGTCGTCCTGATTGAAACCGGCAGCCTGAACTTCGAC
Source organism: Terrimicrobiaceae bacterium (assembly GCA_045403045.1). GTDB lineage: Bacteria > Verrucomicrobiota > Verrucomicrobiia > Chthoniobacterales > Terrimicrobiaceae > DASTFP01. The sequence continues at coordinate 2,789 of JAXIPG010000245.1, forward strand.
AAGACGTGCCCACCGCCTCTTGGCATCCGGCAGTTTTGATGCGTCGATGAGGAGGTTCACTGGTTCGTCCGGCGAAATGACCAGCGTGAGCTTCAGACTACTAGTTCCGATTTTGAAGGCACGTTGACGCGGCATGAAGGGTTCGATTTTGACGAAGGGCTCGGTATTCTTTTTGCGCGACATCTGCACGAAAATTTTAATCCCGCAGCCGACTGGTGTACCCTTTTCCGTTATGCGTCTCACCGTCTATCAACTCGAACACAGCCCCTACTGCATCCCGATCACGCGCGCGCTCGGAGCCCTGGGCCTGCCGTTCGTCACGCGAGACGTTTCCAATGCCGACCGGCGGGAAATTATCGAAATTACCAATGGCGCGTACTATCAGGTGCCGGTTCTCTCCCATGACGGGAAGGTCATTTTTGAATCGTCGCCCTCCTCGATTGACGTGGCACGGTACGTGGACCGATCGTTTGCCGTCGGGCGGCTGTTTCCTCCGGCCCGGGAAGGCCTGCAGCGCGTAGTGATCCCTTATATCGAAGACAACGTCGAGAGCGTAACCTTCAAGCTCGTGGACCCGCTCTATCTACGCGAAATTGGAGATCCCGTGGAACGCGCCATGGTGCGACGCCACAAGGAACGGAAATTCGGCCCGGGATGCGAGGAGCGCTGGGAACTGGAACGGCCCGCTCTGCAGACCGAAGCCGAGCGGCTCCTCTCACCATTCGACCTGGCCCTGGCACACAGGCCATTTCTTTTCGACGATCAGCCAATTTTCAGCGATTTTGCGCTGTTCGGAGTCCTGGGAAATCTGACCTATCGCGAATACAACTCTCTTCCGGCCTCACTAACGAAGCTTGCAGGTTGGTTTGAAAGAATGCGAACGTTCCAGTACGAGCCAAGCGCCGAAAACTGACCCGCAAATTCGCCTTCTCTCGCCGGAGTGCATTTCCCAAGTCGAGGACTCACACCTCAACCGCAAACACGTCACCGCCCTTCACATCCAGGCAGAATTCGGCAAGAAGTCGGGCAAGCGCGTCGAGGTCTGTGAGATCGATGACTTCGACCGGTGAGTGCATGTAACGGTTCGGCAGGCCGATGCAGACTGTCGGAATGCCGCCCCGCTGTACGAAGATCGCATCGGCATCCGTCCCCGTGAAGCGCGGATTCACCTCGAACTGGATCGGAATCGTTTTCTCCGCCGCAATCTTGCGCAGCCGTTCGACGAGCACGGGATGATTCGCGCTGCCGATGCTGATGACCGGACCGCCTCCTAGTTTGACGTCGCCGTGCTTGGGCTTTGAACAGATGGGAATGTCCGTTGCATGTGTCACGTCCACGACCAGCGCAACATCGGGGCGCACGCGGTAGCCGGCCATCGTCGCACCATAAAGGCCGTTTTCCTCTTGAATCGTTGAGACCGCCACCACACTTGCTCTCAACCTTTCACGCTCGGTGGCAAGATGCCGGAGCGCCTCCGCCGCGGACCATGTGCCGATCCGGTTGTCGCAGGCCCTCGCAGCAATCCGATCACCGGCCAGTCTGAGAACATTGGCGTCCATCGTAACCGCGTCACCAACACGCACGAGTTTCTCGGCCTCGGCCTTTGATCCGACACCGATGTCGATGAAAACTTCATGAAATTCGGGGACCTTTTTGCGATCGTCCGGTTCCTGCATGTGAATCGCAAGGTGCCCGGTCACACCCGGAACGGGGCCGGCAATGTTGTGCACGATTACCCGGCGGCCGCGAAGCATGGCCCGATCAACCCCTCCAATGCCCTTGAAATACAAAAACCCGTCCTCGCTGATATGCGAAATCATCAAACCGAGTTCGTCCGAGTGGCCAGCAAGAAGGATCTTCGGCGATCCTTCCAGATTGAGCATTGCGAAGACATTCCCGTAAGAGTCGCTCTCGATCTTCTCCGCGAATCGCTCGGCGTAAGCGGCCCAGACGCGCTGACCGCGAACTTCGAAGCCCGAAGGCGAAGGAGTCTCCAGGAGCCGCTTGAGAAAATCGAAAGAAATATCACGCATAAAGGGAGATCTTTGCGTAAAATATTCTTCTGGAAAGCCCGCATTTCCCGGGATTGTCCTGCATGCTGAAGCGATCTCTCGAGAGGGCACTTTCAATCGCCATATACGGAAATCAGGTTCCTTGCCGACCTAAGTACCCTAACGAAATCACTTTACAGCGAGAAACAGGAAACCACAATATGTTGTGGCCATTGAGAATTAGGCCACCATATATAGATTTATATTGACTCTTTTGCCTTCGTTGTGCAGTGTTCCAGAACCGTTGGGCGACAGGGGATAGAATAGGGCTTAGGGTACCTGGCGGAACGCCCCCGCAAGAGAAAAAGAACGACAGATGACCACGACCACGATTACGCTTGGAGACCGTCAATTTGACCTCGATCGCGACAAGGCGGAAGCCGCATACACAGCAAAGCGCGTCATCAATGGGCGGCAAACGATGTTCTTCAACATCCTGCCTTTGAAATATCAATGGGCCTACGGACTTTACAAGACGATGAAGGCCAACCACTGGGAGCCTGAGGACATCCAGATGCAGAAGGACTGTGAGCAATGGCGGGACCTCACAGGCATCGCCGACATCGAGCGCTGGATCATCAAAATGGGAATCGGCTACTTTTCCGCCGCAGAAGGCATCGTCGGGGACAATATCCTTCACGTCGTGCGCGAGGTCGTCACCGCACCTGAACTCAAGCTTGTCCTGGGCCGTCATGCTCACGAGGAAAACATCCACGCCGACAGCCTCGTCTATATGATCAGTTCACTCGGCATCAATCCGCACGAATGCGAGGCGATGTTCGAGGATATCGCAACAATTAAGGAAAAGACCGATTTCGTAGTAAACAATAGCCGCAAGCTGCGCCGCGACATCGATCTAACTCGTACCGAAAACAAGCAGGCCCTTGCAAAGAACATCTTTCTCTTCGGCCAATGCATGGAGGGCACGCAATTTTACGGGCTCTTTGGCATGGTACTGGCCCTCTATAGGCAAAATAAGTTCCCAGGCATCGGCCAGATGTTTCGCTACACCCTGCGCGATGAATCGAATCATATTGAACTCTTTCGCAAACTCTTCATCGAGCTCGTCGACGAAAATCCGGATGTCTGGAGAGAAGACTTCCGGGAAGATCTGCGTGCCACCATGGCCGAGGCTGTGCGACTCGAGAAGCGGTTCATCAAGGATTGCCTGCCGGTTCATGCCGTAGGTCTCACCACGGATGAATTTCTCGCCTACATCGACTACATCGGCGACCGCCGCCTCGAAGGCGTCGGCCTGCAGCCTCTCAACGGCTCGAGCGCAAACCCCCTCCCGTGGCTCTCCGAATTGATGGATATGAAAAAGGAAGCAAATTTCTTCGAATCCAAAGTCACCGAATATCAGAAAAAATCCTCTCTCGCCCCTGTGTCAGATGACGAACTCTAGGCATATTTAAGGTGTTGAGCGAAATATGCTTTCCCGCGTATGCCACATTCGCCAGGGCTTACAAACTCCATCCTGAAAACTCCCCATGCTCCGTCACATCTCTCTCGCAGAAGACCTCGCGCTGAAGCGCCTGGCCACCACGCCGCTCGACCAGAAGCCCGGCTTTGCTTGGCGCGAAGCACTCGGCGACTCCTCGTTCGAGACCGCGCTTCCCGAGGTCATCGTTACGCGCGGCACCGGAGATGAGCGGCAGTTCAACCTCGCCGATGTTGCCGACGAAATCGGCGCCGCCCTCACGGACCTTCTCCTCTCGCGCGAAGAAAAGGATATCTTTAACGAGGAGAATCGCGCGTTCGTTGCAAACGTCGCCCATTCTGTCGCCACACGCCTCCTCGACCACATCCGGGAGGGTCATGGCCTCAAGCTTTCAGAATACGACCTTTCCCTGCTCATCGAAAAGGCTCTCATCGAAAATGACGCGCACGACGTTGCCAAGAGCCTTGTTTTTAAACGGTCCGCCAAAGGCTCCGGACATGCCGGCGAGATCGCGAGCGGTCATGCGGCCTCGGCGCCTATCACCGTCCGCCTGATCCGCCGCAATGGCGCCGTCGTGCCTTGGAACGAAAGCAAGATTGAAATTGCGTGCCGCAAGGCGTTTCTCACCACCAAGGAAGACGCCGAAAGCGCCGTTAAGATCGCTCGCGCGGTAACGGCTCGGATCCGCCTCGGCGATCGCGCCTTTGTTCACATCGAGGATGTGCAGGACATGGTTCAAGAGGAATTGATGCGGCAGGGATTCTACAAGGTCGCCGAGAGCTACATCCTTTACCGGGCCCAGCGCACCCGCATGCGTGAGGAAGCCGCGCAACCTGCGCCGGATGCCGAGCAGGACTCTCTTGTAGTCGTCCGCGGCAAGGACGGCCAGAGCGTGTTTTGGGACGGCAGCGAACTCAAGCGGCGCATTCAATTTGCCATCATTGGTTTGGATCTCTGCTTGGACGAGCACCGTATCGAACGGGAGCTTCGCCGCTCCATCGGCGCAGAAATCAGCGAGGAGGGCCTGCGCAGCACGATCATCCTGAATGCCAGGTCGCTGATCGAAAAGGATGCCGATTTTGCCAAATTCGCCGGACGCATCCTCCTCTCCTACATTTATGAGGAGGTTCTCGTCTGGAGCATTATGCGCGACGGCATAGAGGGCCTCAAGGAAGCGCACCGCAAAGCGTTCAAGAGTTACCTCCGGCACGGCGTCGCGATCGAGCGACTCAGCCCAAAGCTCCTGCAATACGATATTGAGAAGCTGGCTGATGCCCTCGACCCTTCCGCCGACCTCGACTTCGAATATCTCGGCATCCAAACCCTTTACGACCGCTATCTCATCGTCGACAAAACCCGCCAGCCCGCCCGCCGCATCGAAACGCCCCAGTTTTTCTGGCTGCGCGTGGCCATGGGCCTCTTTTTGCAAGAGCCAAAGGACCGGGAAGAGTGGGTCATCCGCCTTTACAATCTCTACAAATCACGCCGCTTCTGCTCAAGCACGCCGACCCTCTTCAACTCGGGCACCCCGCACAGCCAGCTCTCGAGCTGCTACCTCTACAAGGTGGATGACAATATCGAGAGCATCATGCTCCGCGGCATCGCCGAAAATGCCTTCCTCTCCAAATGGGCGGGCGGACTCGGCGGTTCGTGGACGGCTGTGCGCGGAACCGGAAGCTACATCAAGGGCACAAACGGAGAAAGCCAGGGCGTAATTCCGTTTCTCAAGCTCCATAACGACCAGCTCGTCGCCGTCAACCAGGGCGGCAAACGCCGAGGCTCCGGCTGCGCTTACGTGGAGACCTGGCATAACGACATCGAGGACTTCCTGAAGCTTCGCATCAACACAGGCGACGAACGACGCCGCACCCACGACCTCAACACCGCAAACTGGGTGCCAGACCTGTTCATGAAACGCATGGAAGCTCGCAAGGACTGGACGCTTTTTCGCTCAAACGAAGTCCCTGATCTCCATGACGCCTACGGGCGCAAGTTCGAGGAGCGCTATACCCATTACGAGCGGCTCGCAAAGGAAGGGAAAATCTACGGACGCGCAATCCCGGCGATCGATCTTTGGAAGGAAATGCTCAAGGCGCTCTTCGAAACCGGCCACCCCTGGCTCACTTTCAAGGATCCGTGCAACCTGCGCTCGCCGCAAGACCACGCGGGCGTCATCCACTCTTCGAATCTGTGCACAGAAATTACCCTCAATAGCAGCGAGGAGGAAACCGCAGTCTGCAATCTGGGCTCCCTCATCCTGGATACACACATCCACGACGACGGCTCGCTTGATTTCGAAACTCTTCGCGAGACCATTACCGTTGCCGTTCGCGCGCTCGACAACGTCATCGACATCAACTTCTACCCGACCGAGGCCGCCAGACGGGCAAACATGCGCCATCGGCCCGTCGGTCTCGGCGTGATGGGTCTGCAGAACGCCCTCTTCAAAAAAGGGCTAGGCTTTGCCAGCCAGGAAGCTGTTGAATTCAACGATGAATTCATGGAGGCGGTCGCTTATTGCGCTTACAGCGCCTCCAGTGATCTTGCCACCGAACGCGGCGCCTATCCGAGCTATCGCGGCTCTAAGTGGGACCGCGGTCTGCTTCCACAGGATACCATTGAGATTCTCGAGATGGAACGCGGCATCAAGATTGACGTGCCCCGCGGCGGCCGCATGGACTGGAATCCCGTTCGGGACAAGATCAAAAAGCATGGCATGCGCAACTCCAATGTCCTTGCCATCGCCCCGACCGCGACCATTTCGAACATCACAGGCACCACCCCCTGCATCGAGCCGAATTACAAGAACCTCTACGTGAAGTCCAACCTCTCCGGCGAATTCATCGTGCTTAACCGGGAGTTGGTCCTTGACCTCAAAAAGGAGGGACTTTGGAACGAGGAAATGGTCGATCAGCTCAAATACTTCGACGGTGAGTTGAAGGATATTGACGCCATTCCCGAGCGTCTGAAGCAAAAGCATGCGACAGTTTTTTCTGTCGGTTACAACGCCATCATCGACGCGGCCGCGCGCCGCCAGAAGTGGATCGACCAATCCCAATCGGTCAATCTCTTCCTCGCCCAGCCTGAAATGAAAACGCTCAGCCACATGTATCGCCGCGCATGGCATGTCGGCCTCAAAACGACATACTATCTCCGAACCCTCCAGGCCTCAAACATCGAAAAGGCCACGGTTTCCATGAAAAAGGAAGTGAGCGGCATCGCCGGTGGCAAGCGGGAATATACCGCCGAGGAGCAACTCGCCTGTTCGATCGAAGCCATGCGCAACGGAGCGGGATGCGAAGCTTGCCAGTAAGATTGACTAACCCAGCAAGTACTCGCGCATCCATTCCCCCGATCCTTGGTGATGACAACATCGCCCTCCCTCAGGTCAATGCGGCGGATTTCGTCCGCGGTGATGAACGTCCATGTAATGCAGAGGCGGACGGGCAATTCGTCTTCGGCGGGACTTTGTCCAGGTCGCTTGCCTAAGAGGTCGCGGAAGTCTCCAGTCGCTTCAACTTCCCAATGCTCCGGCACGTCGCCGAGCCATTCAATGCCGCTGGGTTTGCGAGCCATTCAATGCCGCTGGGTTTGTAGCGCGAGTAGGTCGGGGGTTTCACTGGGAGAGTCTCCAGTGACCAAAAGGACAGAAGTGACGGCAGGAAAGGTTCATCGGCTCTTGTCTTTCGCGCGTTCGACGAGGCGGGCCCGGGTCATGCGCTCGCGCAGGCCGCCATCCTTCACGAAGGCATCCTCCAACTGGCGGAGCTGCTGATCAAGGAGGTAGTTGGTCAGCTTGATCAGGCCAATCATCACATTGGCGGCAATCGCCGGGTCAGGATGCTCAACGCCTTTCTTGAAGGTCTCGTAGTCGGCGTTGGGTTGGCGGTTTAGTTGCCGGAGACGCCGCGTGTGCGAGTGCTCCTTGGTCCATTCCTGGATGCCGCGTAATCGGATGAAGTCGCGGAAGTCTTCGAGCAACTCCTCCAAGCTTGCGCGGGCGACGTTGGTCAGTTTGATCTCGGTTTCCTTGGACGTGCCGGAAGCCCGGCTGCCTTCGAGGATGTTCTGCTTGCCGGAACGGGCGGCCTGCACCATTTGGTCGCGGGTGCGGTCGCGCTTTTCCAGGAAGCGTTGGCAGAACCGCACAGTGCCATCATAGACGATACGGGCTTTCTGAAAGGAGAGGAGATTCTCGTAGCCGCCGTGGGGTGGGATGAAGTGTTCGGGCATGGGATTCACCTTCAAGGAGGGACGGAAGCGACACAAGGATACCGAGCATCAAATGCCGGTAAATCGTTTGTGTCGTTTTTGTCCTTTCCGTCCTTAAGCAGCCTCAAAATCCTCCTCCAAGCCCTTGATTTCCGCCTCGATGACTTCCAGCGGGCGCGGCGGCTCGTGGCAGTAGAAGTGGCAGTTAAGCGGAATTTCGTAGCCAACCTTGGTCTTGGCATGGTCAATCCGCGCGTCGGGCAGGCGCATTTTCCGCGAGGCGAGGAAAAGGTGAACGAGGCCTCGATCCGTTCACGGACCGAGAGAAAGTCCTCCTGTTCATCCTAATTCCTGCTTAGTTTTCTTTATCGCTCCATGAGTATGCATTTTGATTCCATCCCCGCAGCTATCGCAGACATCCGGAAGGGACGCATGGTCATCGTCACTGACGACGCCGATCGTGAAAACGAAGGCGATCTCGTTATGGCGGCTTCGAAAGTCACCAATGCTGCCGTCAATTTCATGGCGAAGCATGGCCGGGGACTAATTTGCGCGCCGATCACCGAGGAGCGAGCCCGCCAGCTGGGGTTGCAACGCATGGTCGCCCACAACCGCGAAATGCATAAGACGGATTTCACCGTATCTGTCGACGCCGCAAGGGAAATCACGACAGGCATCAGCGCCAAGGACCGCGCATTGACGATCAAGGTGCTTGCCGCCTCAGAGTCGGTCTCGACGGATCTTGTGCAGCCCGGCCATGTCTTCCCGCTGCAAGGGAAACCTGGGGGCGTTTTACGCCGTGCGGGTCACACGGAGGCGTCCATCGACCTGGCCCGCCTCGCTGGCCTCGATCCCTCCGCCGTCATCTGCGAAATCCTCAATGAGGACGGCTCAATGGCCCGGCTGGCCCAGCTGCTCAAGTTCAAGAAAAAGCACGGGCTGAAAATCTGCTGTATTCAGGACCTGATCGCTTATCGCCGCAAACAGGAAAAGCTGGTCGAGCGTGAGCAGACGGTCTCCTTGCCGACCGACTACGGAAAATTCGTACTGCACCTCTACCGTTCCACCGTGGACGAACGGCACCATCTTGCACTCGTCAAGGGCAATATCGATCCGAACCAACCGACCCTGGTTCGCGTCCACAGCGAGTGTCTCACGGGCGACGTCTTCGGCTCGAGACGGTGCGATTGCGGTTCGCAATTGCACCAAGCCCTTACCCAAATCGAACAAGCCGGCACAGGCATTCTCGTTTATATGCGGCAGGAAGGCCGCGGAATCGGCCTCGCGCCCAAAATCCATGCTTACAAGCTTCAGGAAGAGGGACTCGATACGGTTCAGGCCAACGAAAAGCTCGGATTTCCTGTCGACCTTCGCGACTACGGTCTTGGGGCGCAGATCCTCGTGGACCTCGGCGTGCGGAAGATCCGCCTGCTCACCAATAACCCGCGCAAGGTCGTTGGTCTCGAAGGGTATGAACTGGAGATCGTGGAGCAAGTTCCCATCCGCTCGACAGCCAACCCGCATAACGCAAGATACCTTGCCACGAAAAAGGCAAAGCTGGGGCATCTCCTCTGACCCGGAGAATCGTCCCTCGTCCCCGATTTGCCGAAAATCGAAGGCAATTACAAAGCTTGGGCCACTTTGATTGGACTTGAGAGTTGGCACTTTTGCGCCAACATCTCTTCAGATGTCGAAGACTCCGTTCATCCGTCCGAGTATTACAACAAAAGCGAGCCTTTCCTTTGCCATCGTAGCCAGCCAATACAATAACACCTACGTTCAGCCTTTGGTGGAGTTTGCGACTGCGGAAATCAACGAACTTGAGCCAGGAGCGCATGTTTCCCTCGTTCGGGTTCCGGGTTCTTTCGAGATCCCCCTGGCTGTCAAGCTCGTCGCCATGCAGAGGAAATTCGATGTCATTCTCGCGCTTGGCGTTGTTTTGCAGGGTGAAACGGCGCACGCCGAACTTATTGCACGAAGCGTCACTGGCGCCCTCATGAATCTCGCCCTGGAGTTCAGTGTTCCTGTCATTCATGAAGTTTTGTTTCTCCAGAACGAGGAACAGGCGAAAGCGCGATGCCTTGGGGCAAAACTCAATCGCGGGATCGAGGCGGCCCGCGCAGCTGTGGCCATAGCCCGCACGGTGAAGGAATTGTCTTCGAAGGCGAATTAGTATCATGGGTGTCCGACGCGAGGGCCGCGAAGCGGCTGTTCAATACCTCTATCTTCGCGATCTCAACGGGGACAGCGATCTGCCCGCCTACTACAAATTTCGCGGCCTCAGCCCGAGTGCGCGTCGATTCTGCAACGCCCTCGTCCAGGGTGCCATCGAACACCAGCAAGCCATTGACGACGCGATCCGCAAGAACACTCAAAACTACGAGCTCGCCCGGATATCTGTGGTCGATCGCAATGTGCTGCGAGTCGCGATCTACGAAATGCTTCACTGCGCCGAAATTCCGCCAGTAGTTTCAATCAACGAGGCCATTGAGATCGCAAAAAAATACAGCACTGAGGAATCGGGCCGCTTTGTGAACGGTGTCCTCGACCAGATTCGCGGCGCCCTGAACCGGCCGGCACGGACGGTGAAACAGACGACCCATGATCAGTGATGACGAGAGTTACCTCACCACTCCCCACCAAATCCAAATGTCGAGTCACGCCTCACCTCTCACTGAACACCGCAAGGGCCTATGCCACTTGGATTCCTGAAAAATCTTGTCGCGAAGTTCACCGCGCAACCAGTGGATTGGGACGAACTGGAGGAAACGCTCCTGCGCGCCGACCTCGGCGTCCCGATGACCATGCGCATTCTCGATGCACTGCGCGAGCGCGGAAGCGAAGTTGATGCCGAAACCGTCGCCGAAGTTTGCCGAAAGGAAATCCAGGAAGCCCTGCCCTTCAGTGTGCCGCCCATTCGGCCCCTGCCCGCGAAACCGAAAGCCATTCTCATCGTGGGAGTCAATGGAACCGGAAAGACAACTTCTGCCGCGAAGATGGCCCACTGGTTCAAGACGAACCGCTACACCAGCCTTCTCGTGGCTGCGGACACCTTTCGAGCTGCAGCGATCGAACAGTTGCAAACATGGAGCGAACGCATCGGCGTGGAAGTCCTCACCGGTCAGTATGGTGGCGACTCTGCAGCCCTTTGTTACGATGCCTGGTCGAGCGCCTATCGCCGCAACATCGAGTTCCTCATTTGCGACACGGCGGGACGTTTACATACCAAGGGCAACCTGATGCAAGAGCTGGCCAAGGTGAAGCGCACGCTCTCGAAGCACGACTCCGAGGCGCCCCACGAACGCTTGCTTGTCGTCGACGCGACAACAGGTTCGAACGCTCTCGTCCAGGCAAAGGAATTCCATCAAGCGATCGGGCTCACAGGGATCGTTCTCACCAAGCTCGACGGAAGCGGCAAGGGTGGCGTGGTTGTGGCAATTCAGCACGAGCTCGGAATCCCCACCCGATTCATCGGCACCGGAGAAAAGCTCGAAGATTTCGCAGTTTTCGACAGGGAGATTTTCGTGAACCAAATGCTCTAAAGTATAGACCGCGCATGGCGCGGATAAACGCGGATTGCAATGCAATCGAGGCCTTATCCGTGTAATCCGCGCCATCCGCGGTTAGACTGGCGAGGCTGCGTCTCATGGCGACGATTTCTGACCCGTAGCGCTCAGGCTGCGTTCCCTAATAGCCCCGGTAGTGCAAGCTCAGCAGCCGATAGCTGTCCGCACCGTTCTCTGCCGTATAATAGTAGAGGACTAATGTCGTGGTGTCCTGTGTCCACTGATAGCCGATGAGGGTTTCCAGCACGTCGCCGTCCCGCGTCTTCTGCCTGGCCACGACACGGCCAATTCCGTATTTGCTCTCGATGTTGCGACGCGTCTGATCAAAGAAGCTTCCGTAACGGGTGGAATCCCATGAGGAATCGCCGTAGTGCAGTTCGATTTCGTTGAGCGAATCGTTCTCGAAGTAAAACAGCGCACGCTGCAAGAGGCGTTGAGGAATCCCCTCGACAACTAGGCATTGACGGTTTCGGACCTGTTTGCGATCCACCACCCGTGCCTGCACACGTTTCAGACTGTCTTCAAGGCGCTGCGCGGCTTCTCCCCACTGAAAATTGAACGGAACCTTGATCTCCTCAACCGCCCGAGCGCTCGTCGCGAAAAAAACGAAGGCGATAGCCACAGAGGAAATCAATTTTTTGAAAGTCACTCTCTTGTGATAAATCATCCCAGAAGCGGGTCAATGTGGTGTAGTTGGCGCTTCGAGCCCGTCAAGAAGGACGACGCGATTTCGATTTGCCCCTCTGGAACGTTCTCATTCCAGGCCCACGACCGCTAAGGAAGCTCAACCTCGCCGGCGTCAATCTCGACGATGTCTCCCAAGCCCCTGACACCATACTCTGCGACCACAGCGTCATCCCCGGCATACACGGTCAGGAATTCCTTTCCCGGCCCGAGCAGGAGAGCGACCCGACGCACATTAGGCTGGCTAGCGAGAAAGGCAAGTCGGAGCCCGGATCGCGTCTCGAGCCAAAGACCGGCGTGATCGAAGGCAACTCGGACTGCGAGCGAATGCGAGGACGGCGTCAGACCTCCCGTCGCCAGCGCGATATTCACTTGATCAACCTGGACAGTAACTCCCGCATCCGCAGCAAGTCTGCCATCGACGATTCCAAATCTTCGGCAGTCCTGGATGGTCTTCTCGAAGGCGATCGCCCAATCGCCGGGCGCATCCGGGTTTTCCTTTACCAGGGAAAGCACGCGCAGACGCTGCGCGGAGCCGCTTGTTTCAAGAACCGCGATTTCCTCGATCGCAGTCGAGGCACAGACCTTCACGGGTGAAAATTCGTCGCGATAGGCGCGCAGGAATTCGCCCTCTTTGTCAAACTGGCCTGTAAAGGGTTTGCCATTTTCTGCATCTGTGGCCGTCACCCAGAACGTTCCCTCCAATCCAAAAGAAAGGCTAGACACGGCGGCCACAAGAGGCAGTTTTTTCCACTGTGCGTCTGTCGATTCCCAAACCTCGTTGCCACTCGATGAAGCGCCCAGTTTCCGTTCTCCGTTCACCGCCAACGCGTTGAAGGCGACGGGAGTTTTCTCATCGCTGACTGGATCGAGCGCCGGCAGGGTAATTCTCGCCATACTCTCCGAAGCTCCAACAAATAGCGTGTCGTCGCTTGCTTCCATGCAGGCCGCGTGAGCAATATTCTCCGGTTGCGTTTTGATCGTCGTCCCGTCATCCATTCTCAGCAGGTGCATGCTTCCCGCGAACAACACTGCTGCATAGTGGTCCGTTGCCGCGAGCATGCGCCTCGTGACCGGTGATGAGAGGCTCGCCGCGCCCGCGAATTCAGCCAACGGAAACCCTGCGTCAGAACCTTGGCCGGGGAGCAAAGGTTCCCTCGCTGGGAATCTTGTTGCCGCGACAGCAGCGTTCAAAGAATTTGTCCAGAGAAATCCTCGCAGCTGGTCGAATCGGAAAACCAAAGGCCTGTTGCTGTCCAAAACCTCCGCGAGCGCAACAAAGCCTCCCGGCTGCCTGCGAAAATCTTCGATGCGCGTGATCCGAGGTGATTTCTCATCATCGATCCAATCGTTGAAGTGATACGCTACCCCTTCTGCCTTCAGAGCGTCGCCAACCAGATAACCGTGGACCTGGTATTTTCCAGCGGTCAGCGGCTCTCCATAGTCGTCCCTTCCGTCCCAAGTCGTAATGAGGCCATTGAGACCCACGAAGAAGTCCGTCTCCGGAGCGCCAACGCAGAGCGTGCGCACGAGCTTCCCCTCAGAGTCAAACACGCCGAGGCTGATGCGGCCCTCCACTTCCGGCAAGGCGAAGGCGAATCGCTGCTCCCGCGCGGACGATAAGGCGGGTAGTAATCCCGCGAGAAGTGCGAGCAGGATTTTCCTCAAGCGTAATAATGCCAATTCAAATTCGGGAAAAGATTGTCCCTTTCCTCACAGGCGGCAAGCAGCGCCTCGTCGCTGCGGTCATCCCTGGCCAGTTCATAGAGCTTCATAAAGCGCAGGAGATGATCACGCGTACGCTTTTCGGCATACTCCCGGGCAGTGCCGGTTTTCATGAGAAAAGCCCAGTCGCTCGACTGCGCTAGAAGAAGCTCGCGGGCCATTTGTCTGAGGAGCCGATCGAAATACTTCGAGCCCGTATTGGCAAATTTGCGCGCCATCTCAGTCATTCTCGCTGCCCCGGCGTGAAGGTGCGGATAGATCCACGAGTTGCAGGGATCGAGCCAGACCTCCCAATAGCCCTTATTGCCCCAACTCGATGGCGAGGGACTAACCATCTGCAGAGTGGGATGGTTGAAGAGGTAGATCGAAGGAGTCGTCAGTTGAAAGACCTTCTGGTCATACGCGGCCTTGCGCAAAAAGTGATCGAGAAATTCCGGACCTTCAAACCACCAGTGCCCAAAGAGCTCTGCGTCGAAGGGGCTTAGCACGATCGGCTCGACTGGGAGCATTTCGTGCAGTTCCTCGATCTGCTGGACCCGGCTTTGAAGGAAGTGATTCGCGTGGGCGTCTGCCGCTCCCATAGCCCAGTCGCGCCGGTAATATTGCTTATTTTCGCTGCCTGTGATCCGATAATACTTGATGCCGGAGTAGCGGCGATGACCGACGTCCGGATAGACCGCGGCGAGGTAGTCCTCCGGCAGCTCTTTCCCGATATCTCGATAGAATTCCCGGTAGGCTGAATCGCCCGGATACCCCTCCCGAGCGCTCCAAACCTGCTTGCTGGACTCTCGATCTCTGCCAAAGACCGCCGGCCCAGCAGGTGTGTAGTAGGGTGAGAAAATCGCGAAACGCGGCCGAGGCTCGCCGAACATCAATCCGTGAGCATCTATAACGAACCACCGCAGATTCGCCTCCTGCAATATTTTGCCTACAGCGGGAATATAGCCGCACTCGGGCAGCCAGATGCCCATGGCATCACGTCCAAAACATTCGCGATACTCATCGCGGCCGATCAAGATTTGCGCCCGCATTGCCTCGGGACAGTACTCCATGAGCGGTAGGAAGCCGTGCGTCGCCCCACAGGTGATAATCTCCAGCATGCCATCCTCCTGTAGCTGCGCAAACGCGCCAACAACGTCACGCTGGATCTCGGTGAGATAAAAATCCCGAGCGGAGACAAAGCGCTCAGAATAAAGACGCGCCAGTTCGTTGAGTTGCGCGTCGCCTGCCGTCCGTTCGACCTCGAGCCGAGAAAGCTCGATACCACGATCAAGGTATCGCTCGGTGCGGTTCTGAAGAAGCTGATCTCGCAACATGGCACAAAGCGTTGGAGTCATCGTTAAAGCCAATCGCACTGGAACGCGCTCAGCGGCGAGTCGCCGAAAAATGCGCAGCAAAGGAATGTAGGTCTCAACGACAGCCTCAAAGAGCCAATCCTCCTCATGAAACTCTTCGTGTTCGGGGTGCCGAACAAATGGGAGATGAGCGTGGAGGAGAAGAGCCAGTGAACCCGAAAACTTGGTCACCATACCGAAACTTAGCCACGGCCGAGGATTCGGACAAGATGATTTACTGTTGCCGTGCAAAGCTTGTTCCTCGAAAAACACTACTCGCAGGCATTACTCTTTTTCCAAGATGCTGAGGGCTGATCCCGCCAACGAGCTCCTGCTGTTCAAGATCGTTCTCTGTCTTCTGCTGATGGACCAAGCCGAGGAGGCCGAAAAGCTGCTTGCCCGAATGAAATTTCCCGGGAATGGTCCGGCATGGTATTACGCGCAAGCAGCCTCTCAGATCATCGAGGGCAACAAACGGAGAGCGCGCGAGTTGCTTGCAAGCGCTCAAGTTATTTTCCCGGGTAGAACTTCTCGTTATGACGAAACTTTTGAAGACCTCGGCTGGCCAACGCAATAGTGCTCGCGCGGCGATCGCATCAGCGAAGAAGGAAACCCTCCTGAGTTCAAAGGGTCGCGTGCTCGTCACAGGCGCCGCAGGCTTTATCGGGAGCGCTCTCGTCCATGAACTGAACGTGCGTGGCATCACCCGGATCGTCGTCAGCGATCATCTCGGCAATGACGAAAAGTGGCGCAATCTTGCCCCGCTTGCCTTTGAAGACTTTATCCCCCCTGACAGACTTCTCGAGGATCTCAAACAGGATGCTGGCTCCCATGGCAAATTCCTGGCGTGCTTCCACCTTGGCGCCTGTTCGTCCACCACAGTTACGGACGCCGCATACGTCATGGAAAACAACTTCGGGTACACGAAGGGCCTTTGCCGATGGGCAATTGCCACGGGAATTCGATTTATATATGCTTCATCAGCAGCAACTTACGGTGACGGTTCTGCGGGTATGGACGACAAGAGCGAAAACCTCCGCGCGTTTCGTCCTCTCAATCTTTACGGATACTCGAAGCACCTCTTCGACCTCTACGCGCAGAACGAGGCCATGCTGCCGAAAATCGTGGGCCTCAAGTACTTCAACGTTTTCGGCCCGAACGAGTACCACAAGGGTGATATGCGAAGCCTGGTCTGCAAGGCCTACGATCAAATCGTCACCACGGCAAAGATCCGTCTCTTCAAAAGCTACAAGCCCGAATACGCCGACGGCGCGCAAATGCGCGATTTCGTCTACGTAAAGGACGCTGTCGCCATGACTCTTCACTTGGCCGAGACCCCGGCCGCCGCTGGCCTCTACAACATCGGCGCAGGAGTCGCCCGCACCTGGAACGACCTCGCAAATGCTCTCTTTAGCGCGCTGAACATTCCGCCGAACATCGAGTTCATCGAAATGCCGGAAAGCATCAAGAACCAATACCAGTATTACACCTGTGCAGACATTTCGAAGCTGCGCTCAACGAACTATGACACTCCCACGACCACGCTCGAAGATGCCGTGAGGGACTACGCGGTCAACTATCTAAAACCGGGAAGACGCCTGGGCGACGAGATCGGCTCTTGAAAGATTGGGGAGCGCCACGCGAGACCGCGTTGGCGCTCCCCTTGCTACAGCCTCCCCTGCATGATCGCTTCAACAAGCCGCGCGGCAAGCGGCTCGGTGATTCTATCCAGTTCGTTCAATGCCGTCCTCAGATTTGAAAGCGAACGCATCTCTTTCGCTTCGAGGATCTGGCGGACTAGCCCCGCGATCGTTTCTCGTTCCTCAGGCGCGACTTCGCCGCGTAGCCGTTGGAGCGCCATCTCGACAGCAGGCAACATCTCGTCCGCCTTCAAACACGCCTCGGTAAACGCGCGTTCATCCATGTCCTCAAAAGCATGTTCCAGCGAATCAGAGAGCATTTTCTCGACAGCTTCGTCGCTCACCTCGACCGCGCTCTGCATTTTTACCTTTGTGTCGCGTCCCGTGGCGATATCACGCGCGATAACGCTCAGCAGCCCGTCGGCATCGATCTCAAACTGTACTCCCACCCGCGCCTTTCCGCGCGCCGCGGGGGCGAAAGGAATCTCGAAGTTCCCCAGCTTCCAGTTGTCTCTCGCCATCTCGCGCTCCCCTTGCAACACGGTGATCCGCATCGAAACTTGATTCGCGGCGGCATTCGTAAACATCTCACCGGCCTTGCAGGGAATCGTCGTATTGCGCGGAATGAGCACATTCATGAGCCCGCCAAAGGTTTCAATTCCTAGCGAGAGCGGGGTCACGTCCAGCAGCGTGACATTCTGCACCGCTCCGTCGAGAATCCCCGCCTGAATAGCGGCGCCCAGCCCCACCACCTCGTCCGGATGCTGGCTGGTGTTGGGCTCCCTGCCGAAGACTGCACGCACAAACTCCCGCACCAAAGGCATCCGCGTTGCCCCACCTGCGAGAATCACCTCATTCAAATCTTCCGGCTTCAATCCCGCGTCTTGCAGTGATCGAAGGCAATGCTTCCGCGTTCGCTCGATGATTGGACGGCAGATGGCCTCGAAAACGGATTTCGAAATTGACAAGTCGCAGTTCTCAGGTCCGGAGAGCTTTCTCTTGACGGTTTCCGCCTCTGCTCGCGTTAGCCCGAATCTTCCCGCGATGGCCGCGTCGAGATCATCCCCGCCAAGTTGAGTGTCGCCATTCGTCGCCAACACCTGAAAAACCCCGCCATTCAGCTCTAACACTGACACGTCAAAAGTTCCTCCCCCAAGATCGTACACCGCAACCTTGGCGTTATCGACAAGCCGGTCCAATCCATAGGCCAATGCAGCCGCCGTCGGCTCGGCCAAGAGGCGTTCAACCGTGAAGCCCGCCAATTCGCCGGCCCGTTTCGTTGCCGCGCGCTGCGCGTCGTTAAAATAAGCGGGAACCGTGATCACGGTCCGATCGACGACGCATCCGAGCGCTCGTTCCGCATCCGCCTTCAACTTCTTCAAAATCAACGCGGAGACCTCCTCGGGGGAAACCGTTCTCCCGCGGGCCCGCAGGCGAGCGGGCCCACCTCGCGTCTCAATGATATTCCGATCCGCCTCGCTCTCACCCACTCGTCGCCCCATCAGACGCTTCACTGAAAAGATGGCTTCTTTCTCGTAGCGCAACGCCTCGTAGCCGACCACCGGTTCTCCTTCCTCAGGAAAATACACCACCGAGGGCGTCAGCCTGCGCCCAGCCGAATCGGCAAACAACACCGGAAATCCGGAGTCCATCGCGCCAATGAGCGAGTTCGTCGTACCAAGATCAATGCCGACAATCATCAAGCCATTCTCCAAGTTCGGAGAACAATTTCACGGAGAAAAGGGGAGCGCATCGCGAGACCGCGTTGGCGCGCCGCGTGAGCCGCGTAGGTCATCGCGTGACCGCGTTGCCGCGGAACGCGACTCACGGCGGCGGCAACGTGGCCGCACGCGGGAACGCGACTCACTGCGGCGCGTCCCGCGTGCAGCCTTCGGCGTCCCGCCGAAGGCATGGTCTTACTGATGTCGTTGTCAACGAATTGAGGTGTCCCGCAGGATGCGGGCCACCGCGCGCGGGACGCGATGCGCTCCCCTTTCATCCGTTCACCAAGCGGAATTCCCATTCGGACAATTGGGACTTCCATCGCAAAAGAAACGTAAACGACGACGCCAGATCGGCCAGCTCGTCAGGAGAAACTTCAGGCCAGCGCATGTCGAGATTCTCAAGACGCACCGTCAATTGGTCCCGCGCCTGTTGGATAGACTGCAATGCCCCCCGCACCTGCTCCAGAGCCGCTGCGATATCCGGCGCAAGCAAGGCGCGAGCCAGAGCAGTGGTGGTGTTTTCCGAGCGCAAAAAAACAGCTTTTGCCGCCTGCACTGCACTTCCCGCACTCATGAAAAGCTCCGTGTGAGGCGTAGACTCACTCTGAATCCCGCCACCCGGAAATTCCAATTCCACGAGATGCCTCAATCGCGCTGCTGGCTCGCGAAGAGTCTTGTATGCGTCCTGCAACAGATGAAATTTCTCGTCATTGCCGCCCGACAGGTCAGGATGCCGCGTGGCTGCGAGCCGCAGGTATTTTTCTTTGAGCGCCGCCTCATCAATTAGCGGCCTGCGCTCCAGACCAAATAACGAAAACGCATCCTCCATTTTTTGCTCCGCAAAAAGCAAGATAAGCGAGCCGCAGGCTGGCTTATGCGGAAAAGCTCTCTCCGCAGGAGCAGTGTGCCACGGCGTGCGGATTCGAAACCTTGAAGCCGCCCTTCTGGAGATCATCACTGAAATCCAGTTCCGAGCCGCTCACGAAAAGCGCGCTCTTCGGATCGACAACCACGCGTACTTGGTTCGACTGCACAAGGATATCGCGATTCGCGGGCCCATCCACGAGGTCCATCTTGTATTGCAATCCTGAGCATCCGCCGCCGATCACCGATACACGCAATGCACCGTCCGCGCGACCCTGCCGCTCAAGCAGGGCGCGCAACTTCGCACTCGCAGCATCCAGCACGCGAATCAACTTCTCGTTGCCGATCTTGTAGTTGACCGGCGCAGCGGTGGTCTCCATCGCCCTCAAAATACCGCCATCCGAAAAAGGCGCAAGCCCGCATAAATGAAGAGCATCCTGCTAACGGTTGGTTGCTACTATTTCTGCTTGCCCCGTCTGAGTGCTCCATCGATCTGCCCAAGGCAAAACAAAGACTTAGAAATGCCTTTGCCCGAGAAGCCCGAGCAGGTTCTGTTCTCCCCGGCAATCGTCTCAATCCAGAAAAAAATGGGGCGGCCTATTGTGGCCGCCCCACGAGCCGCGAACCTACTCGGCTATTCGGATTGGTCGCCTTCCTTATCCTGACGAAGCTGTCTTGCTTCCTGCTTAAGTTTGCGAGCATTCTCCCGGAGCTGCTGCGCATCGTCAAAGACCTTCTGCTGAGCGGGAGAAAGAACAGGACGGATCTGTTTCCTCGCGTCGTCCATCACGGCTTGAATCTTCACCCTCTGCTCCTCTCGGATCGCTCTGATCTTCGGCCTGCTGGCCTCCATGATCCCTTTGACTTTTTCTTTCTGTTCTTCAGTGAGATTCAACAAACGATCCAGCATTTGCTCTTCAGCACCATGATCACGGTGACGTGCCCAATGACGACCGGGGCCATGAGATCTATCGCGCGCACCGCCAAATTGATCGCTTCCACAGAATTTCTGCGGATCTCCTGGAGGCGGAGGACCTTTGGCGGTCGGGGATTCCTGCGGAGAGGAGGTTGGGTTAGGGTCGGCGGCACCAAGCTGCGAAATGACAAGAGCCGCGGCGCCTATGATACCGGCTAGTGAAAGAAGTGTCGTGCGTTTCATCGGTAGGATTTTTGAATTTACCGGATGCAACAACGCGAATCCCGATAGGTTGCACGTTTTTTCAAAAGGACCCTGAGGGACGGCTGGTCTTTCACAACCGTGAAGGGATCATTCTTCGCTTCCCTTCCGGAACGAGACCTTTAATTCGAGGAGCTCGACGACCAGTTGAAAGAGATCTCGCTAAGTCGTCCAATCCGCAGCTGCAGTCCGCAGTTGTCATCTCCAAGATAGATCAAAAAAAGTCGCCGCTGGCTGACGGTCTCTTGCCAAAAATTGCGGCAGGTTGCGCGGGGCCTGAGCTTGACCTTTGAAGCGCCCGGACAGAACTTGATGGCATGCTCATCTCCCAAGCCCTAAACGAAAAGATCAACGAACAAATCGGCTACGAGTTCGCAGCAAGCATTCAATACACGGCCATCGCATCGCACTTTGACGCCGAATCGCTGCCCTTCCTCGCCCGGCACTTCTACAAACAGGCAGCCGAGGAACATGAGCACGCGATGAAGTTCATTAAGTTTCTCACCGATGCGGGAGCGCGCGTCGAAATTCCCGCCATCACCAAGCCCGTCGCCCGCTTCCCGTTTGCTGAGGACGCCGTGAAACTCTCTCTGGAGCAGGAGATCATGGTCACAGATCTCATCAACACGCTAATGGATACCGCGCTAAAGGAAAACAACCATATCGCCTCGACATTCCTGCAATGGTTCGTCACAGAGCAGCTCGAAGAGGTTAGCTCGATGGACCACCTCTTAAGGATCGTTCAACGCGCTGGCGAAGGACGATTGCTCCTCATCGAGCAATACCTCGCAGGGTACAAGGCGGCAGGCGCCATCACGAACAAGGACCACGATGAGTAGCATCATTTCGAAGGGACCACTTCCTTTCCTCAAAGATTTTCCAAAACTTCATCCAGCTCTCTGCTCAATTCCGAAAACTGCAGGTGATTGACGACTCGTAGGAACACGTCCCTCAACCGTCAACTCTCAGCCATCAACTTCCCCACATGAGCCACCAATCCTCCGCCACCACCGCTCGCGACGTCGAAGTCACCCGCATTCCGAGCGGTGAAAAAATCACCCTTCCCGCCGGTACCCAAGTCGTCATCACCCAGGCCCTGGGGGGCTCCTTCACTATCCTCGTTCCGAGCCAGGCCGGGCTCTACCGCATCGAGGGACAGGATGCCGATTCGATCGGCGAAGAACCGTCAGTAAGCTTGGAAAAGCCCGTTGACGGGAATCTTGAGCAGGCCGCATGGGACCAGCTCAAGACCTGCTACGATCCGGAAATTCCCGTCAACATCGTCGATCTTGGCCTCGTTTACTCGCTCGACATCAAATCCCATGAGGGAGGCGGCTACGATGTCTCCGTCCAGATGACCCTCACCGCGCCCGGTTGCGGAATGGGTCCGATCCTTGCCAGCGAAGCGCGCCAGAAAATTTTGACCATCGACGGCGTGACGGACGCGAATGTTGATCTCGTTTGGGATCCGCCCTGGACTCCGGACCGAATCAGCGAGGAAGGCAAGCAAAAGCTGGGAATGGTCTAGCAGCCTGTCGGACTTGAAACATCAAAAGTTCTTTATGGCCGCGAGCCAAGCGTAATTTTTCATCCTTAACCCATCCCTCCCCCAATGATCTTTCTCGGAATCGACTGCGGCACACAAAGCACAAAAGCCATCGCTCTCGACTGGGAGAGCGGAAAAATTCTCGCCTCTGCACAAAAAGCCTATGGCTTTGTTCCGAACCTGCCACCCGGCGCCATGGAACAGGATCCGAAGGATTGGGTCGACGCCGCGGAGCAATCCATCGGCGAAGTCATCGCCAAACTTGGCGCACGCAAGGAGGAGGTTCGCGGCATCGGTGTCAGCGGCCAGCAACACGGGCTTGTCGTTCTCGATCAGGAGGACCGGGTTGTCCGCCCAGCCAAATTGTGGAACGACACAACCACCAGCGCCCAGTGCGATCAAATCACCGATCATTTCGACGGCCCTGCCGGCGTCATCGCGCTCGTCGGAAACACCATGCGCACAGGCTATACCGCCCCAAAGATCCTGTGGCTGCGCCAGAACGAGCCCGAGAATTTGAAAAGGACACACAGTGTCCTGCTTCCTCATGATTACCTGAACTTCTGGCTCACTGGCGTCAAAAGGATGGAATACGGCGATGCTTCCGGCACCGCTTTGCTCGATGTGAAGACACGCCAGTGGTCAACGAAAGTCGTCGACTACATCGCAGAAGGCCTTTCCGGAAAGCTCCCTCCGCTCATATCTTCAAAGCTTCCCCACGGAACCTTGCGCGAGGAACTCTGCAGGAAATGGGGTCTTGCCAAGGCGCCGTCGGTCAGTGCCGGCGGCGGCGACAACATGATGGCCGCCATCGGAACCGGCAACATTCAGCCCGGTGTCGTGACCGCCAGCCTCGGAACATCGGGAACGCTCTTCGCCTTCTCCACCGTTCCAATCATCGATCCACTGGGCGAAGTGGCCGCCTTTTGCGACAGCACGGACAACTGGCTGCCCCTGATTTGCACGTTGAACCTCACGCTAGTCACCGAGCATATCCGCAAGTCTTTCGGCTGGGACTACGCGCAACTTGAAGAACAGATCCGCGCCGTCCCCGCCGGCTGCGATGGCCTGCTTCTGCTCCCCTACCTGACGGGAGAACGCACGCCGGACCTGCCGAACGGCACCGGCGTTTTTCATGGACTTACGCTCGCGAATTTCACCGCTCCGCATATGGCCCGCGCGGCGTTCGAGGGCGTAACTTTCGGCCTCGGCTATGGACTCGCGCGCTTCCGCGAACTCGGCATGCATCCCGCCGAGATTCGGCTTACCGGAGGCGGCAGCAATAGCCGGCTATGGCGCCAAATGTGTGCAGACGTTTTCGGCGTGCCGACAGTGTGCCTCCAAAGCGGAGAAGGGGCCGGACTCGGCGGGGCCATTCAGGCGGGGTGGGTTTGGAGCAATGACAATGCATCGGATGCCACGTTACCGGAAATCTGCGACCGGCTCGTGCAGGTAGATGAAACCTCTCGCAACGAGCCTGATGCCAATACAAACAAGGTATACTCCGACGCTTTGAACAGAACCTCCGAGATTCGCAAGGCCCTTAAGGAGGCCAAATTGATCTAAGAGTGGAAGCTCGCAGCCAGAGATTTGCCTGGCGCAGGTTCGAAAAACTCCTTGAAAATGCGCCTTGTCCTTGCCACGACCGGAGCCAGCGGAGCTATCTATCTTCAACGCCTCCTTCATTATCTCGATCGGACCGAGCATGAATTGCATCTGGTCTTCAGCGCCTATGCGAAGCAGGTCATCCACGAAGAACTCGGCGAACTACAAATTCCCCCCGGCGCCATCGAACATTCCGACAAGAGCATGAATGCGCCTTTCGCCAGCGGCAGCGCAAAGTTCGACGGAATGATCGTCGTTCCGTGCTCCATGGGAACACTTGGCCGCATCGCTCACGGCATTAGCGAAACCCTGATCCTGCGCGCGGCGGATGTCTTCTTGAAGGAACGCCGGAAGCTCATCCTCGTCCCCCGCGAAACGCCGTGGAACTTGATCCACGCCCGCAATGCCGCGGCCGTAATCGAAGCGGGGGCCATCTTGCTGCCAGCCTCCCCCTCGTTCTATAGCCGCCCTACGACTCTCGTCGAACTCGCCGACACCGTCGTCTGGCGCATTCTCGACCAACTTGGCCTGGATGCTCCCAACGCTTGTCGATGGAGGGAGTGAGTTCCGAGCAGGCTGCCGGACTTAGAAGTCCGAGTGGAATTTCTCTTCGAAAACCCACCGTGCAAGAGGGCCCACCGCCTGCCATCCTGCTACTTCAAATTCCGGCTTCATCCCAAGTCCGACAGGCGGCTAAGCCTAAGTGTGCAAGTCTCAAGACGGGAGCGGTGTGCCTCGCGTAAAAGTTCCCCACTAATACTTTCCTCATGCCTTCACCGGCCGAGATCTCTTTTCTTTCGGTTGCCGCGTTGCTCGCCGGCGCTATGAATGCCATCGCAGGAGGAGGCACGATACTGACATTTCCGGCACTTCTCGCTTTCGGCATGCCTGCGATCCGCGCCAATGCAACCAGCACGGTTGCCCTGCTCATTGGCATCATCGGAAGCGCATACGGTTATCGAGAGCACCTCCCCGCCGCAGCAGTCTGGATCCGCCGATTCGGCCTGGTCAGCGTGATCGGCGGATTTCTTGGAGCGCTCCTGCTTACAAAGACGCCGGCCGACACTTTCGAAAAGCTGGTTCCATTCCTGCTCCTGTTCGCCACGGTGCTCTTCATGGCGCAGAACGTCTTCGTCCGAATCGCCGAAGCAGAAGCCGCAGCCCACACCCGTCACGGAGTAATCTCGGTAGCGCTCCAATTCCTCGTGGCGCTTTATGGAGGCTACTTCGGCGCCGGAATCGGCATCCTCATGCTTGCCGTCTTCGGATTGATGGGCCTGCATGACATCCACGAGATGAACACGCTCAAGACCGTCCTCTCGGCACTCATCAATCTTGTGGCGAGCGTCTACTTCGTTTTCTCCGGCTTGGTGGACTGGCCGCAGGCCACCGTCATGATTGTGGCCTCCACGCTCGGCTACTTCGCCGGCGCCCACCTGACCCAACGAATCTCCCGGCAGCGCGTCCGCCAGCTCATCACCGCCATCGGCCTCGGCATCTCGGCGGTGATGTTCTGGAAAGAGTTTTCATAAAGCAGCATGGTTGAGGACGGATCAGGGAGTGTCTGCCAAGGGACGTCCGAAGAGAAAAGGTCGCATCGAGGGGCTGCTTTATAGAATTTTGCTTCGCAAAATGTCCGACCTACGCGAGGTGAACGTTGGATGCATGCGTCCCTGCTTCCGCACAGCCCGCAGGGCTGGCTTAGCGGTTTGCCAAAAAAGCCGCCTCGCATCTCCAAGCCTTCCCGATTTGCCTCAAGAGCCTCCTGGCAAGCCTGGCAAACTGCTCGCTGGATTATTTCAGGCGGGCCGGTCATCATTCGGCAATGCTCGATGTGATCGAAAAGCTGCTCACCTTGCAGGACCGCGACCAGCGCCTTCGAAGCTTCCAATCGGAACTCGCACACCTCCCCGAGGAGCGCAGGACACGCGAAAAACAAATCACCGACTCCGCAGCTCGGCTCGACCAGGCCAAGGTACGGGCGAAGGACATCGAGATCGAGAAGAGAAACCTCGAAATGGAGGCGCGAGCCAAAAGAGATACTATCGCCCGCTACAGACAGCAACAGCTCCAAACCCGAAAAAACGAAGAATACGCGGCCCTCGCCCATGAAATCGAGGCCGCCGAAAAGGCCGTTACCGCCCTCGAGGATCGAGAGCTGGATTTCATGGAGGATCTCGAAAAGCTAACGCCACAGATCGCTGCCGCCGGAAGGACGCATGCCGAAGAGCGCAACAAACTCGAACACCTCCTGATCGCACTCGAAACCAAAAAGTCCGACCTGGAAACACGCATCGCCGAACTCAAAAGCGAGCACGAGCGCCTGGCAAAAGCGCTCGACGAAGATGTCCTAGAACTCTACCTCCGGCTCTTCAAGACCAAACACGGCATCGCCGTCGCAACTCTCGAACATGAAGTCTGCATGGGCTGCCACATGAAGGTCACCGCTCAAACCGTCGTCCAAGTCCGAGCGGCAAAAGAGATCGTCCACTGCCCCCAATGCGGACGCATCCTCTACATGCCGAGTAGTCAAGTTTTTTCGAACGGACGGCAAAAATCCCGTTGACAATTGGTTCAAAGATACTAAAAACACGCTCAAATATACGACTAAATACATCGTTATTTGAAAGGGAACCTTAACCGTATTGGGAAGAGGGGCATGGCGGCCCGGTAATTGCTGGCTGCTATTGCTCGTTAAGTAAGAATGAATAAAAACAAAGTCATTTCGGGTTTGGCTGCCTTTGGGCTGGCGTGGGGTTTTCCCCTCGGGGCCCAAGCCGGACAGACGTCACCTTCTGAGCCTAAGGCCGAGGCCTCGGCGCCTGCGCAATGGTGGAATGGCAAATATGCGTCAGGCAACTGGTTCGGCGTTCGCGACACACTTGAGGACCATGGGCTGAAACTTGGGGTGGAATGGAAGGCCAACTTCCTCTGGAACGTTGACGGCGGTCTTCAACAGCGTTTCGGATATGACGACGAGTTCAAATTCCGTGGCACGCTGGATTTCGCCAAATTGACCGGATGGGACGCGCTCGAGGGGCTGACCCTTTACTCGGACTTGCGCTACCGGGGCGGCGCCGGCGTGAACAAATGGGTCGGAGCGAGCAGCCAATTTGCTCCAAGTACCTTCCAAGGCGGCAGGCTATGGCGTTTTCAGCAGGTCTATCTCACCTATACAACACCGGAGCTCTTTGGGGAGTTCCTGACTGGACCGCAATGGTCTTTTTTGGCTGACGGAAACCGGCTTCACGCCAAAAATCGGTCCCTCCAAACTCCCAGGGCGCTATGCGGCGGGTTTGATCTACTTTGGCGTCGAGAACACTTCCTTCTTCGGAGAGAATTATGATCA
>JAXIPG010000216.1:0-2890 GCA_045403045.1 Terrimicrobiaceae bacterium
GAAACCGAGATCGCGCTCGTCAATCGGGAGAACTACATCGTTTTCCAGCCGCTGCTGCCGGAGGTGATTTCGGGCTCTGTTGAGCTCAACCATGTCATCGCTCCGATTAGGCGCATGGCGCCCCGAGCAAATCTTTACACACGCGACATCGAGTCAGTCGATCCCGTCGCGCGCACAGTAACGTTGAGTCCGGGTGTTCGGCCGACACCCCTCACCCTAAGCTACGATCATCTCGTGATCGCCATGGGGACCCGGCTTGATTATTCGAAGATTCCGGGCATGCGTGAGCATGCAAGTCCGTTCAAATATCTCGGTGATGCCTTGTATCTCCGCAATCAGCTTGTCCGCATGCTCGAGGAAGCAGAAGCGGAAAGCGATCCCGAAAGCCGCAAGCGGCTCCTGACGTTCGTCGTTGCCGGCGGCGGATTTTCCGGCGTCGAATGCATTGCGGAAATGAACGATTTTTTGCGCGAGGCCGTGGGCGCATACCACAACATAACGGAGCGCGATCTGCGACTGATATTGCTTCAGCGCGGCGAGCGCATCTTGCCCGAGGTGACGGCATCGCTTGCGGCCTTCGCGCACAAGCTTCTCGTGAAACGCGGTGTCGAGATCCGGCTCGGCGCAGGCTTGAAGGCTGTCACCGCCAATGCCGTCGTTGTCGAGGACAAGCAAACCCGCCAGACGGAAACAATCGGCACACGCACGGCTGTCGCCACCGTGCCTGCGGGACCTCATCCGATCCTCACGGCGCTGCCATTGCCGCAGGACAAGGGCCGCATCGTCGTCGATCAGACGACAGAGGTCTCCGATTGGCCTGGGGTTTGGGCGATTGGCGACTGCGCGGCGATCAAGCAAGTGGACGGGAATATCTCGCCACCCACCGCGCAGCACGCCTTGCGGCAGGCCAAGACCTGCGCTGAGAACATCGTTGCATCCTATCGGGACGGGCAGAAAAAACACTTCGGCTTCACCGGACTTGGAAAGCTCGGATCACTTGGCCGACGCTCAGCGGTCGCGGAAATTCTCGGTTTTCGATTCAAAGGCCTCGTCGCCTGGCTGTTGTGGCGTGGTGTTTACGTCACGAAGTTTCCAGGATTCGACGGTCAGCTTCGCTTGATCGCGGACTGGATTCTCGACGTCTTTTTGCCACGCGATATCACGCAACTTCGGCTCTTTCACGAAGAGGCAGTACACCGCGAGCATTTTGAGACGGGGGAAACCGTCTTCGCGAACGGTGATTTTGGCGACAAGGTTTACTTTGTTATCAAGGGCGAGGCGAATGTCGAGCGCGACGGTGCCCTGCTCGCGAAGCTCCATTCCGGCGACGTTTTCGGTGAAGCTGCGCTCATTTCGAACCAGCCACGCAATGCGACGATCCGCGCGACCGCACCGCTCGATACGGTCGCTGTGTCGCGCGAGGCTTTTCAAGAGCTGCTCATGCATCTGCCAGGACTGAACAGCACGATGCAGGAACTCATGAGTGGTCGGATGAAGCCTGGCGAGGATTTGGACAGCATGGTGCGCAAAGCCGCCGCCCTCGTCCGCGAAGACTTGTCTCCCACAAATTCGGCAAGATGACCGACAAAAGACTCATTTGAAAACAACTACAAAATTATGAATCTACGACACTTCACTGGTTTTGCTCGCACGGGCTACGAACTTCTCATCGCCGGTGCTTCAACTTTGAAATCACCCTTTCTGCTCATTGTCCGGCTCTATTGGGGCTGGCAGATGTTTGTCTCGGGCAGCGCGCATCTATCTGATGTGCCGGCAATGGTGGAACGGTTTCAGGAATGGGGCGTGCCGTTCCCGACGTTCAACGTCTATGTTTCCGGACTCACGGAGTGTGTGTGCGGTCTCCTTTTGCTCGCCGGCTTCGCGTCGCGCTTGATCACTATTCCGCTGATCATTAACTTTTGCGTCGCCTATCTCACTGCAAGCCGCGAAGTATTACTTGGCATCTTTAGCGACCCTGACGCATTTGTGTCTGACGCCGCATTTCTCTTTCTGCTTGCGTCGGTGATTGTGTTCATCTTCGGGCCAGGCGTGTTCTCGGTGGACGCGGTGATCAAGAGATTTTTCGTCACGCCGCGCAAGAAGGAAGCGGCAATCTACGGCGCGGTGCGCAACCCCGCTTAGTTCCATCCGCACTTGTCGCCGGGTTGAAGCGAATGTCGGCTTGCCGATCAAATTTCTGGCCGATCCGGATTTGGTTCCTTCCAAATCCGTCGCCAGATTCCAGCCAGGCGGAGGCGATCCCGCGAGGGCCAATCCAGTTCTTCGGCGGCGATTTCGCGCCAGCCTCCCTGCCCGTCGCTTTCGGCGACAGCATAACGGAAAACGTACTCGGGTTCGACGCCCATCCGTAAATCGGAAAGCACCAGGCGGCGATCTCGCTGCTCCGCTTTTAGGAAGCCGTGTGTGAACCAGTCGAGCCGCCGCACCGAAGGAAATCCGGCTACGGCCTCCAGCGCGTCGCGGTCGCTCGTATGGCGTCGGAAGACGATCGGTCCCCGATCGGCCACAAGCGAACGCTCGCCTTCCAGAAATCCATCCGGCGTCATGACCACTAAGCGCCACAGAAGGGTGTTGAATGGCATGGGCACCGAGAAACGCGGCGCGTCCTGCAACCCTTCGGCGACCAGAGTGCGCTGCGCTGCACGCTCGACGATGGCCTTGGCCGTCAGCGACCAACCCAGGTAACCCGTGCTCAACAGAACACCCGCTAGCAACCACCAATTCGCCGCCTGCCACCGCCAGCAGGAGCAAGGAATGCGAAGGTCCGCGATGCCACGTGATAAGACCAACCGCATCGGCGCCCGAAAGGGTTATCGGGATCACGTCAAGGTCAGGCAAGGTGCCGAGCACGCCGCCTGCAACCAGGGCG
>JAXIPG010000304.1:0-17164 GCA_045403045.1 Terrimicrobiaceae bacterium
CGCCCGGGCCGACACCCAAGCAGCGTTTGAAGTAAGAAGGAGGAAGGAAGAAGTTTTATCCGCATTATCCGGTCTTGATCCGCGGTCAAACAGGGACGGGGCGGGTGCTGTTACGAAAATACTCGCGATAAGATCGTTACCCAGGCGAGAAGGCAAATAAGCCCGGCGCCGAAAAGTATGAGTGAATCTGTAGCTGCGGCAAAGTTCAAACTAATCATGGGCGTGCGCGAATTTCGCCAAGCGGGCTTCGCATCCACCGAACGAGTAATGCCTTGAGCCATCGAATATTAATTGCTAGCATCCGTTGATTGCAGGCAACTCTCCGCGCTATGACGCCATGGAGGCGCTGAAACTGTTCATCAGCTACGCACATGAGGATGAGCCGCATCGCGCGGCCTTGGAAAAGTATTTGTTCGTCCTCAAGCTGCAAGGCGTCATCGAGCACTGGGACGACCGGAAGATCACGCCGGGGAGTGGCTGGGAGGGCGAGATCAACGCGAACCTCGAAGAGGCGCGCGTGATCGTCCTGCTGGTGAGCATCGATTTTTTGAATTCCGACTACAGCCGCACGAAGGAAATGCGCCGTGCGCTTGAGCGCTATGGAGCAGGGGAAGCCGTGGTAGTGCCGGTGCTGGTGCGCACGACACCGGATTGGAACCAGCTGCCGGGTCTGGGTTCTCTCCAAGCGCTGCCGACTCGACCGGGCGCGCTGCCGGAGGAAGTCATCCCGGTGAAGAAATGGGAAGACCAGGACGAAGCGTGGACCTGCGTGGTCAACGGGTTGCGTCGCACCATCGAGAAATTCCAGAAGACACTCGCGGCTCGCGTAACGCCGCCTGCGCCTGCGCCGGAGCCGAAACCCGTCACGGCCACTGCGGTGAGCGCGGATGGCCTCAAGGCATTGCGCAAGCTAATGTCGGATCCCGCCGTGCACGCGGTGGCGGATCGGTTCCGCGCGGATTTTGCCGGCGCGAGCCAGCACATCGTGGTGCTGGGCGACTACAAGGACTTGCACGACGCGCTCCACGACCTGCATTTCCAGTGCTACAACTTCGCCCTCCTCGAATCGCGGCGCGCCGATGCCGCGCAGATCAATTGGGATGGCCTCATTCAGGCGGAGACGGTTTTGCAGTTAATTTTCGCGGCCATCCAGCGGGTCGCCGCGCGGGCGACGCTGCCACCGACTGAGACCAGCTTCGTCAGTGAGCTGGAAACGGCTGGTCGCGAGCTGCACGCGGCGACGGATGCGAGCAGCCCGCCGCAAGTAAAGCAGGCCGTGCGACGTCTCGGCCGCGTGCTCGCGATCCAGCCGTCGCAGATAAATCTGCGGCTCGTCGACACGGCGCGCGGACTACCGCTGATGGAACTGGAGACTGGCATGGCCAGCATCCGCGCCCAGCTCAATAGCGCCGATTTGCCCGTCGATGAGGGCCGTCGCTTTGCCGAGGGAGTCACCGCGCTTGCAGAGCTGCGGGAGGGGGTGCAGGCGCTGTGCGCAGAGCACGACGCCTGGCAGGAAATCGACGCGCAGATGCGCCGCATCGAGACGCAGCTCGGCCAGGATCTCGGCGACCTGGAATTCTCGTGGGAAGGGCTGCGCAGGAAGCTCGCTGCCCGCTGCGCCATGGCGCAGAAGCCGTGGGCGGCCGGACTCACGGAAGAGATGGATAAGCTCGACAGCGCTCTGGCGGCAGGCCTTCCGGCCAGGATCATCCAGGCTTTCCGTCGCTGTTACAGCAAGGCCGGCGCACGCTTTTACGACGTAGACTTCGAACTCAAAGAACTCTGCGATGAACTGCGCAAAGTCGGTGCCGAACTCGACAAAATCCTTCACAAGCTATGAGCAAGAAGACCCCCGATCTCCCGCCGGACTTTCCAGGCTTCCCCGATATCGCCGCGCTAAAAACCGCGCACGCGCGTCTCGTCCAGCGACCGCAGGGCGAAGCGGCGACCGAAGATTTCCTTAAGGACGTGGAAGGCTTCGTCATCCGTGCGCAGGCCACCGGTCGCATCCTAAGCGATGAGGACGATCGCACCGCCGCGCAGAACATAATAGACTACTGGGTGACTGTCCTGCTTCGCGGCCGACGCACGCCGCCGGAGACGGGCCTCGCGGAGTTCGGCTTTCATGCGCCGGGCGGCTCGCTGCGAGATCAGCCCGTGCAGGAGTATCTTGCCGAGCAACGCATGGCGATTCGTCGCCGGTTGGGGCTATCCGCTGCCGCCGCGCAGTGGCAGGATGGCGGGCGGGACCGTGCGCTGCTCTGGGGCGGACGCGAGTTATGGAACGCCGCGGAATATGAGGATCTCTCCCAGCTGGAGCGAGAATTCATCGCTGCTAGCCAGGCCTTTGAGCGCCGCGCCGCGCTCATTCGCAGGCTCGTAATCGCGGCGGCGCTGTTCGCCGTCGTTACAATCCTCACTCTGATCATCGCGGGGCTGGTCACACAAAAGCGCGAGGCCGAGGCGAACGCGAGGCTGATGCAGCATCAGGTCGCGAAGACACTCGTCGAGCGCGCCGCCGCGCTAATGCGCGATGGCGACGTCTCGGGCTCGCTTCTCTGGCTCGCGCAGGCACTTCTCGTGGATCGCGAAGCGCATCAAGACGAACGGATTCATCGCATTCGACTTGGCGCCGCGACCGCGCAACTCCCAAAACTGCGCCACGTCTTGCTCGAGGAGAACGGCTCATACTTGTGCAATAGCTCGAAATTCAACGCCGATGGCTCGCTGGTGCTCACCGTCTCAAATCCCAAGAAAGCAGGCGAAGGCGTCGCGCGGCTTTGGGACGCCGCGACGGGGAAAAAGCTGGCGGATTTTCCCGACACCGAGGCGAAGGTAAACGATGCCGGCTTTTGCGCCGACGGACGCATCATCACCGCCAGCGGCGATCCCGGGCGAGGACCTGGCCGGGTGCGGATCTGGCAGCAGGACGGGCGGGCTTCGACGGAGTTTGTCGTGAGCGAGCGTGCGGTGCTCTCCGCGACGATGAGTCCCGAACGCGACCGCGTGGCGCTGCTCTACGATGGGCCGGGCGATCAACCCGCCGTGCTCGAAGTGAGGCGGATCAGCGATGGCATTTCGTGCACCGGCCCACTCGAATGGCCAGGCGAAATCCGCGACGTGAAGTTCAGTCCCGACGGCTATTACGTCGCGGCCGGCGGCGCGATCAACGAGTCGCAGCCGGGCCGCTCAGCCGGCCAAGTGAAGGTCTGGAGGGCCTGGGACGGCCGCCCTTGTAGCTGGGGCGACATGCGGCACGATCTTCCAGTCAATTGCCTCGCCTTCGCGCCGGACAACCGCCTCGCGGCTGGCTCCGGCGAACTCGACGGAGGGCGTGGCACGGTGGACGTCTGGAGCATATTCACCGGCCAGGAGTTCTACACCACGGACCGCCCCAAGGCTGCCGATCGGGTCTTCGCCCAGGAGCACCATGGCTTGGTGACGTCGGTCTGTTTCAGCCCGGACGGACGCCGCATGCTCAGCGCGAGCCACGATGAGACCGCGCGCGTCTGGGACGCACGCACCGGAGCGGCTTTGCTTGAGTTCAAGCACGAGAGTTCCGTATATCAGGCCGCCTACAGTCCGGACGGGCGCACTATCGTCAGTGGCGGCCGCGATCACGCGGCGCGAGTGTGGAAAGTGGCCACCGGTAAATTCGCGGTGCCCCCGCTAAGCCACGGCCTGACGGTCACCCAGACCGTCTTCAGCCCCGATGGCGAGCGTGTGCTCACTACCACGGACGACGGCGCGCGCATCTGGGAGCTGCGCACCGGCGAGCCGCTCGCGCCGATCCTCAAATTAAGCGATCCCATTTGGAAAATGACGATTAGCGCCGATGGCCGCCTCGCCGTCGCGGTCAGCCGTTCCGGCGCGATTAGGGCCTGGGATACGCAGAGAAGCACAGAGGGGCGCCCCTTCGCGGTGCCCGAGGAGAGACTTCCCGCCCTCAGCGGCGCGGACGGCGTCTTCTTTAGTGCCGACGCCAGCCTAGCGCTCATCGCGCGAGGCGCGCGGGCGCAGATCTGGAACACACGAGGCGGCGCTGCGGCCAGCTCCGTTATGGACAACAGCGCACCGATCAGCTTTGCCGTCTTCAGTCCCGACCGCACGCGCGTCGTGCTCGCAAGCGGCACTCGAGGCGCCACGAAGGGTGTGACGCGCCTTTGGGATGTTACCTCGGGAAACCCTATAGGCCAGCCTCTCGAGGCCGCCGGCGTGGTGACCTTCGCAACCTTCTCCGCCGATGGCCGCTACCTACTTACCGCCAGCGGCACGCGCAGCCCTGCCTCGGGCGAGGCGCGCGTCTGGGATGTGGAATCCGGTCGCCCCGTCACCTCGCCGCTACTGCACAACGAGGAAGTCACCCACGCCAGCTTTAGCCCCGACCTGAGGCACGCCGTCACCGCCAGCGTGGACAACACTGCGAAAATCTGGAGTCTCGATCTTTCCGCGCGGACCCCCGCGGAGACCGCCACCGAATCGCGCCCGCTTGCCGAGCACAGCGCCGATCTCATACACGCCTCCTTCAGCCCCGACGGACGGACGGTGGTCACCGCCAGCTACGACCGCGCCGCGGTGCTCTGGGACGCGACCACCGGCGATCGCATCTCTGTCCTCCAGCACCCAGGCTGGATCAATGACGTCAGCTTCAGCCGCGACGGGCGTTTCCTCGTCACCGCCTGCGCCGATCAGACCGTGCGCGTCTGGGAAGCTGCCACCGGCGAGTGGATTTCGCTCTTCCACCACAATGGCGAAGTGACGCGCGCCTTCTTCGCCGGTGACGAGGATCTCCACGTCACGACCTTGAGCGCCTACGAACCGGCGCAGACCTTGCTCGACGCCCAGCGTAGCGTCCCGCCGCCGGGCGGCGGCAGTTCCGAACCGGACCGCGATCAGGCCATCCCGCGCACCATGTTGAAAGTCCAGCGCTGGCGCCTGCCGCAGGCCCCGCAGCCGGCGCCCGAACTCTACGATTTCGCCCAGCTCATGCGCTCGCGGCAGATTGCCGAGAAGCGCGACTTCACCCGGCTCCCACGCCACGAGTTCGCTCGCCGCTGGAACGAACGCGCGGGCGTCGTTGCGCAGTTCAATGCCGACGTCTCGGCGGTCCCGGCGCGCTACGCCGCGCAGGAGAGCGAAGCCACGGGCGAATGGTTCGCCTTCAAGTGGCACCTGGACCGGCTGATCGCGGCCGAGCCCGCCGACATCGGGCTCCGCGTCCGGCGCGGCTTTGCTTCGGCCAATCTCCTCCAATGGCCCGAGGCGGTGGAGGACTATCTGGAAGCCGCCAAACAAGAACCGAGCCGCCCCATCCTCCTTCGCCTCGCACGGGCGGAGATCGAGATCGGAAAGTTCCACCAGGCCATCGCCCACGCTACCCAGGGCATCGACGCCCTCGCGCCCGCTGCCCCGACGCCGGCCGACAAGACCGACGAGCGCAATTTGCGAATGCTGCGCGCCGAGGCATATAGCGCCACCCAGCGCTGGGACGAAGCCGCAGCCGATCTCCTCAAATCCATCGAGCTAAAGCCGAGACTGCCTTCGAGCTACCAGCGCCTCGCCATCGTGCGGCTCAAGCAGGGGCAGGATGCCGAATACCGCAAGCTGTGCGCGCAGATGCTGGATCTCTTCGGCGATGACGACGGCCTCGCGAGCACGCCGGCGTGGGCGTGCGTGCTACGCGAACGCGCTGTCGCCGATTACGCGATCGTAGTGAACCTTGCTGGCCGCACGCTCGCCGATCAGCCCGGAAGCTATTACAGCCTCAACACCCTCGGCGCCGCGCTCTATCGAGCCGGACGCTACCGGGAAGCCATCGAAAAGCTCACCGAATCCCGCGCCGCTTACGTCAAGGCCGCCAGCCAGGCCCAGACACGCAGTGAAGCCGATGCTTTGCTCATGCCCCTGCAGGATGGCCGGCCCGCGGACTGGCTCTTCCTCGCCATGGCGGAGTCCAAAAGCGGCCGCAGCGCGGAGGCAGAGGATTGGCTCAAACGCGCCGAGGACTCCATGACCTCGCGCAGCATCACGGACCCGCGACGTACTTGGCATCGTCTCGAGCTGGAACTCCTGCTCGAAGAGGCCACTACCCAAATCCGCCCCACGCCGTAAAATCCAATCCCTGGTGCCGGTGAACCGTTGCCAGAAGATCTTCCCATGATAGAGCAAATGCCGAAAGAAATTTCGGTATTTGCTCTAGAGCGCGCTCGACCGGATTTCATTCGTGTTGATCGCGGTGCGATTCCCGTTGGCTTCCTTCGCGAGCGTTGTAAAAAGGAAAGCTGCCCCCGCCATGAAACGCCTGGTCTGGCTCGATATCGCCAAGGGACTCGCCATCCTCTGGGTTGTCTATTTTCATTTCTTCAAGACCTATCGCGATTGGGCGCCCTATCCGATGTCCGGGCATTTCATCGCGGAGGTCGCGGGCGAACATGGCTGGGACAACGCAACCGCGGCAATCGAGACAGTCGGAAAGGTCGTGTGGTACGCAATCTCGGGAGTTGGTTTCCACGCGGTCGGGCTCTTCATTATCGTCAGCGGATGGTCGCTGGCTTCGGCCTCGGCACGGCGCGAAGCGAAAGCTCCAATTGCGTGGGGTCAATGGTATCGCTCCCGCTTAATTCGCCTGTACCCGATGTATTGGCTCGCGCACCTCGTCTACCTTGTGTCGCCCTTCGTGGCGCGGCTCGAGCCAATCGATTGGCGCTTCCTGATCAGTCTCACCGGACTGCGGATGATCGATATCTCGATGAACTTCATGTACTTGAATGCCGCATGGTGGTATTTCGCCATGCTGATTCAGCTGTACCTGATTTTCCCGATCCTATACATGGCTATGCG
This sequence comes from Terrimicrobiaceae bacterium, assembly GCA_045403045.1. Taxonomy (GTDB): domain Bacteria; phylum Verrucomicrobiota; class Verrucomicrobiia; order Chthoniobacterales; family Terrimicrobiaceae; genus DASTFP01. Next base: position 6,844 of record JAXIPG010000304.1, read on the forward strand.
GAAGATAACATTGGCGCCATTCCTCCTGCTGGCCTTCGCGATCGGCTTTTGCACGCGCTACCTGCTGTTGGAGGTGTGGCATGCGAGCGGCGGATGGATCCTCGGCGGAAATGCATTGTCACGGCTGCCGGAGTTCGCGCTGGGGATGGTGCTGGGGATGCTGCATCTCCGTGAACCGGAGCGCGTCGAGCGGTGGCTGCTTGGCGGCGCGGGCCTTGTCCTCGGACTCGCGCTGTATTTCGTTGCGCCTTATTTTTATACGGGAGCGACGCCCTACGTTTTCGCGGATTTGTGGACGGGCACCTGCTGTTTCCTATCCGTCGTCGGCGTCGCGGGCCTGCTGGAGAAATGGTCCTTCGCGGCGAAATGGCTCGGCCTAGTCGGGGTGTTTTCGTATGGCATTTACCTCGTGCATCAGCCGTATGTGATTTGGCTGGGACTTCGGATCAGGGATCAGCCCCCCTGGGCGTTTTTTGCGATCACGGCGGTGGTCCTGGTCGTGCTCAGCGCGTGGGGGATCGTCCTCGAGAAATTCGCAAACGCCGCGCTCGAGAAAGTAACCGGCGGCAAGAAAAAGCCGGCGTAGGCAAAACTTTATGAAAACACTCCTGACAACACTGTTACCCAGGCGAGAAGGCAAAGAAGCCCGGTGCCGAAAAGCATGAGCTGAATCTTTCCAAGTTGCTTATATTTGATTTCATTTGCCTCGGCGATCTTCTCCACCTGGATGCTAAGCAGGAAAACAAATAGAGTCGAACATAACACCGATAGACTGAAGAAAATAATTGCAAACAGGAGCATCGGTCTTACACGTTCCGCGGTCTCTCCCTTCAGCACAAGCACACAACCTGTAGCAGCAGCAAAATTCACGCTGATCAGCCATTTGCTCCAGTCGGATAGTGAGAGGATGGCTTTGAGGAGGATTTCTTTGGAATCTTCCATTCTTGAGAGGTTTTGAATTTCTTCGCGTATCTTCAGCTTCTGTTGCCATGAGCAAGAAATGTCAATCGGCTGAAAAAGACCCTACTTTAAGCTGCTTGCAAACCATGATCCTATCACTTGTCCGGCTTTGCAGCTCGGATCCTCTAGCTTTATCCATACTTCGGAGGTCTTTTCCAGAGATGGATCAATAACCGGAACCATTTCGTCGCCTTCCCAGTTGAAACCCAAAATCCTTCGGTCGCAAGGGACTGCGTCCCGAACTACCAGGCCTGCTTCTTGAAAATGCTCTGTCAGGCTTTTTTCATACCTAGCGTCAACGATAACCGAAGATTTTCCTGAAAAGCTCGTTATTCCAATTTTTGGGATCATCTGACGTTGGGAAAACAAACTGTATGTTGAAAGTCAATTGTGAACTGAGAAGCAAGAACGCTGTCCATCCGTTTTATCCGTCTTCATCCGCGGTCAATTCTTCCTTCTTCCTTAAGCTAGAAGGCTCGCATCGCAAAGTTCGTCTACCTCAAAGAATCCGAAACTTACCTTCGCTCGGTGACTCGATGCGCTGGCGGATACGGACTTTACGTTGCGATACGAGGTGAGTTCTATTGGTGTTCATGCGGATTCTGATCGCCCCGGACAAATTCAAGGAATCTCTTACCGCCAAACAGGTGGCTTCCGCCATCCGTGATGGCTTTCATTCCGTTTTTCCCGAGGCAAGTTTCGATATCGTGCCTGTGGCTGACGGCGGAGAGGGAACCGCTGAAATCTTCCTCGAGTCGCTGGGCGGCCACCGGGTAGAGGTCGCTGCACATGACGCACTCGGACGCTCGGTCACCGCTTCCTACTCATGGATTCCCGGCAGCGAACTCGCGGTGATCGATATGAGCTCCGCGTCGGGACTTTGGCGGATTGCTGATACCGAACGCAATCCGTCGCGAGCCTCCACATTTGGCACGGGCGAGTTGATGGCAGATGCCATCGCGCATGGCGCAAAGAATCTGATCATCGGCTTGGGCGGAAGCGCGACGAACGATGCCGGAGTCGGTATGGCCGCGGCGCTCGGATGGAAGTTTCTTGATGACCAGAACCAGCCCGTGGCTCCCTGCCCAGCGGAGTTCCTTCGCATACGCCACATTATTACGCCGGCCACACGGCTCTCCGGCAGTGTGACGGGTCTTTGCGACGTCAAGAACCCTCTCCTCGGAGAGCTCGGTGCGACGCGCGTCTTCGGTCCGCAAAAGGGCGCAACGCCCGAAATGATGACCAGCCTGGAGGAGTCTCTGAGTCATCTCGCGCATCTGTGCCGTGAACAACTCAGCAACGACTACCGCGACACGCCGGGCGCGGGCGCTGCGGGCGGTCTCGGCTTCGGCTTGCTAACTTTTTGCCAGGGGTTCCTGGAACCCGGGTTCCAGGCTGTAGCGCGTCTGATGGATTTGGAGAGCAAGGCCGCCGGCGCTGATCTCGTGATCACAGGCGAAGGCCGCCTCGACGCGCAATCACTGCAGGGGAAAGCCCCGTTCGAAATTGCCCGCCTCGCTGCACGACATGGCAAACCTGTGATCGGATTTGCGGGCCTTGTGGAAGAAGACTTCCCGGAACTCGACGCCTGCGTGCCGATCGCCAACGGGCCATTGACGCTTGATGAATCCCGTCTGCGTGCGGCAGAACTGTTGCGTGCCGCAGCGGCTAGAACTGCTCGCCTCCTTAAAATCAACTTATGAGTCAGAGAATCGCATTATTGTTTGCCGGCCAGGGCGCCCAGGTAGTCGGTATGGGCAAGGATCTGGCTGCGGAGTTTCCCGCCGCCGCAAACCTGTTCAAACGAGCCGGCGAAATTCTCGGCTTTCCGCTCTCCCAAACCGCATTCGAAGGCCCGGCGGACGAATTGACAAAGACCGCGATCTGTCAGCCGGCGCTCTATGTGCATGGTCTGGCGTGTCTCGCCGTTCTTAAGGAAAAACTGCCCGACTTCACGTTTCATGCCACGGCGGGACTTTCGCTTGGCGAGTTTACGGCCCACGCCGCAGCGGGGACGTTTGACTTTGAAACCGGCCTGGACCTCGTCGCAAAGCGCTCGCAGGCGATGCATGAGGCCTGCGAGACAACCAAGGGCGGCATGGCCGCGGTAATCGGCGGCAAGGAAAATCGCATACGCCAACTCGCGGCAGCGGCCGACGTCGATGTCGCCAACCTCAACAGCCCGGGCCAGATCGTGCTCTCCGGCGAGTCTTCGAAAATCGCCCTCGCGGTCTCCATCGCCAAGGAATACGGAGCTCGCAAGGCGGTGGAAATCCAGGTCGCAGGAGCCTTCCACTCGCGCCTGATGGAAAGTGCCTACCTCAAGCTCAAGGAGGTCCTCAACGAGACACTCGTCAACGAGCCGAACGTCCCCGTGGTTTGCAATGTGGACGCGGTGGCGGTCAGCGACCCGGACACCATCCGGCGGACTCTCGCCGACCAGGTGACCGGCAGCGTTCGGTGGACGGAAAGCGTCGAATACCTTCTCGATCATCTCCATTGCAACCAGTTCCTCGAACTCGGACCTGGCGGGGTCCTTGCCGGTCTCGTAGGCCGCATCCGCAAGGGCACTCCCGTGATTTCGATTTCCAATGCCGCCAGCCTCACGGAAGCGGTTAAGGTGCAGCTGAAAATTTTTCATAAAAAATAGTTGCGCCCTCCAAAAAGGCCTCTATGATAGCGCTATCACCACGACCAATGCTGCGATTCAATACCCACTGTGATAGCGCTATCAGCCCGGAAATGCGGGCAAAATATTTTCGAGGCGAATGCGATTTGTTCGGCGACGGCGAATTGGCGGGCGGCAAGCTCTTCGAAGCAATTTTTGAAACGAATCGAAATTCTTCATTACTGCGAGCGGAGGCGCGTCCACCCGCAACCTGGTGAACGCCAGGGTCCTCGATGCGCTAGGCCCTGAAGGCTTCCTCGTGAATGTCGCCCGGGGCTCCATCATCGATGAACCGGCGCTTATTTCGGCTCTGCAAAACCGCAAAATCGCCGGGGCCGGCCTCGATGTTTTTTGGGATGAACCGCATCCTTCCCCGGCATTCTCCGCATTGGACAACGTCGTGCTGGCGCCGCACGCCGCCAGCGGCACAGTAGAGACTCGCGCAGCGATGGGCCAACTGGTCATCGACAATCTCGCAGCTCATTTTGCCGGCAAGCCTCTTCTCACACCGTATCCAAACTTTTCCATCCAAGCCGCTGCCTGATTTTATGAAAGCCTGTGTCATTCGCGGAGCCCGACAATTGTCCGTCGAAACTTACCCCGACCCGTCTCCCGGAGCTGGTGAGGTCGTCATCGCCTTTGGCGCCGGCGGCATCTGCGGCTCGGATCTGCATTACTATAAAGATGGAGGCGTCGGAGACTTCAAGCTTCGCGAGCCAATGATCCTGGGCCACGAAGTTGCCGGAACCGTCGCTGCCATCGGCTCGGGCGTGACGAAGGTTTCGACGGGGGACCGGGTCGCGGTCAATCCCAGCAGGACTTGCGGTGTCTGCGCGCAGTGCAGGGACGGACGCTCCAATCTTTGCTCTGAGGTTCGGTTTTTTGGCAGCGCGGCGAGATTTCCGCATGTTTCTGGCGGATTCAGCGAATTCATTGTCGCGGCGGAGTCGCAATGCGTGCCCTTTGGCCCGTCGATGTCTTTCCGGACCGCGGCGTGCAGCGAGCCGCTGGCCGTGGCGTTGCATGCGGTCGAGAAGGCGGGACGTTCGCTCGTCGGCACGCGGGTGCTCATCTGCGGTGCGGGTCCGATTGGACTTCTCGTTGCCTTGGCGGCGCGGTTCGCGGGAGCCATGGAAATCGCGGTCATCGCTACTTAATTACCTCCTCGCACAGCCGAATCTCCCGCTTCGTCAAAAATCGGAAGACATCGCTGGGTCGTGTGTGCCTTGCTGTTCTTCGCGACCACCGTTAACTACCTCGACCGAATGGTGTTCGGTCTTGTCGGCCCCGAACTCCAGAAGCTCTATGGATGGAGCAACAAAGACTATACCGACATCGTTTTCTGGTTTGAAGTTGCCTATGCAATCGGCTTGGTGAGCGCGGGCCGATTTCTCGACTGGATTGGCACGCGCAAAGGTTTTTCAGTTTCGGTCATCTTCTGGAGCCTCGCCTGCATGTCGCACGCTTTCATGAGCACCATCACCGGGTTCAGCATCGCGCGATTCCTGTTGGGTCTGGGTGAGGCGGGGAACTTCCCCGCCTGTGTCAAGACCATCGCCGAATGGTTTCCCAAGAAAGAGCGCGCGTTCGCAGCCGGCATCATGAATGCGGGATGCAACGTGGGCGCGATTGCGGCGCCCATCGCTGTGCCGATTATCTTCATCTACTGGGGCTGGGAATGGACCTTCATCATCACCGGTGCGACCGGCTTCATCTGGCTCATCATGAACGAGAAGCATTTACGTGTCGGCATTGTCGGGGTCGGCGTCATGGGTTCGGCCATCGCGACGCGGCTCCTGGAACGCGGCCACCGGCTATGGCTGCGCGATGCCCATGCCGACAAGATCGCGCCGCTGGTCGCCAAAGGAGCGGTCGCCACTGCCTCGGCCGCGGCACTCGCCCGCGAGGTGGACTACGTGATCACAAGCCTGAAACATTGCCGAGATCGTCGAGCGCGTCGTCTTCGGCCCCGACGGGATCGCCGGCGGCGCAGCTTCGGACGCCTTGCTGATCGACATGTCGAGCATCGATCCAAGGGCGACCGCCGCTATGGCCGCCCGGCTGGAGAAGGAGACCGGCGTGGCCTGGGTCGATGCGCCACTGTCGGGCGGCGCCTCGGCTGCGCTCAAGGGCCAGCTCACCCTCATGCTGGGTGGCACCGCCGCGGCAGTCGAGCGCGCGCGGCCGGTGCTGGCTGAGCTCGCCACGAACATCACCCATATGGGCGCCAGCGGCGCGGGCCAGACCACGAAGCTCATCAACCAGGTGCTCTGCGCCTGCAATTTCCTGTCGGTCGCCGAGGCCACGCGCCTGGCGCTCGATGGCGGGGTCGATGCGCGCCAGATCCCGGCGGCGCTCGCCGGTGGCCGGGCCGACTCCCGCATCCTGCAGGAGTTCATGCCGAAGATGGCGGTCTTCGACTATTCGCCCACCGGCCGAATTGACAACATGCTCAAGGATCTGGAAGCCGTGCAGCGCTACGCCATGGCGCTGCGAACGCCCATGCCGCTCACCGGCCTCGTCACCGAGTTGCACCGCATCATGGTCGCGGCCGGCATCGGTCCCGAGGACAGCGCCGCCTATATGAAGCTGTTCGACTTCGGCCGCGGCGGCGGTGCGGCGACGGCCGTCTCGCCGCTGTCGTGAGAGGGGCTATGCGGTAGCGTTCCCTGAAGAAAGAATGCTTGCGTCCAACACAAAGTCCAGTATGGTAGCGCTATCACACCAATATCAATGTCTTGTAAGAATCGCTCCATCTCCCCCAGGCTCACGCGCCGCGTCACTCTGAAGGAGATCGCGGGTAAGCTTGGCGTGGGCATTATGACGGTCTCGCGAGCACTCAACAGACCGCAGCTTGTCGCCGAGCCGCTTCGTCAGCGGATTCTGGATGAGGTCGAAAGAACCGGCTATGTTCCGAACCGCGCCGCCAGCGGTCTCGCGTCGGGCGGCGTTCCGCTCATCCCGGTCATCGTGCCGACGCTGCAGCACTCGGTGTATGTGTCGCTGCTGGACGGTCTGCATTCCGTCCTGCCAAAGGCGGGTTTCGAGATTCTGATCTCCTGCACGGAATACATGATGGACTGCGAGGAGAGGCTGGTCGCCGATCTTCTCGGCTGGAATCCGCGCGGAATCATTCTTTCCGGGATCGATCATAGTCCGGGGACGCTTGCCAAACTCAAAAAGGCGAAGATCCCGGTCATCGAGGTGATGGACACTGGCGGAACGCCGGTCGACCGCTGCGTGGGATTTTCGCATGAAGCCGTGGGATCGACTGCGGCGGACTATCTCGCGGATCTGGGGCGCCGGAACATCGTCTATGCAGGGAAGCAGGTGGAGATTGATTACCGGAGTATTCGGCGCATACGCGGATTTCAGACGGCATTGGTTGCGCGTGGATTGCCTGAGGGCCAGGTAATGAGTTTAAGTGAACCCTCCTCCATCGGTCTGGGCCGGCAGCTCCTCTCGCAAGTGCTGGAAAAGTATCCCAAAACGGATGCGATCTTTTTTGGCAACGACGACTTGGCCGCTGGGGCGCTCTTCGAATGTCAAAGGCGTTCGGTAAAAGTGCCGGAACAGATCGCGATTCTGGGATTCAACGACCTCGAGATCGCCAGCGAAGTGACTCCGGCGATCAGCTCTATTGCCACTCCACGCCGCGAAATCGGGCGTCTCGCCGGTGAACTTCTCGTCACGCAAATGGAGAAACGTTCCACATCCGGAAAGCGCTCCATCGATCTCGGATTCCGCTTGGTTGAGCGCGCGAGCACGAAAGCAGCTTTATGAACCTCAGCGCCCCTGGCGGGAAGGTCATGGAAACCCTTGGCATAACTCCCGTGAGCGTCGTCAAAGCGGTCAATGCGCTTTGGTTAGCTTAGCGTTACGAGCTTGCTTAAGCCGACCCCAGGCTGCGCGGCAGCTATTGCCGCAATTAGGGCAAATGCCGAGAGAAATTTCCAAATGGCCGAGGCGAAATGGCCCGTCTGCCCGGGGCTGCGATTTGGATGTGATCGATGGCGAGGATCTTTGTGGTCATTGTGAGAAAAGTTGGCGGCCCAGTGGGAGGGCGAACCTCTCTGGGATTGCTTTGCTCGTTTCACGCTCATCGCTTACTCCGCGAACAGAAAGAAAATCCCTGAGCGGGCACGCCGTGGATATTCTCAACCAGGTTTGGAATTGTTCTTCCTTCTTAATTCTTCCTTCTTACTTCTTGGATCGCCACCAGGATCGCGCTAATGATCTCTTGAGGTTCCTTCGACACGTCGACGACCAGTGCGTCTTTGGGGTTTTCCAACGCGTCGAACTGGCTGCGCAACAGTGCGGGATTGAAGAAATGGCTCGTCCTCTCCTTCAGCCGTTGGCAGATGAGATCGAATCCCCCTTGGAGATACACGAATTTCACCTCCGGGTCGTTTAGCCCCAGGATCTCACGGTAACTCCCCTTAAGGGCGGAGCATGCGAGGACATGGCCGGGCTCGTCGCGCTTCCACTGCTCGATCTCCGCTCGGATACTGCGCAGCCAAGGCCCGCGATCCTCGTCTGTCAACGGGATGCCGTTTTTCATCTTTTCGACATTGGCGGGACTGTGAAAGTCGTCTGCATCGCTAAAGCCCCAATGCAAAGTCTCCGCGAGCGCTCGCCCAATAGTCGTTTTGCCGGATCCGGACACACCCATTATTACAATGACCATGGCAAACTCCTTAATCTGCATGCTAAGTATCATGATGAGGAGGAGAGTTACAGGACGGAAATCATTCCGCCGTCCACGTAGAGCATTTGCCCGTTGATGAATGAGGCGGCTTCGCTGCAGAAGAAAATAGTCGCGCCGGCAAGTTCGGCCGGATGGCCCCACCGCCGCGATGGCGTCCGATCCTTCACCCACGCGTCGAATTTCACGTTGTCCGCCAGCACCTGGGTCATCTCAGTAATGAAATAGCCCGGGCCGACGGCATTGACCTGGATGTTGAACTGTGCCCAATCCGCACACATCGCCTTTGTGAGCATTTTCAACCCGCCCTTTGCGGCGGTGTAAGGGCCCGTCGTGATTCGGCCTGCGTCGCTCATCAGCGAGCAGATATTCACGATCTTGCCGGCATTCCGGGGGATCATCCGTTTGGCTACTTCACGGGAGACAAGCATCGCGCTGGTCAGGTTCGTGTTAAGCACCTCGTGCCAGGTCGCCGAATCCACTTCGTCGAGCCGGACGCGACGCTGGATACCGGCGTTGTTCACAAGGCAATCGATGGGGCCGCTGGATTCCAAGTCCGCCACCGCCGCGCAGATGCCGGCTTCGTCGGTGACGTCGAATGCGGAACCCTCCGCGGCCAGGCCTTCGGCCCGCAGTTTCTCGACGGCTTGCTCGAGCTTTTGAGGATTCCGCCCGTTGAGGACGACCGTCGCCCCGTGGCGGCCAATGCCGCGAGCCAGTTCAAAGCCTAGACCGCCATTGGAACCTGTGATGAGGATGCGACGACTGGATAAATCGAAGAGAGAATTTTTCATAGAAATACTGGTTGACCTCTATAAAAAGCACATTATGATAGCGCTATCAACAGAAAAGTTCGATGTCCCATCAAAATCGCTCCATCTCTCCCAGGCGCACTGGACGCGTTACGCTTCAGGACGTAGCTGACGCTGTCGGTGCGGGCACAATGACGGTTTCGCGCGCGCTCAACAAACCGCACCTCGTCTCTGAGGCGTTCCGGCAGCGGATTCTGGATGCGGTGGCCAAGACTGGTTATGTGCCCAACCGCGCCGCCAGTGGCCTTGCGTCGGGCGGAGTCGCTCTCATTCCGGTCATTCTACCGACTCTCCATCACTCGGTGTATGTGTCGCTGCTGGACGGTTTGCATTCCGTCCTGCCGAAGGCCGGTTTCGAGATTCTGGTTTCATGCACGGAATACATGACGGACCGCGAGGAGACGCTGGTCGCTGATCTTCTCGGCTGGAACCCGCGCGGAATCATTCTTTCCGGGATTGATCACAGTGCGGCGACTCGGACCAGGCTCAAAAAGGCGAGGATTCCTGTCATTGAAGTGATGGACACTGACGGAACTCCGGTCGACCGGAGCGTTGGATTTTCGCATGAAGCGGTCGGATCGACAGCGGCGAACTATCTCGTGGATCTGGGGCGCGGAAACATCGTCTATGCAGGGACGCATGTGGAGATCGACGGCCGCAGTGTTCGACGCATCCGCGGATTTCAGACCGCGTTAGCTGCGAGAGGACTGCCGGATGGCAAGATACAGAGTCTGAATGAACCCTCCTCCATCGGTCTCGGCCGGCGGCTCCTGTCGGAAGTGCTGCAAAAGTATCCCAAGACAGACGCGATTTTCTTCGGCAACGACGACTTGGCGGCCGGGGCACTCTTCGAGTGTCAAAGGCGTTCGATCAAAGTTCCGAAACAGATCGCGATACTGGGTTTCAACGACCTCGAAATCGCCAGTGAGGTGACACCGGCGATCAGCTCCATTGCCACTCCACGCCGCGAAATGGGGTGTCTCGCAGGAGAACTTCTCATCGCGCAAATGGAGAAGCGCTCCGCATCCGGCAAGCGCTCCGTCGATCTCGGATTCCGGTTGGTCGAGCGAGCGAGCACGAAAGCTACTTTGTGAAACAAATCGAAATACTCGCCACAGCGCCGCTGATACCGGGCGTGATGCAAACACTGGACGATACCTATGTGGTTCACCGTCT
>JAXIPG010000256.1:0-20533 GCA_045403045.1 Terrimicrobiaceae bacterium
CAATACTGTTCACTTAAGGCTTTCCTTCTGAAGCGGGGCTGTTATTGTGAAGTGCGGTATGGCGCGCACAGCAATGACAATGAGCAGCGGGGGCCAGATCGCCGAGCACTTGAGTGTGGGGATTCTGGCCCGGAGTTATCCGCGCGAGCGGATTCGGGCGATTTTGGAGCGAACCGGGCTTCAGAGCCGAAGAGTGCGGGATCTTCCCGCTGAGGCTCTGGTGTATTACGTGATCGCTCTGGGATTGTTTATGGCCGTTTCCACCGGTGAGGTCTTGCGGTGTTTAGTGGAGGGTTTGCAATGGCTTGGTGACGGAGAGGGGCTGCGAGTGGCCGGAAAAGCGGCGATTTCACAGGCCAGGAGCCGGTTGGGGGCCGCTGCGCTGAAGGCGCTCTGGGAGGAAAGCGCTCAACCACTGGGCAAGGAGGGCCAGCCGGGTTGCTTTTACCGAGGACTGCGATTGATGGCCGCGGATGGCAGCACTCTTGACGTGCCGGATACGGCCGAAAATCTCGCCCACTTTGGAAAGCAGAGTTCCAGCAGGGGTGAGGCGGCTTTCCCGCAGTTGCGCTTCGTGAGTTTGTGCGAGTGCGGGCCGCACGCGATTCTTGCTGTTCGCATGGGAGCCTATCGGACCGGTGAGAACACGATGGCAGCAGAAGTTGTCGGCCATCTGAAGCCGGGAATGTTGTGTCTGGCCGACCGCATGTATTCTTCTTTCGCGCTGTGGCAGAAGGCCGCTTCCACCGGAGCTCATCTGTTGTGGAGAACACGCAGCAACGCGCTGCTGCCGGTAGAAAAGGCCTTGGAAGATGGCTCTTACCTTTCGCGAATTTATCCCTCCGAGCAGGCGCGCCGCCGCAAGAAGGACGGCATCGTGGTGCGTGTCATCGAATATGAGTTGGAAAACGTGGAGGATGCGGAGCCGGTTTACCGCCTGATCACGACACTTCTCGAGCCGAAGGAGGCTCCCGCACAGGAACTCGCGGCCCTCTATCCCCAGCGCTGGGAAATCGAAGGCGTGCTTGATGAATTCAAAACACACCTACGAGGCGGCCAGATCGTCCTGCGCAGCAAGACCCCGGAACTGATCGAACAGGAGTTTTACGGCTTGATGCTCGCCCATCGAGCCGTGCGCACTCTGATGAACGAGGCCGCCGAGCACCAAAACATTGATCCCGACCGATTATCCTTCACCCACTCCCTGAGAATCATCCGCCGCAAGGCTGGCTGCCACGCCGCCACTTTCCCCCTGAGGATCTGCCGCAGCGGATGGCGAGCCTACGCAGGGAAATCCTTCAAATACGAGTCCCGCAGCGAAAAGGCCGCTTCGGTCCGAGGGGCGTAAAGCGAAAAATGTCGGGATATCCGATTCGCAGATCTCGGGGGCCAACCAAGAGACGCGAGCCAGAGATCCGAATGCGGAGAAACGTTAAGTGAACAGTATTGAGTCTAGCCCGACCTTCGCAGATTTTGGCGGTCTAAAGATTTTTTGCGTGATTCTTCTCTGAAGCTGGGAGCGAAAAGGGTCGATTTGGCGCGTGTGACAACCCTACCCCGTAGACAGCATGAAGTGAAGGCTGAGAAGATGCGGGGGTGTTCTTGAAAACCCACCGCATTTTCAAAGACGGCAAGCAGCACATTTACTATTCGCTGTGCGAAAGTCTGCGGGTAAGCCGCAAGCGGGTGCTGCAGCGCCGGGTGCTGCATTTGGGCGAGTTGAACACCACGCAGCTTGAGCGCTGGCAGCGCACGATCGAAGTGGTCGAAGAAGACGGAAGGCGGCACCAGATGCGGCTCTTTAGCGACCGGCACGGAGAGCCCAGGGCCGCGGCGGCACCCGAGGATGTGGCCGAGGTGCTTCTCTCCAGCCTGGTGGTGCGGCGGCCGCGGCAGTTTGGAGCGTGCTGGGTGGGGTGCAAATTATGGGAAGAGCTCGACTTCGGAGAGTTCTGGCAGCAGGCGCTGGGCGAGGAAGTCGGTGCGGTGGCTTGGGAGAAAGTGGTCGAACTGCTGGTGGTCAACCGGCTCATTGCGCCGCGCAGCGAGCTCTCCATCCACGAAAAATGGTTTCCGCAGACAGCCATGTCGGCGCTGCTAGACAGTGACGAGCGGGTGGCGGAAAAGGATCGGCTCTATCGCGCGCTGGACCGGATCGTTGGGCATAAGCAAGCCTTAGAGGAGCATCTGGCTGACCGGTGGAAAGATCTCTTCGGCGCCAGCTTCGATGTGTTGCTTTACGATCTGACGAGCACGTATTTTGAAGGCGAAGCCGAAGAGGTCGACAAGGCCCAGCGTGGCTACTCGCGCGATCACCGGCCCGACTGCAAGCAGATCATCATCGCGTTGGTTGTCACCCCGGAAGGTTTTCCGCTCTCCTACGAAGTCTTCGCGGGCAACCGGGCTGATGTGACGACCCTGGAGGAGATGCTTGAGGCCGTGGAGCGCAAACACGGTCGTGCCCGCCGGGTGTGGGTCTTTGACCGTGGCATTGTGAGCGAAGAAAATCTCGAAAGCCTGCGGCGGCGTGGAGCCAGTTATCTGGTGGGCACGCCCCGGGCACAACTCAAAGCTTACGAGCGCCGATTGCTGGAGGGCGACTGGCAGTCAGTCTCCGGCGAAGTGGAAGTCCAACTCATCGCCGAGGACAATAAGGAAACCTACGTGCTGGCCCGCAGCCGGGCGCGGGCGCAAAAAGAAAGCGCGATGCGTTCCCGGGTCGTGCGCGGCTTGATGCGCGATCTGATCCGACTGCGCCGGCTGCTTCGCCATGGCCGGCTCAAAGACCCGGCGAAAGTTCTTCTCCATCTGGGCCGACTCAAAGAGCGCTACCGGCAAGCTTGGCGATACGTGAAAATCAGCGTCGAAGACTTGTGCTTGAGCTGGCGGTGGGATCGCGACGCGCTACGGTTGGCCGCCAGCCGCGACGGGGCCTACCTGTTGCGCACCAACCTTGAGGGCAGCGATCCCGTCAAACTCTGGACCCAATACATTCAGCTTACAGAAGTCGAAGCCGTCTTCCGCGCGCTCAAAGGCGACCTGGCCATCCGGCCGATCTGGCACTTCACCCCCAAACGGGTCGAAGCCCACGTCATGGTCGCCTTCCTGGGATACTGTCTGTGGGTGTGCCTCAAGCACAAACTTAAAGCCAGCGCACCTTCATTGACCCCATGGCAACTGCTCGACCAATTTGCCCGCATTCAAATGGTGGAAGTCTGGTTCAAGCTTCGCGCTGGCGGCTGCATCTGCCTGGAACGCATCACTCAGCCCGAAGCCGCTCAGGCCGCCCTTATTCACCAACTTGACTGGCCGCTGCCCCAGCAACCCCCGCCGAAAATCTACAAGACCACGATCGAAAATGTGTGGACAACCTAAGGCTCCTTAAGCGGGGGTCTACAGAGAACAAACCTTCCGAACGTCAAAAAAATGCGAAAGTTAGGTTAGGCCTAGGTTAGGCCCGGTCGTTGGATAGAAATGCGAGGATCTCTCGAGTCTCTGGCGTAAAGAGCTCCAACTCCTCTTGTGTGACGACTCCAAAGGAGACGATGATGGCGAGCTGAGTAAGGGCTGTGGATCGTCGGAGATCGTCAAAGGCTCGCGCGAGTTCTTTATCGCGACGGTGGATGAGCTTGAATATAGTGAGATAGCGCTCGTGGGGTGTCTTGCCGGTATCGGCTGCGACGGACTGCAATTCGCTGAGCAGGCGTTCGCAGTAACGGTCCAGAGCAACGGCGTGAAGCTGGCGAAAGCGCTTCCAATCGGCTTCTGGCATCTGTCGGGACATGTGGCGCGGAGTTCTTGGCCTAACGTCGTAAGGCGCACGCATATGCAGTTCACCTGATTCGCGCGTGCAAAGCAAGTTCCAGCGGTGGCGGTCCATCGCATAATCAAAACGACATAAGGCTCTGAAAAGTCTCTTCTCGATTCGGTTCGCACGTGGCTCCTGCCGACAATGCGGTTGCCGTGCGAAAAGCGTGCATAACCATAGCTTCTTAGCATTATGAACGTGGCGGCACCCGGAAACTCCGACTGCCCTAATTACTCTTGCGCCTTTGGGCGTGCTGCGACAGACTGCTCCGGCGAAAATCGAGCAGTCCCATCGTTCTCCGACAAGCCGGCTCACGCAAGTTATCCTCTGGCGAGATTTGGCATATCCGCTGCGATCCACTCGCGCACCGGCCGGCCTTCTTCGATGTGTTCCTTCAGAATGCGCCGAAGCTTGTCCGCATCGAGTTGGCCGTACCAAATGCCGTCCGGATAAACAACCAGCCAGGGCCCGCCCTTACAAATGCGCAGGCAGGCCGCTTTCGTGCGAAGCACGGGCACGGAAAGCTTGCGCGTCTCCGCCTTGAGCAGGTCCCACATCGCGTCACCTTCCGCCGGCTCGCAGCAGTCCGGTCCCGCGCATAGAAAGAGGTGCCGCGTTCCGCGAGTGATTTCCTCCCGCGGAATCTTCGCGTCGGGAGGGAAGCCGTCCGACTCGCTCATCGGGGACGGGACGGCGATGTGCCGGGCGCGCGCTCTAGAGCAAATGCCGAAATAAATTTTCGAAATGGTGGCAGCGCCGCGCCAGCCCTTTCCCAAGCAATTCTTTCAGAAGTGCTTGGGAGGCGGCCCGGGCGCAATGGCCTGTCTGCGGTGTCAGAGGCACAAGGCCAAGGTCTATGGACATTGACCTTGTGCCTCTTCCTGGCAGACAGGCCATTTCGCCTCGGCCATTTGGAAATTTCTTTCGGCATTTGCTCTAGCAAAGCGGCCTCAGGAATCTCCATGGCTCGGCGTCATTTACTTGAACACCGCGGAGATCACTTCGCCCGTGCCGGTGTTCAATACGCTGAGAGCTTTAAGCTTACCGCCGGACTTGGTGTAAGCGATACGCGTTGCAGCGGTTTGGACCTGCCGGGCGCCCGTTTCCAAGCCGGCGGACTCCTGATAGGCGGCGAGAAAGGCGATCCAAGAAGAGAAGGTCGTGGGTGCGCGGGGGGGAGGGCCCGCCCATCCTCGCCCAGCCAGGCGTCCCTTTGCGGCGAAGTAATTTTCGGGTTCCAGGCGAAACTCGGCGAGCGGGGCTGGCGATTGCTTGTAGAGGCGGACAAGCACGGCGCCGTTTTGGGAGCGTGCGCACACAGCGTCGCAGACGAGGGACACCCGCTTGCGCTGCCAGCGGATGAGAGCCCTCTCCGAAGAGGCGGCTTCAAAAGCAGTCAGCTCGCGCGTCGCTGAGCAGCCTGCGAAAAGGAGAGCCACACAGATCGGCAGGACGCATCTCATAAGACGTCGTAGAGTGCGCTTGTCATTTCTCAGTGGCTGCCGGTCGCGAAGGACCGCTTCGCCCGGCGCGGGGCAGCCCTATCCGCCGGCTGCACGCTCGATGTGTCCGCCAAACTGGAAGCGCATCGCGGAGCTGACCTTTTCGGCCATCGTATGGTCCTTGCGTGAGCGAAAGCGGGCGAAGAGCGCGGCGCTCAGCACGTCGCATTCGACGGCTTCGTCGATGGCGGCCATGATGGTCCATCGCCCCTCTCCGGAGTCAGAGACGCGGCCGGAGAAGTTCGAGAGCGTGGGGTTTTCGGCGAAAGCAGCGGCGACGAGATCCAACAACCAGGCGCTGACGACGCTGCCCCGGCGCCAAACTTCGGAAACGTCCGCGAGATTGATGTCATAGACGTAATCATCCCCGACCGGTGCGGTTTCGGCGTCGGTTTCGCCTTTTTTGAGGCTCGCGTTGGCGCTTGCGAGAATGTCGAACCCTTCGCCAAAAGCGGCCATGAGGCCGTACTCGATGCCGTTGTGCACCATTTTGACGAAGTGACCGGCGCCGGACGATCCGCAGTGCAGATAGCCTTCTTCGGCGGTGCCGCCAAGTTTTTCGCGTCCGGGAGTCCGTTCCACATTGCCGCGGCCTGGGGCGAGCGATTTGAAGATTGGATCCATGCGGTCCACGGCTTCCTTGTCGCCGCCGATCATCATGCAGTAGCCGCGTTCAAGGCCCCAAACGCCGCCGCTGGTGCCGACATCGAGGTAGTGAATGCCGGACTGTTTGAGGTGAGCGCTGCGGCGCCGGTCGTCACGGAAGTAGGAATTGCCGCCGTCTATGATCGTGTCTCCGGCTTCGAGGTGAGAGGCGAGTTCGTCAACAACCTTGTCAGTGATGGCGGCCGGCACCATGATCCATGCGTTTCGAGGCGCTGTGAGTTTCGACGCGAAATCTTTGAGCGAGCTTGCGCCGACGGCGCCTTCGCCGGCAAGCTGGTTCACCGCATCGGGATTGGCATCAAAAACGATGCATTGGTGACCTTGTTTAATCAGGCGCCGCACCATGTTGGCGCCCATCCTGCCGAGACCGATCATTCCGAGTTGCATGATAAAGGGGTGTTTCGGGTGAGGATTTTGGGGGCGGCTCACTCGCCGAGCAACAAGATTCAGCGGAAAGATTTGTCAGCGGCCCTCGATCCGAGTGATCCGATCCGCTTCGCGGAAGGCCTCGGCCTTCCGCCGCTCGCGAAGTTTCGCGTAGCCCAACGCCATGGCGCCGACGGCAAGAAGACCGACGATCCACCAAAGCACGGAGAATCGCCTTGGCGGTGCGCTCGAAAGTTTGAAGGTCGGCGAGGGCGCCGAGCGCCGGCCCTGTTCATCGACCGATACAATCCGCAAGAGCCAGACTTGTCCGGGAGCGAGGTTCTCAAACCGTGCAACGGCCAGTCCGTTTTTTTCGGAAAACTTGATATTGCGCAGGTCTCTCCAAACTAACTTTAGCGAATCTCCATTTGCGATTTCGAATCGGTGTTGCTGGATCACCCAGGTCACGGGATCCGGCGAAGGTTTTTCCCAGCCGATCTCAAAAACTCGGTTGCTCGCCTTGAGCACCTTGATTTCCGTCACCGGCGGAATGGAGCTCAATTGTTGATCCTGCTCGGATTCTGTGACTGCGAGTTCGCGCGAAGCTGGATCAAGGGTCGCGGTTGGGATCTTCCTGGCTTCAGGTGGTTGAGCGACGATTCGCCCGGCAACTCCTATGGAAATCGGCTTGCCTCCACCGGAATCGATGACGATTTGAGATCGATAGTCACCGATCGAAGAGGCCTCAAGTTTAACCTCGAAGACCCGCATTTCCCCCGGTTGGAGAACGGCAGTATTCGGGTCCGGCACGAGCAAGATATCCTTCGGCGTCGTTGCCTGCAGCCGCGCGGTGCTTCCGCCCTCGTTCTTGATTCGGAGGAATCCCTTGTAGCGCTTGTGGGGCTCGATGTCCCCGAAATCGAGTCCTTCGCGCGGTTCGATCCGCAAGACAGGCTGCAATGCGAAAACCCGCAGGGGAATGCTGCGCCGGAATCCTTCGCTCTCGAAGCTGAGCACACCTTCCGACGCGCCCAGGAATTCCGGAAGGGTGTGCAGGGCAATTCTCTTTTCTTCGCCGGCAGGAACGGTGACCTGATCGGGTGAGGCAATCTCGGACGGAACAGAGATTTCGACGGTTCGATCGCGCGAGGTGCGATTCCGGATCACAACAGCTCCGGAACGCAAGGCGTCGCCATCCTGGCTAGCGAGTTCGATTTCGCGCGAAGGATCGAACTCGAAGGGCGATATCGCGTTCGCGGAGAGTTCGACCGCGGAGCGAGCATCATGAGAGAAGGCGAGTTTGCCGGAGTATTCCTGTTCCTCGTCGGGAGCGCAGAGAATGCGGACCTTCCTTTCCTGATTGCGGCCCAGACGGTACTCGGCCGCACCAAGGATCTTCCAGGGCGGTGGGGCATCCATCCGTCCCGCCAGCACGCCTCCTCCGCTATTTCGCAGGGTGATTTGTTCCTCGCGCGTCTCACCCACCTGCACGGTGCCGAATTCGATGGAGTGGACAACCGACAGCGCAGGCGGCTCCTCAGAGATGCTAATGGTGATTTGAGCAGCCGCCGAGACAGGGCTGTCCACGGCCTGAACGGCGAATGTGAAGGAGTCACTACCCTCGCTTGTGTCGTCGTGCGTGTACGTGACCGTCGCGGTCTTGGGTCCCGTGAAGCGGATTTCGCCGAGCCGTCCCTTTGAAGGAGGAGACCGGAGAAGGAATTTCAGTTGCCCGGGAGTTCGTCCCTGAGCGCGCAGGGGGACTTCGACACTGCGTCCGCGAAAAATCGAGAGACTTTGCGGTTGGGCCATCGGAGGCGGCAAAACGGGCAACTCCTTTGGGGCGGCCTGGAGGGCGGGTCCCGCAAGCAGCGCAATCAGAACCAAGTATCGCCAATGTTCCATGGAATCTCGTTGCGAAAAATCATCTCAGCGATTAAGCGGATGTCGATTCGGGAAATAGAATGACCACAGCCCCTCCAATCCGCGAAATGAAGCCTGTTGTGTCCGCTTTGCTGGTCGCTCTGGTAATGGCGGTGTTCATTTGCGGTGCCGTGGGCCAGCCCGGTGCTGTCTTGCCTCCGAAAAAGCAGCAAAAAAAGGCTGCCGAACTCATCAAGAAGCAAGACCCGCCCAAGGTCATACCGCGCGTGCTTGAGAGGACGACGCCGGACAACATTTCAATTTACATCTCGCTGAGCAAGCAAAGGGCGTATTTCCGAGTTGGCGATGAGATCGCCGTCGATACGCCGATTTCCTCAGGAAAGCGTGCGGGAATGACGCCAGCCGGCAACTACACGATCCTGGAAAAGGATGCCGACCATCGCTCGAGCCTGTATGGTGATTTCGTCAATCCGCGGACTGGGAGGGTGGTGCGCGCGGGAGTGAGCACACGAATTGATTCGGCGCCGAGCGGCACCGTCTATCGCGGCGCGCCCATGCGGTGGTTCATGCGGCTTACCAATGGCGGCGTGGGCGTGCATACAGGCATATTGCCTGGTTACCCGGCTTCCCATGGGTGTGTGCGTTTGCCGGATGAAATCGCGAAGCTTTTCTACGACAGGGTCACTATCGGGACTCCTGTAACGGTCGGGGACTGAATTGTTAGCACGCCGAATCATCCGGGCATGCGCGCCAGCAGTTTTGCCAGACGCCGGAGCGTCCACACTGCGATGCTGAAATCTTCAAACAAGGCGGTGGCGGAGAGTGATGCAGAGGCAGTTTCCTCCTTCAGGCGGGTCATTTCTTCGCCTTTGAGTTTGGTTCTTGCGAGAAGCTCCCGGATGAGATCGGGGCTCTCGGTTTCGGCGGCACGGGTAGCGAGGGAGAGGAGTTTCTCGAGCGTCTCGCTCAGAACGGCCGGTCCGCCTTGGCGTCCAAGCGCGTGGGCGAAATAACGAACGCCCTCCTCGACATGGCGGATGATGCTGAGCTCCGCGCGAAGCAGATGGAGGCGAGTGGCGTCCGCCTGATTTAGGGAGCTTCTCGAGGCCAGTTTGGCGGCGAATTCCTCGATGGCTAGTGCAAGATCCTGAAAAGCGCGGGGCGGCGCTTCCTCCTCAGGAGATTGCTTAATAGTAGTCACATGGATCGTGCTGAGCAGGCGGGCCAGCTCCTTCTGCATGAGATCAAACGCGCTGGAAGGGTCGTCGAGGGCCTGTGAGCGGAGGAACATCGGACGGGATGGATCGTCGATTGCGGGCGTATCGGGCCAGAGTCTCCCGAGAAACTCGAGGACGTGTCCGAGTGTCGGGGTGAGAAGCAGCGCGGGAAGGAGATTGGAGATCAGAAAAACAACCGCAAGCTTTGTCGTGATGGGAACCGAAAGGGAACTCACAAGAGCTGCAACGAGGGGAACTCCCGCTTGCTCGACAGCAAAAAGGGTGACCATGACCGCGCCGCTGAGGACGCAAAAGAAATCCTCAAGGCGCACCAGCCGGAGCCGTTCGCCGCGCAGCCCTGCCGAAAGGAACAGGCGCAGGCCGATCGCGCCAAGATTCGTCCCATAGAGCATCAGCATGGCCGGTTCCAAGTCGAGCACTCCGTTCGCCGCAAAGGTGATGATGAGCATGGCGGCACCGGTGTTGGATTGCAAAAGCATCGCGACAAGCACGCCTGCGAGAAAGGTGAGGCTGGAAGAGCCGAGCGCGAAGGACATCGCGCTCTGGAACCATGCATCATCCTTCAGCGGAGCGGCGCCTGCGCCCATTTCCTGGAGACCGAAAAGAATGAGGCCCATGCCGAGAAGCGAGCCCGCAAGCGTTTGCCAGAACGGAATTCGGAGAGTTCCCAGGGCGATTCCCGCGCCTCCCACGACGTAGGCGACGATGGGATGGATATTCAGCGTGGTCACGAACGCGAGCGCAGTGAGGCCGACATTGCACCAGACAATGATGGGCGTCGCGGCCCGCGCTTTGATGAGTCCGCTGTCGGTCAGGCTGACCAGAATGAAGGTCACTGCGGTCGCGCTTTGCATGACGGCGCCAGCAAGGGTCCCCAGCCCTGCACCAAGCAGCGGCGAATGCGTCGTTCGTTTGATGACGTTGCGGAAACTCGATCCGTAAAGCCGACGCAGATTCTCTCCGATGAGACGCAAGCCCAGAAAAAACAGCCCCAAACCCAGAATCAGAGAGTTGGCCGACGTCATTCTGTCTAGGCACTTGAATCGGGATTATGATAGTGAGCAGCTTGCAATTGGTAGACGCCGTAAGTGTGTCAGAAGCCTCGAAAACATCGAGACCGGTCTTTGACGGCAAGTACGATTTTATCTATCGTTATTTATGCAGTTGTCCATGCGCACCGATTACGCCCTTCGCGCGTTGTTCACTTTGGTCGAGCACTACGGTGGTCAGCCGATTCCGATCATCGAGCTGGCGCGGAGAAATGATATTCCGAAGCGCTTTCTCGAGCACATCATGCTCGACCTCAAGGAGCGCGGTTGGGTGGACAGCGTGGCTGGCAAACGCGGAGGCTACCGGCTCTCCAAGAGTCCGGGAAGAATCACTATGGGCGAGGTGGTCCGTCATTTCGATGGCTATCTCGCGCCGCTCGCCTGCGTCTCTGTGAGCGATTACAAACGCTGTTCTCAGGAGCCTGTCTGCCGTTTCCGGCGGGTCATGCTGCAGTCCCGGAACATGGTAGCACAACTGATGGATAATGCGACGCTTGCGGAGGTTATGCAGGGGAAGCCGGTGAGTGACGCGGAGGTTGCGGCTATTCAGGGTATCCACGGCGAGGGGATTTAGAGCAAATGCCGAAAGAAATTTCGGAAATTTATTTCGGCATTTGCTCTAGATCTCGCAATGCGCGCCGAGAGTTCCTTGCTCTCTTATTGAGACCCGGCAGAATGCTCTCATGAGAATCCTCCTCTGCTTTGCCCTTTTCTGCGCGGCATTTGGGGTTGCGCAGGCACAATCGATTTTGCGCGTAGGCCTCTTTCCCAACGTCACCCATGCACAGGCGCTTGTTGCCAAGAATCTCAGCGCGGAAGGCAAGGGATGGTTTGAACAGCGCCTCGGCCAGGAAACGAAGATCGAATGGTTCATTTACAATGCGGGGCCTTCGGCCATGGAAGCGATCTTTGCCCGCTCGCTCGATCTCACGTATGTCGGTCCGAGTCCGGTGGTGAATGCCTACGCGCGCGCCAAACGGCGCGGCGTGAGGATTGTCGCTGGCGCAATGCGTGGCGGCGAAGCGCTCGTCGTGCGTGGTGACACCATCAAGAATGCCGAGGATTTTCGCGGCAAGGCCATCGCCACCCCGCAACTTGGCAACACCCAGGATGTCGAGTGCCGGGCCTGGTTGATCGACCATGGGATCCGTGTCACGATGGCCGGAGGCGATGCGCGCGTGCTCCCGACTGCGAACCCGGACATTTTGGCGCTTTTCCAACAGGGAAAGCTCGACGCGGCCTGGACGGTTGAGCCTTGGGTAAGCCGCCTACTGAGCGAGGCTGGAGGGCGCATTTTCTTCGAGCCGGAAAATACCGTGACGACCGTGCTGGCCGGCCGGGAGGAATTCTTGAGCGGGAATCCCGACCTTTGCCGCAAATTTGCCGCGGCGCACCGCGAACTCACGCAATGGATACGCGATCATCCCCAGGAAGCGCAGCGGCGCGTGCGGGACGAGCTTTCCGTCCTTACGCACAAGGAGATTCCCCTGCTATTGGTCCAGCAGGCATGGACGCGCCTGCGGTTTGACGACGCGATCTCGATCGAGCCCTTTCAATCTTATGTCGACCAAGCGCGGCTCGCTGGACTCCTGCAAGAAAAGATCGATCTGTCGAACCTTCTCTGGAATCCACAATGAGCCTCGAAAGGGAATTGGCCAACGTCGAGCCCGATCGCATCGAAGTGCTCGATGTGAGCAAGAGCTTCACGACAAAGCGCGGCAAATTGGCGGCCCTGGACCGTATCAGCTTGAAGGTCTCCGAAGGAGAGTTTGTCTGCCTGGTCGGGCAGAGCGGATGCGGCAAGTCCACTCTGCTCAATATTATTGCCGGCCTCGAAAAGCCGGATAGCGGCAAGGTTCTTGCAAGCGGCGCGCCAATCGTCGAACCGGGCCGGGATCGCATGATGATGTTTCAGGAACACGCTCTGTTCCCCTGGCTGGACGTGATGGGCAATGTGCTTTTCGGTCTCAACCTCAAACCCGGATTGAATGCACGCGAGCGCCTTGAAGTGGCTCGATACTATCTAAAGCTCGTGGAACTCGAGCGCTTTACCCATTCCAACATTCACGAGCTCTCCGGCGGTATGAAACAGCGCGTCGCCCTTGCCCGTGCTCTGGCGCCCAATCCGCGCGTCCTGCTGATGGATGAACCTTTTGGCGCTCTGGACGCACTGACCCGCGAGCAGCTTTACGGAGACATCCAACGCATTTGGGAGGCGCGCCGAAAGACGATCATCTTCGTCACGCACAACGTCCGCGAGGCGGCATGCCTCGGCGATCGCGTGATGCTCTTTTCGCCAAATCCCGGACGCATCCGCCAGGAATTCTCCGTTTCGCTTGGACGGCCAAGAGACATCAACAGCGTGGAGCTCGCTCGATACTCCACTGAAATCACGGCTGCCCTTAAGGGTTTCACGCAGGGAACGGAGGCGGCCGAATGAAACGCGCCGTCAACTCCGCGACATTCTTTGTGCTCCTGATACTTCTTTGGGAGGCCATTGCGCGGACAGGCTGGTATTCGCCCATCCTCATGCCCTCTCCCGTGCAGGTCGGCGAATACTTGTGGCAGTCCGCCAGCGACGGTACCCTGTGGACCGCCACGGTCGTCACCATGCGCCGGCTGCTTATCGGCTATTTGATCGGAATTGTTATTGGCGTCCCGCTTGGACTGCTCACGGCCCGGTTGAAGATATTTCAGGACACCATCGGGCTGCTCGCGCTTGGTGTCCAAACGCTCCCGAGCGTCTGCTGGGTGCCGCTCGCCCTCCTGTGGTTCGGTCAGACCGAAACGGCCATGCTCTTCATCGTCATCATGGGCACCCTCTGGTCCGTCATCATCGCAACCGAAAACGGTGTGCGCACAATGCCGCCGATGTACCTGCGCGCCGCGCGGACGATGGGCTCGAAGGGCATGCACACATGGGTGAAGGTCATCCTTCCTGCGTCGCTGCCCTACCTTGTCGGCGGAATGAAGCAGGGATGGGCCTTCGCGTGGCGCTCCCTCATGGCAGCGGAAATTTTTGTCAGCATCCTCACGGGCTTCGGCCTCGGCCAGCTCTTGCACTACGGCAGGGAACTCCATGCCATGGATCAGGTCGTCGCGATCATGTTCGTGATCGTTGTCATCGGCCTCGTGGCCGACCGCATCCTCTTCTCGCCCTGGGAAAACTTCCTGCGGACACGCTGGGGACTAGGCACGTTCAACTGACTCCAAAACTCTTCCTCGAATCCGCTGAAAAAATTGTAGCCGGCATCATACGAGAACGGAGATCAGCTCTTGCGTCAAAGCCGCGTGCGAGAGGAATCTTGAGCCAAAATTCAAATAAACGACAAGTTTGGTCGTTTTTAATTGACGCTTTCAATACGACTACTATTGTCGCTCAAAATGAAACGGGTTTCTTTGTTGCTGTCTCTCCTTTCGATCGGCTCGCTTGTGGCCAAGGATATTACCTTGCTCAACGTTTCCTACGATCCCACGCGGGAGCTGTATGCGGAGTATAACGAGGCCTTTGCCAAGCATTGGAAAGAGAAGACCGGGGACACAGTGAAGGTGGATCAATCGCATGGAGGTTCCGGAAAGCAGGCCCGTGCGATTATTGATGGCTTGGAGGCTGATGTGGCGACGCTTGCCTTGGCGGCCGATATCAACGCGCTGCACGAGAAGGGCGGCCTTTTACCCGAGGATTGGCAGAAGCGGCTTCCGCACAACAGCACTCCCTACACCTCGACCATTGTATTCCTCGTCCGGAAGGGCAATCCGAAGGGAATCAAGGATTGGAATGATCTCCTCAAGCCGGGTGTCGAAGTGATCACTCCCAATCCCAAGACCTCCGGCGGTGCGCAATGGAACTTTTTGGCCGCATGGGCCTACGCACTTAAGCACAACAACAATGATCCGGAGAAGGCGAAGCAATTTGTGACGGAGCTTTACAAGCACGTTCCGGTGCTGGATTCCGGCGCTCGCGGATCGACCGTCACATTCACTCAGCGCAAATTGGGGGACGTTCTCCTGGCTTGGGAGAACGAGGCCTATCTTTCATTGAAGGAATCACCGGGGGACTTTGAGATTGTTACCCCTTCGTTGAGCATTCTTGCCGAGCCTCCAGTGACAGTGGTGGACAAGGTCGTCGACAAGCGCGGCACGCGGGAAGTCGCCACCGAGTACTTGAACTATCTACAGCGACGTTGGGCAGGAACTTGCGGCAAAGCATTTCTATCGACCCACGAAACCGGAGATCGCAGCGAAGTTTGGGGACAAGTTCGCGAGAGTGGATCTGGTCACGATCGACAAGGAATTTGGCGGCTGGAAGAGCGTGAGCAAGAAGTACTTCGGCGACGGAGGAATTTTCGACGCGATCTATCAACCCACCGAGGCTCCTCGCTAAGAACCAAGAATTGAAACTCTGCCATGGCCTATTACGAAAACGTTGTTTCCTCGGTTGGGAGCACTCCGCTGATCAAGCTCAATCGCGTTACGGCAGGATTGCCGGCGACCATCGCTCTCAAAGGGGAGTTTAACAACCCGCTAGGGAGTGTGAAGGATAGGATCGGGGCCGCGATGATTTCGGCGGCAGAGAACGATGGGCGGCTCAGGCCCGGGACGACCATCATCGAACCGACCAGCGGCAACACCGGGGATCGCACTGGCCTTCGTTGCCGCTTCGCGCGGCTACAAGCTCATCCTTACGATGCCCGAAAGCATGAGCCTTGAACGCCGGACGCTTCTTGCATTGCTCGGAGCGCATCTGGTGCTAACGCCCGCTGCGGAGGGCATGAAAGCGGCCATCGCACGGGCTGAGCAGCTGCATCAGGAAGTCAAGGATTCATAGGTCCCGCAGCAATTCGACAATCCGGCCAATCCTGAAGTCCATCGCCGCACTACAGCTGAGGAAATCTGGAGAGATTCCGACGGAAAGGTAGACATCCTTGTGTCCGCCGTGGGCACTGGCGGCACGATCACGGGCGTTTCAGAGGTCATCAAGCTCCGCAGGCCGCACTTTCGCGCGATTGCCGTTGAGCCAAGAGACTCGCCGGTGATCACGCAGGCGCGCAACGGCGAGCCCTTGAAGCCGGGTCCTCACAAGATTCAGGGGACCGGCGCGGGCTTCATCCCCAAAAATCTCAATCTGGACGTCGTGGATGATGTCATCACTGTGACCAACGAGGACGCCATCGCCACGGCGCGGCAGCTGGCGCTGCAGGAAGGTATTCTCGGGGGCATTTCGACCGGGGCGAACGTCTGGGCGGCGATCCAGACTGCCAAGCGTCCTGAGAATGCGGGCAAGCTGATCGTGACCGTGGGCTGTAGCACCGGCGAACGATACCTGAGCACCGCGCTGGCTGAGGAGGCCCGCAGGGCGGTGTCGGCCTGATCTTCTGTAGCGGCGCTCTCTGAGCGTCGCAATTAGACCGGCGGTGACAGACCGCCGCTACATCAACAATACCTATGAGCACTTACACAAGTCCCGAAAGCCTCGTCGAAACCTCCTGGCTCGCCGAGCATCTCAATGACCCGAGCATCCGCATCGTCGAAAGCAATGAAGATATTCTTCTTTACGACACCGGCCATATCCCGAATGCCGTTCATATCGATTGGCGCGCGGACCTGAACGATCCCGTGCAGCGGGATACATCGCTCCCGACGCGTTCGCCAAGCTTGCCGCGAGGAATGGCATTTCGCCCGACACGACGGTCATCCTTTATGGTGACAAGGCGAATTGGTGGGCGGCCTACGCGCTCTGGGTCTTCCGGCTTTTCGGTCATGACAAGGTCAAGCTGATCAATGGCGGGCGTTCCAAATGGGAAGCTGAAGGCCGCGCCTACACCCGCGAAGTCCCAAGATTTCCGGCGGCAAACTACCCGGTGCCGGCCGAGAGGCTCGATGCAAAGATCCGTGCCTTCAAGGACGAAGCGTTCCACCAAAGCAACGCGCGCAAACCGCTGATTGATGTCCGCTCGCCGGGCGAATTCAGGGGTGAGATCACGCACATGCCCGAGTACCCGCAGGAGGGCGTGCTCCGTGGCGGCCATATTCCAGGAGCGCGCAGCATCCCATGGAAAACCGCGGCGAACGACGACGGCACTTTCAAGTCCGCCGAGGACCTTCATAAAATTTACATTGAGAACCTCGGAGTAGACCCCGGGGACGAGACGATTGTCTATTGCCGGATCGGTGAGCGCTCGAGCCACACGTGGTTTGTGCTCACGTATCTTCTCGGATTCCCGCACGTCAAAAACTATGACGGCTCCTGGACGGAGTGGGGAAACTCCGTCCGTGTCCCAATTGAGAAAGGCGCATGAAACGCTGGCTTCTTTACCTGCTATTTGCGGGCTCGGCGCTCGCCGCCCCGTCGAATATCCTGAACGTCTCCTATGATGTGACCCGGGAGTTTTACCAGGAGTACAATCTTGCCTTTGCGCTCGCCTACAAGAAAACGAACGGCCTGGCGCCCACGGTGGATCTTTCGAATGGCGGATCGAGCAAACAAGCTCGCGCCGTAATCGACGGGCTTGAGGCCGACGTGGTAACGATGAATCAGGAGACCGACATCGAAGCCATCGCCAAGGCGGGTCTAATAGCCAACAACTGGAAATCCCGCTTGCCGAACAATGCTGCCCCCTACACATCGACCATCGTGTTCCTCGTCCGCAAGGGGAATCCCAAGGGCATCAAGGATTGGGGAGATTTGGTAAGCCCTGGCGTCTCCGTCGTGCCGAATCCCAAGACGTCAGGCAACGGGCGTTACAGTTACCTTGCGGCGTGGGCCTACGCCAAGTCGCGTCCAGGGGGAAGCAATGCGGCTGCAGAGGAATTCGTCAAGGCGCTGTTCAAGAATGTGCCGGTGCTCGAGACAGGGGGGCGCGCCGCAACGAACACCTTCGTGCAAAAAGAAATCGGCGACGTGCTGCTCACATTTGAAAGCGAAGTGCTGCAAATTACAAAGGTCTTCAGTCCCGAAAAATTCGACGTCGTCTATCCGCCGTTGAGCATTCTCGCCGAGGCGCCCGTTAGCGTGGTGGATAAGGTCGTCGACAGGCGCGGCACGCGCAAGCTTGCCACAGCCTATCTCGAATATCTTTGGTCGGACGATGGCCAAAAGCTTGCAGTGCAGTCGTATTTCCGCCCTCGTTCGGACAAGTTTCTTGCCGAGAACGCAGCTCTTTTTCCGCGGATCAAGCTCGTGAGCGTTGATGATGTCTTCGGAGGGTGGGATGCGGCGCAAAAGGTGCACTTTGGGGACGGCGGATACTTCGACCAAATTTATCAGGCGAAATAAAATGCCGATACGCGTGTCCACACCTCGCCGTCCATCCGTAAAAAAACGCAGATCGCTTCAGTCGCTGCTGCGTCCGCTCGACGAGTTGGCGCGCGGGTCGGACCATCTCTTTGCGGCGCATTTGGGATACAACGATTCCCTTGGCATTCCGCACGGCCTTCCCAGGTATCTTTTCGCCGGTCCCGGGGAGAAGGGAAGTTACCTCCGTGTCGGTCTGTTTGCCGGCGTTCACGGCGATGAAGAGAGCGGCGTGCTCGCTACCATCGAATTTCTTGAACGCCTGCATGCCGAGCCGGAGCGCGCCCGGGGTTACGAGCTTTTTGTCTATCCGGTGATCAATCCCTGGGGGTATGTGGAAGGCTCTCGTTGGACTCGGAGCGGGCTGGATTTGAATCGCCAGTTTTGGAAAGGCTCCGAAGAGATTGAAGTTCAGCTTTTGGAGCGTCAGCTTCGCAAGCTGAATTTCAATGGCATCATCGCCCTTCACAGCGACGACACGAGCGAGGGCCTGTACGGCTTTGTCAAAGGCCATGAACTCACACGCTACGTTCTGGAACCGGCGTTGGGGGAGGCTGGTCGCATCCTTCCGCGCAATTTCGACAAGAGCATCGACAATTTCGAGGCGAACAATGGGATCATCGAAAAAGGCTACGATGGCATTCTCACCGCGCCGCCCGAACAGAAACCGCGGCCGTTCGAGATTGTTTTTGAGACCCCGCACCATGCGGCGCTCGATAAACAGATTGAAGCTCACATTGTGGCGGTGCAGACGATCCTGGACCGCTTTAGAGTGATGATCTCCGAAGGACAAAATATCTAATGGCAAAATCCCGTCGAATTCTTCCGGGCTTCGGCCTTTCGCTTGGCTACACCGTCGTGTATCTGAGCATTCTGGTGCTGATTCCCTTCAGCGGGCTGCTTCTCAAGACTTTTACCGGCGGCTGGGAACATTTCTTCAAGACGATCACGGAGCCGCGCGTTGTCGCATCGTACTACGTCAGCTTCGGCATTTCGCTCGCTGCCGCGCTTGTCAACGGTGTCTTCGGCGTCATCGCCGCGTGGGTGCTTGCACGCTACGAGTTTCCTGGACGCAAGATCCTCGATGCTATCGTGGACCTTCCCTTCGCGTTGCCGACGGCGGTGGCAGGCATTGCGTTGACGACGATTTACGCCAAGAATGGCGCAATCGGCTCGCTGCTGGAGCCCTACGGGATCAAGGTCGCGTACACCCAGCTCGGCATTTTTGTCGCTCTGACTTTCATTGGCCTTCCCTTCGTGGTGCGCACAGTACAACATTCAGGATCTTTCGGCAGACGTGGAGGAGGCTGCTGCGACGCTCGGCGCAAGCCGATGGCAGACCTTCAGGCGGGTGATCTTTCCCGCCCTGCTGCCCTCGGTCTTCACCGGCATCACCCTGGCGTACGGGCGCGCCGTGGGCGAATTCGGCTCGGTGGTTTTCATTTCCGGAAATCTTCCTTTCAAGACGGAAATTACACCCCTTCTCATCATCACGAAACTCGAACAATATGACTACAGCGGCGCCGCGGCTCTCGGATTCGTCATGCTCGTGGCTGCGTTTGTGATCTTGCTGGTGAGCAACGGCCTCCAGGCTTGGGACAACAAAAGGAAAGGAGTGGCATAATGGCCGGCGCAGTCAGCACTTTTCCGACGAAAGTCGCCGCGCCTCGGCGTGCGACCGCGGAATCGCCTCTCGTCAAGACCCTCCTCGTGGGCATCCTCCTCGTGTTTTTCGGTCTCTTTCTCGTGCTTCCCTTGTTCGTGGTCTTTCACGAAGCCTTTTCCAAGGGCGTCGAGGTTTTCCTAAGAACGTTTGAAGACCATGCGACCGCGCATGCTGTGAAACTGACTCTCATCACGGCAGCCATTGCCGTTCCATTGAACGCGATATTTGGCTTATTTGCCGCATGGGCAGTGACACGCTTCAAATTCCGCGGTCGCTCGCTGCTCATTTCGCTCATCGATCTTCCGCTTTGGGTCTCCCCGGTCATCGGCGGCTTGATTTATGTTTTGATCTTTGGGCGGCAGGGCTGGCTAGGCCCACTCTTCTTCCCGAGTCCGGAAATGCTGGACAGCAACTTCATCGCCCGATTCATCTACGAGCATAATATCAAAGTCATTTTTGCCGAACCAGGCATCATCCTCGCGACGATCTTTGTGACGTTTCCCTTTGTCGCCCGCGGCCTGATCCCGCTTATGCAGGCGCAGGGCCATAAGGAGGAGGAGGCCGCCATGACCCTCGGCGCCAACGGCTGGCAAATCTTTACGCGCGTCACTGTGCCGAAGATCAAGTGGGGTCTCATTTATGGCTTGATCCTGTGCAACGCGCGAGCCATGGGAGAGTTCGGTGCCGTCTCAGTCGTCTCCGGCCACATCCGCAACAAAACCAATACTATGCCGCTGCATATCGAAATTCTTTACAACGAATATGTTACCGGTTTGACCATTGGAACGGGTTCCTGCTGGCTGCTTGTTGTCACTGCCGAAATGATCGCCGGGCAGTTTGGCATCGGATATTACACGTGGGAGTCCTATAGTCTGCAGAAGTATCCGGATATTGTGGTGGGAATGCTCATTATTGGCGTGCTGGGCATGCTTTCCAGCGCCGCAGTGCGGTTTGTCGGCGAACGCCTGATGCCATGGCATCGTCATGCCACCCACGCGCGATGAGAAAGTAAGAAGGAAGAATTAAGAAGTTACATGCTACCCATGCGCGATGAGTAACG
>JAXIPG010000063.1:0-14986 GCA_045403045.1 Terrimicrobiaceae bacterium
CGGTGAAGATCTCCGATTGCTTGCGCCATACGGACGCGTGGTCGTGATCGGTAGCCGCGGCAGCGTCGAGATCAATCCCCGCGATGCCATGATGCGGGACGCCGATATTCGGGGCATGATCCTCGGGAACGCCTCGACGTCGGACCTCGCCGCCATCTACAGATCCCTCGCCGAACAACTCGCAGCGAGCCGAATCCGTCCCGTGATCGGACGAGAATTCCCGTTGGCCTCCGCCGCCGAGGCACACCGCGTGGTAATGGCTCCCAACGCGCGAGGCAAAATCGTCCTTATTCCGTGACGCGGCGATGGTGAAGAACCCATTCAATGACGAGCAGAACGGCGACCACCAGCACCAGCCAGCGCCACGGCTGCAGGGCTCCCCAGCTTCGGCTCAAGGCGGGATTATTGCTGGTTCTTTCCGCCGCACGGAGGTCTGATTCCGCGGCATCCCCCGTATTGACTGCCAGCCACCGAGATCGAACAGGCCCCCGCACTTCGTAAAATCCATTCTTCCTTAGCCCGAAAGGCGTCTCAGTCAGCGACAGAGCCTTGTTCTCAGCCGCTCCTTCTCCCTGAGGGAGTGGGTTTCGCGAAATCTTTTCGCCTCTTGCGGGAATGAAGGTCTGACCCGCCTTCCACATGCCTTCCTCCTCCGAGCTGCGGCCGGCGAGCCAGTGGACGACATTGCTCACAAGGAGGGGGAATCCGACCCGCAGTGGGAAATTCGAATCGCCCACGGCGAAGGCGGCAGCCACGGCGCGTGCGCCGCGTGGCCCTTCCAGCGCCACAACCATCGGCTCGCCCCCGCTTTCCACCGGGACTGAGACACGCCAGCGTCCGTCCTCCGGAATAGTCAGCTTGGCCGCCCTCGCCAACCGGATAGCACCGAGATCCACGTTCCAAAGGAGTGGACTCTCGGAACCGGCCACTTCAAGAGAAGCCATCCGGACTTCCTCGCCGGTGACATTGAATGGTGTGCGCCCGAAGAAAAAGAACGAGCCGCGTCCAAGCGTTTCGAGCGTGGCGGCTTGCGGCAGCCAGTCGTCAAAAACCACCGCGTCGAAATCTGCGCCCATTTCCGAGCGCCACGCTTCCGGTTTCAGGATTTCCACTGCGAGAGCCGGATCGGCCTTGAGCGCGCTTTCGAGAAACGGGTCATCGCGGCCAACGAGAAGCACGCGCAAGCGCTGACCGGTCGGAAGCGCGGCACGGGCGGTGTCGTCAAAGGCTAGTCCGTCCTCGGAGGTTAGACGCGCTACGAGAAAGCCGTTGCCCGAGGCGAGTATCTCCTTTGGAACAATCGTCGAGAAACTCCGCTTCTCGCCCGGGTCGATTCGAAATCGCTGCAAATCGAACGGCCTTCCATCGAGGGAAAGCTCGAGTTCGGTGTCGCGAGGGGTGGAGGAAAAGTTTCCCAGCTTTGCGAAGACTTCTGTAGACTGAGGACTGACCGGCAGCGGCCGTTGTGCAAGCGCCAAGATGGTCATGTTATCCCGAGGCTTGCCGACTGCGATTTGCTCGACGCTCCCTGATACGGGCGCCTTGCGATCGCTGACAACAACGAGCCTCTGCTCGCCGGGCTTGGCGTCCAGAAGCCTGCGGGCCAAAAGGAGAGTTTCCTCCATGCTCCCACCCGCGTCCGACGGCGAAAGCAATGCCAATTTCCGGCGAAGCTCCCTACCGTCGTTCGAGAACGGTGAAACAATCTGGGGAAGTCCCTCCACAGCGAGAATGGCCACTTCATCTTTCGGTCCGAGCCTCGATACAACATCCTGCGCCGCAAGCACGGCGTCGTGAAATACGCCGGGAGCCTGCATTCGCGCCCGCGCATCGAGCACGATTACCGTGGAACGACGTTCTCGCGGCGAAGCCTCCTCCGGCCGCGCAAGCGCCAGCAGCAACAGCAGAAAAATCAAGAGCTGCAGCAGCAGCGAGAGCGGATTGCGCAGACGGCCGAGAAATCTTCGGTGCGGTTCCCGCTCGAAGACTCTTCGCCAGAAAAGGAGCGTGGAAACCTCCAGAGGTCTCCGCTGGGGGCGCCGCAAATACAGCGCCACAATCACAACCGCCAGCGCGCTGAAAAAAAATGCCCCCGGAAAAAGAAAATTCATCGCACCAGTCCGTCCCGCCGAAAAGTGCGCAATATGACGTCATCGAAATCGGCATCCGCGATGATGAATGAATACCCTGCGTTGTGCCTCGCGCACCAGGACCTGACGCTGTCGCGAAAGCGCTCGACCTCCTCGCGATAAATCCGCCGAAGACCCGGGCTGGCCGTCACAGCCATTTCTTCGGCGCTCTCGCAGTCGCGGAGCATCAGATCTCCGCTCTCGGCAGGATCGCATTCGACGGGATCCATCACGTGCACGAGATGCACCGCGAAATGGCGCCCCACCAGGGCGCTCAGACCGCGTTCGTAGCCGGACCCATCAAGACAATCACTCAATACGATCGCCAGCCCGCGCCGGCGCCGGCTGCGTCCAAATCGCGCAAGACTCGCGGACAAGTCCGTTCCGCCGCCGCCGGGGCTCGCGCGCAGGAAGCGCAGAACATCGTGAAAGGCCGGCCTGCCCCGGTAGTGACCGCTTTCAGCACGCAGGGTGGAATCGAAGAACCACAGCGCCACATGGTCGAGCCCATGAAGGGCGAAATAGGCCAACGCCGCCGCCAGTTGCCGGGCCAGCGCGAACTTCGTTGAATGTAAAGCGCCGTGCGGGCGCCAATGCATGGAGGCGCTGCAATCGATGAGGATTCCCACGTCAAGATCCTCCTCTTCCTCGTAAAGCTTCATCATAAGCCGTTCGATGCGTCCGTAGATACTCCAATCGATCCGGCGCGGATCATCGCCGGGCACATAGCTGCGGAAGTCCGCGAATTCGAGACTCGATCCTGTGCGGCGCGAGCGGCGCTCCGCCCGCAAGGTTCCTGCAAACCTCTTGCGCATCTGCAAGCGCACGTGCTCCAGTCGGGTAAGGAAATCCCCGTCGAAAAGGTCGGCGTCCCCGCGCGGCATGGCCCACAAGTAAGCTCTCTTACAGCTTTTTTCCATCGGCAGGACAGGAATAAAGCGCCTGGCAGCTCGTCGGACTTACGGCGAGGGCCCAAATTGCCGCTTGAATGCTAAGTCCGGCGAGATGCTACTAAAATCTTACGATTTCTCTTGGCCGGTCAGGTCGAGACGAATTTTCCTTCAGCATGCGCTCTTGCTTACACTTCCTGCTCTTTCTTGCCGTGATCTGCAACTCAAGGGCGGGTTGGACGCTGGAGAGATGGAAGGAACTGGGTGCGCTGGAGGGCAACGCGGTGGCTTGGGAAGGGGAAGCCTCGTCGGATGGACGCACCATTCGCCTCAGTGGCATCTCTTTCCAGTCCGGGAACTGCGTCTTTCGTGTGATCGATAACCCGCCCGAGGAGCGCCAGCCCCTTCAATCAGCGCTCGCGAGCGTCGGGGCATTCGCGGGATCGAATGGAGGCTATTTTCATAAGGACTTCACGCCACTGGGGCTCGTAGTCTGCGGAGGAAAAACCGTGCACCCTTTCGAGCGTGCCAAACTCTTAAGTGGCGTTCTGGTCGTGCGTAAAGGCCACATCGAGCTCGCCCGCGCGGGCCATTTCAAGCCGGGCGCCGACGTTCAAGAGGCCCTGCAGGCGGGTCCATGGCTTGTCGAGAAGGGGGCGCCTGTGACCGGACTCAACGATGAACGTCTTGCACGTCGCACAATTGTGGCAACCGATGGCAAGGGCCATTGGGCGCTCGTTGCGATTTCCCCGGTGACATTGGCCGACGCAGCGAGGACGCTCTGTTTGAAGGGGATCACCGGTTCGTGGATGATCGCGAATGCCTTGAATTTCGACGGTGGCTCCTCGACAGCCCTTCGCGCCGTCTTGGAAGAGAGGGCGTTGATTGACATCACCTCCTTTGGACCAGTGCGAAATTACCTCGCCATTGTCCGCCGCCAGCGATAGTTTTGCCTCGGATTATTCTTCCCTCGCGGGCTGGCTCAATTTCACTATTTTTTGGCATGCAAATCCACCTTAGCCCCAGACATCTGACTCTTACCGCATCGATTTACGCATACGTTGCGGACAAAATCACCCATCTGGAGCAGCTCACCGATCGCATTCACGCCGCCCATGTGGTTCTGCTGCACGACGAGACGAAAACCAAAAAACATATCGTCAAAGTGCACCTCGCTGTCCCCGGGCCCGACATCCACGCCGAGCACGCTGAGGACGACCTGTACGCCGCGATCGACAAAGTAACTGGCAAGCTCTCCCAGCAGCTTAGGAAACGTAAGACCCGCATTGCCGATCGTAAGAAACACCGCTCGCGCCTGGCAAGTGAGGAGAAAAAGAGAGGATATAAGCGTCGGTAGGGGTAGGCTTCTAGCGGCCTGTCGGACTTGAAATCGAACTGCCATTTTATGGATAGATCGCCGTTGAGAAACGAAGTTTCCCTTCCTGACAGGCTGCCAAAATCTCTTCTCCGGCGGAAAAACAGGGAAAGAGCCTGCTTCTTTTCGGCACGCAGTGCCGTTTTAGTCCGGCAGCTGCCGGATCGAAGGGGCCTGCGCTGCGAGGCGGGATTCCCGACGAAAATTCGACACGGACTTCCAAGTCCGACAGCCTGCTAGTGGATTATAAGGTTAAACTCGAGGTCTTTGAAGGTCCTCTCGATCTTCTGCTTTATCTGATCAAGCGGGATGAGGTGGATATTTATGACATTTCGATCGAACGCATCGCCAAGCAGTACCTCGAATACATGGAGGCCTTCCAGGTCCTCAACATCGGCATTGCCGGGGAGTTCATCGTGATGGCTGCGAACCTGCTCTACATCAAGAGCCGCACTTTGCTGCCAAAGGATCAGCAAATGGCGGAGGAAGATGCCGATGAGGACGATCCGCGCTGGGAACTCATCCGGCAGCTTATCGAATATAAGAAATTCAAGGAGGCAGCCTCGCATCTCCGTACGCGCGAGGCCATGCAGGAAAAGCTTTTCCCGCGCTTCCCTGCCACGCCAGAGCTTGTCCCTTCCGGCAACCTCCTCATCGAAGAGGTCGGGATCTTCGATCTAATCAATGCCTTTCAAAGGATCCTCAAACGACTGGAAAGCAGCAAACATCACGAGGACCTGCGCGAAATTTTTGAGGAGAACTTCACGGTTTCAGACAAGATCGATTTTCTGCTTCGAGTGATCTATGATGGCGTTCCTGTGCGCTTCGAGGAATGTTTTGCGGAACCGGCGGGCCGCGCTGAAATCGTGGTCACCTTTCTTGCCATGCTTGAGCTTATCCGCCTCAAACAACTTCGCGTCCGGCAGGAAAACCATTTCGAGGAGATCTGGATCGAACGCGCCGTCCTTGCGCCCCCGGCGCCCATCGAGAGGCTCATATGAGCGGCGAAATTCCGGGCTGGTCCCTCAAGCGGGTGGTGGAAGCCATTCTCTTTGCCTCGCAAAGGCCCGTCTCGATCAAGGATCTTCAGGGAATACTGAAGAGCGCTGCGGAAACGGACAAAGAAGATTCCAGCGTTGCTGCGTTCGCCAGGATCAAGGAACCGGCACTTCGCGCCGTGATTGACGAGCTGGGAACCGATTGCGCCGACCTCTCTCGCGCCTATGAGTTGCGCGAAAGTGCAGCCGGCTGGCAGCTGGTTACCAAGCCGGCATTTGCTCCCTGGCTGCGTCAGCTCTTCCCGGAATACCGTTCGGCTCGACTAAGCGCACCCGCCCTCGAAACGCTCGCAATCATTGCCTACCGCCAACCCATCACACGCGCCGATATTGAAGCCGTTCGAGGCGTTGCCGTCGATGGCGTCGTGCAAACGCTGCTCGATCGCGGACTCGTCAAGATTGCCGGCCGCGCCGAAATTCCGGGCCGTCCTCTTCTTTACGAAACGACACAGAATTTCATGGATCATTTTGGCCTCAGGAATCTCGACGAGCTTCCCAACGCCGAGGAACTGCGTAGGATCCACCTCCCTGTGGCTGCTGCTCAAATCGGCGCTCAGCCCGCGGACCCGAAGCAGCTTTCCCATGAAAGCCGCGAAGCGGCTGGGAAGGAAAATCCAGCCGGCTTTCAGGGCGTCCAAACGGAGGAGAAATCTTCGTGAGTGACATCGCTGACTTGCGAGTGAAAATCGACGAGATCGACTTTGAACTCCTGCGCCTGCTCAATGAGCGCGCGAAGGTTGCCAAGGAAATCGGCGCGATAAAAAGTCGGGAAGGGCTTCCCATTTATTCGCCGGAGCGTGAAGACCGCGTGATTAGGAGCCTTGTTGATCGCAGCGAAGGGCCGCTTACACCGGGGGCCATTCGTGCGATCTATTGCGAGATCATGTCTGCCGCGTTGGCGCTGGAGAAAGATGTCGCCATAGCCTGCCCCGGTCCCGCCGGCTCGGCTTCCCATCAAGCTGCGAGGAGCAAGTTCGGCTCGAGTGTGCGCTACATATTCCTCGCGAACACAGAGGAGGTGTTTCGTGAAGTCAAACGCGGTGGCGCCGACTGCGGCGTCGTGCCCATCGACCATCCCGAACATGGTCTTGCCAATCAGACCTTCGACCAGCTCGCCGAGACGGAGCTCTCCATTTGCGCTGAGATCTTGCTGGCGACCGAAAGAGGAATGCACAACGATGCAGCGCGCTTTTTTGTTCTGGGACGCAACTCGAACCCGCCATCAGGGAATGACACGACAATGCTGATGCTGCGCATCGAGGATAAACCAGGAGCGCTCGTCTCCGCTCTCGAACCATTTAAGACGCTCAATATCAATCTCAGCCACTTCGCAAGCCGCCCAGCCGCTCATGGGAGTCAGGATATCTTCTTCTTCGTCGAGGCCGTCGGTCATATCAGGGACCTCCAGATCGTCGATCTCTTTGGGGAGCTTTCGAGGTGTTGCCGCGCAGTCAAGGTCATCGGCAGTTACCCGAAAACCAATTCCTGAAAGCCTACGGAGATTATTCGTGCAATTGCGGCTTGCAATGCAAGGCGCGCTGGACGATTTTACGCAAGCCTCAGTCGCCTAATGAAATGCATACACGAGTAGCCGCGAATCTCTTGAAGTTGTTCACGCGGCGGCTCTTTTGCATGGTTGTTCTCAGGTTTTCCGCAGATGGAAAGGCAGAGATTTCCGCGGAGAGATCGGCACCGCCTGGGGCTTCAACGGCAAGATCGCGCGCTCGGAGAGGTTTCCCCTGCAATTCCGCGCCGTACGCCACTGCAACACATCAATCCAATGTCATCCGAATACACACCAGCCAGCGGAAACCGCCCCTCGAGGCGGGGTGGCCGCCGGACAGGCCGCCCTCGCGGCGGCCCTCGCAACCGCCAGGAAGCACCCGTTCAACCGAAGAAGGTGACTTTATGGCAAAAGATAGCCGCATTCTTCAGCGGCAGGAGCGCCGAAGAATCTTCGGCGAGCGAGCCCGTCGACAGAGAGGTTCCTGTCAACGGAGACTCCACTCAGACAAAACGCCCCGCGCGTTCCACCGGCTTCCGAAAGCCTGAGATTGTCGAGGTCTCGTCACCTCGAATCTATGTGGGCAATTTGTCGTTTGACGCGACGGAGGGCGATCTTTTCGAGCTTTTCAACGGAGTCGGCTCGGTCCAAAACGTTGAGATCGTCTCGAACAAGCATACGCAAAAATCGAAGGGATTCGCATTTGTGCAGATGCAAAGCATCGACGAGGCGAAACGCGCAGTCGCCGAGCTGCACGACAGGGATTACATGGGCCGAAAGCTTGTCGTGAGCGGCGCCAAGGCCGTCGAAGAGAAGCGTGGCGAACGGCGCCAGCCTGAGTAGTAAGCTTCCCATCGTAGTCGCCGGTCCGACTGGGGTCGGCAAGACTGCATTCGCCGTCGACCTCGCAAACGAGCTCGACGGCGAAATTATTGGCGCGGACGCCTATCAGGTCTATCGCGGATTGGAGATCCTCACCGGCCAACCCACCTCGGAGATGCTTTCGGCTGTGCCTCATCATCTGATCGGATTCCTTCCACCCACCGAAGTCTTTGGCGCTGGCCGCTTTGCCACCATTGTGCGAGAAAAGATTTCCGAAGTGCTTTCGCGCGGAAAGGTGCCGATTGTCACGGGCGGCTCCGGTCTCTACATCAAGGCACTCACCCACGGTCTTGTCGATGTGCCCCCTGCAAACCCCGCCCTGCGCTCCGAACTCGCCAGCCTTTCCTCACGGCAATTGCAGGAACGCCTGGCCAAAATCGATCCCGCGGCCCGAATCGATTTTCAGAATCCCAGGCGGGTCCTCCGAGCACTCGAGATCTCCATTCTCACGGGTCGGCCTGCTTCCGAAATGCGCCGGGGTTGGGAGGGCAAGGCTGCGCTTGGATTTCGGGGACTTCTCCTTGTGCGCGAACGAAAGGAGCTTCAAGCCCGCATCGCTGAGAATGTGCGGGGAATGTTCGAGCGCGGGGTGGCTGCGGAGCTCGGCAAGATCAAA
Source organism: Terrimicrobiaceae bacterium (assembly GCA_045403045.1). GTDB lineage: Bacteria > Verrucomicrobiota > Verrucomicrobiia > Chthoniobacterales > Terrimicrobiaceae > DASTFP01. The sequence goes on from JAXIPG010000063.1 coordinate 8,455, forward strand.
GCCATTGGTGCGACAGCCGCCATGGCAATCGGCCTCAGCGATATCCAGGCTCTTCGGCGCGGAGAAATCACAGAGGCTGAGTGCATCGCTGCAGTTACGCTAGCGACCCGCCGGTACGCCAAAAGACAATTGACCTGGTTCCGCAATCAGTTTACGTTCCAAATCATCGACTTGACCGGCTTTCGCGACACGCACGGAATCCTTCCTCTCGCCATGGAATCCCTTGGTGTAGCATGATGGCGGATTTTACCTCGCGGCTTCAGGAAACGGCCATTCTTGTTGGCTTGGAACGTGAGGGAGTCAGCCGTTGGGATGTCGAAGATTCGCTGACCGAACTCCGCCAGCTCGCCGCTACAGCCGGCGCGCAAGTGGTGGATACCGTCGTCCAAAAACTGGAGAAACCCACCGCGCCATTTTATATTGGCAAGGGCAAGGCCGAGGAGGTCGCCCGCCGATGCGGTGAAAAGCACGTTACGTCCCTGATTTTCGATGATGAGCTCTCTCCCGCCCAAGGTCGTAACCTTGAGCAGCTCACGAGTCGCAAGGTGCTGGATCGCACCCAGCTCATCCTCGATATTTTCGCCCGTCGAGCTCGCACCCGCGAAGGCCGGCTCCAGATCGAACTCGCACAATTGCAGTATCTCCTTCCACGTCTGACTCGAATGTGGACCCACCTCTCGCGCCAGACTGGTGGCATTGGAACACGTGGGCCCGGAGAAACACAGCTCGAAGTGGATCGCCGTCGCGTTCAGGAACGCATTGCGCGCCTTGAACGCGATCTGCTCGGGGTACGAAAAAACCGCACGGTCCAACGCGAGGGCCGCCTTCGCCGGAATTGGCCCGTTGCGTCGCTCGTGGGCTATACCAATGCTGGAAAATCCTCGCTTCTCAACAGCCTTACTGGCGCGGGAGTGCCCGCCGAGGATAAGCTCTTCGGCACGCTCGATCCGACGACTCGCCAGCTTGTGCTGCCCAATAGACAAAAGCTTCTGCTCACAGACACTGTCGGTTTCATCCGCAAGCTACCGCACACAGTCATCGAATCCTTCAAGGCGACGCTTGAGGAGGTCCAGCTTGCCGATCTGCTCTTTCACGTTGTGGATCTCAGCCACCCGCAATACCGCGAACAAATGGCCGCCGTGGATGAAACCGTTGCCGAACTCGGCGCCGATGGGAAACAGACTGTGATTGTCTTCAACAAAATAGACCGCCTCGTGGACCGTGAAATCCTCAACAGCCAGCTCCGGCACCATCCTGGTAGCGTCGCGATTTCAGCGCGCACTGGAGAGGGAATGGATTCCTTTTTTCAGGAACTGGAAGTCCGCCTCGGTTCTTGGCGGATGCGGGTCGAGTTTCGAATTCCAAACACCGAATCCGCACTACTTGCGGAGATCCACCGCGTCGGCCATGTCCTCAACCTCAGCTACGAAGGCGATACCGCCATCGTCATCGCTCACGTCCCGCCAGAGCTTAAGTCCAGGCTCGCTCCCTATGAGAAGGATGCAAGTTCTCACGCCTGAAACTCAGCACCGTGGCCCCCCTCCGACGTCATTTTCTCGTTTTGCTATCGCTCTCACTCGGAGCATGCGCCACTAAGATTTCCGAACTCCGAAAGAAGACCGCGATTTACGACTCAAGGCCTGTGCGCGTCCAAACAGGCATGGCCTCATGGTACAGGGATCATCGAACGGCCAGCGGCGAGCGCTTTAATGTCAACGCTCTCGCCGCCGCCCACCGGAGCTTGCCCTTTGGCTCCAAGGTCCGAGTGATCGATCTTAAGACCGAAAAGTCCGTCATTGTGCGGATCAACGATCGCGGTCCTTACATCAGGGGACGAATTATCGACCTCACCATTGGCGCGGCGAGAGAACTCGGAATCTACCACCGCGGGATCGCGCTCGTGCGCGTCGAATTACTCAGAGAGATCCCCATTCTCGAAAAACCCAATCTCCGCAACAAGCCACCGCCATCGCAACGCAAGAAAGGGCCCGCGAACCCATTCGCAATCCTCTCAAACCGACCGTTAGACTAGACCGTTTTGATTCAATAAGGTTACAGGCGTTGATAGTGGAGATTATTCGTGGGCATCGAAGACGATGTCTTTTCCTATCGTGTAAGCGAATTCTGATGAAACTCCATCGCCGGTTTCGGTTCAGCTATCCGCATCACCTGATCGACGACGCGATCGGCTTCCTGCTCGTATTTATCGTTCGGCGCGCCGACGCGTAGTTTGGCCTGAACCACGGGCATGAATGGTATCGGCGTGGAGGCAACGATTCGGCGCTGAGGCGAGGTCGTTCCGGAGAAGATTGGCGCAGGACGATGCGGCCTCGTGCGCCGGGAAGGATGATGGAGCGACCTCATTAGAGCGGGAGTAAAGGAATTCTACCGGTCAAACGTATCGCTCCTGCGTTCAAATCATGACCCTTTCGCTTATGGACGCTCTGGTCCTTCGATAAATGGTTCTCGCTCTTGCGCTGACGTTTTTCGCACCGTTCTCCGGGTAAAAAAGGTCAACGATCAATCTCAAATCTCAGCGTCCGGCATAATTCAGACTCAGGTGGAAACATTGCGGCGAGGCCGGATGCCTCGCCGGCTGGGAGAGATCTGAGAGGTCCGTGCATATGTGCACAGCTTGCTGCCTGCACGTATGCACGGACCCCAGGCCTGCACCCCGCGCTCAAGGGCGCGGCTCTCTCTTGCCTTCTCCTCTAATCTTGTTAGCCGTCGTTGGTTGGTTGGCATTCGAGATCTTCTCCCGGCACCTGCGGAGGTTCTCTCGGGCGAGCTCATCGGAAGCATCCATGCAGACCGCCCGTTCGAGCATAGTCTCTGCTTCCCGAAGACGCCCTGCCTCAAACAGTGCCCAGCCCAAGTCATTCGCGAAGGCCTGCTTCGTTGGCTCGAGCTCCAAGGCTCGTTCGGACGCTCTTACGGCTTCGTCGTGTAGCCCTTGGTGGCCTGCGCAACAGCCCAGGCCCTGGTGGAAGACAGCCGATCCGGGAAACCGGCAAATCGCTTCGCGGTATAGCGCAAGGCCGTCTTCATAGGCACCAAGCGGATGAGAAAGCCTTTGCAGACGGTCCGGTCATGTGGATGTTAGGCTCCGTGCGATCACTCTTTGCGCCATCCCAGATGCTGAGCGATTTGATCAACCAGATGTTTTACCTCGGGCGATCCTTGAAGAGAGCGATGAGTACGTAATGCGTCTGGACTGACCTCTAATGGCCGCCCTAGGCGGCCGGCCGAAGGGTCCTCGAGAAGAATTTCCACGGCACGTTTCGTAAGGTGAGCCGGGAGATTCTTTAGCTGCGCCGGCATGTAATCGACCACTTTCGCAGTTTTCGAATCCATAGCTCTGAGTACCTTGCGAGCCAGTTCCTCCCTGCGGTTTATCTCTTTCTGCTTCTTGGCGTCTATGTGGTAATTGGGGCGCTCAATGAAACGGGATAGCTCGAGGCGGGTGATTCGTCCATAGGCCGGCTCTGGAAACGCCAGGCTGTCAAGGCTCACGTGATAGATCACCGGGGCTGCGTCCTTCATCAGCTCATAATGCAGTTCCATCAGGTCTCTCGCGTCGGCTCCTATTTCATGCACGGAAATAGTCGGTGGTTTCGGAGGTTTTAGCAGATCGAGAATTTTCTCCTTACGCGTATTCGGTCGACCCGCTTTGGCCTCGAGGGCCTTGATCAATTCCTGAAACGCGGGAAAGAGCGTCGAGCCGTCCCATCCTTGAAGCTGAATCGCATGCAGACGCCGGAATCTGAAGGGTGGCTTAGCCTCGTCGAGGGCGACGGGCACGAGCTTCTCAAGGTCGAGTGCGTAACTGGCTTCGTCCTTGACATTTGCTGATGTGATCGAGCGAGTCGACCAGACACGATGACGCACTTCACATTTCTGATCGCTTCTTCGATCACGTCGTCAAAACGCTCCCCGGCCCGCAGCTTGGGATCCCACCAGACGGACCAACCGCTCGATTCCAGGGCGTCAGCCAGCAGTCGCGCTTTGTCGCGTTCCTCGCGTTTGTAGCTGATAAAGAGATCGTCCATTGTCACGGCCCCCGAGGCCTGTTCAACATACAGTTCATTCCGCGCTTCGCCGGAACGAAACTTCAGGGTTAGGCGTCCTTAGTTAATCCACTAGAGCGGTTCTTATAAGAAATTTCCGAAAAGAGGAAAAAAAGACTTGTACTATTACAAGTAATTGGCAATAAGGTTGTGATTGCGCCACCAAGAGTCAGAGCCCAATGGGCAGGAAAGTTACTAGCGGCTCCTGTGTCTTCACTGTTCGCCGGTTTGCCCAAGTCGCAACAGATTCCTAACTGGTCTTATTTGCTTAGTGGGTCCTGGTTCGGTATAATATGTCCCACCCTCGTAGAATATTGTTACCTCCTCTGCCTGCTTTGATGTAGTGGCGACGACATCACCATAAGCTCCAGTCGTCCTGAGAGTATGTGTAATTCTGTATCCTGAATGTGGCACGGCTCTTGGCAATGTTGTGGGATCATCATAATCACACTTATAGATGTACATTTGCAGGAAAGAGATGGTTCCATTGATAGGCCCGTTTGCCTGAACATATTTGTCATATCCCTTAAGCGCTACTTCAATTGGAAATAAATGACTATCGTCTGGCAGGTTTGCGGCATCCAGATATGGGTCAGACTCAGAGTTCATCTCATCCCAGGAAAGAAAAGAATAAAAATCCACTGTCTGAGTGATCAGCTCTTTAACTTGGATCCCGTCCAGGCTCCTCGCATTCATTTTTCTTGGCGAGCCCCCCATGCCAAATGTATGTGAATCCATCACCGCTATTCCAGGGCCTATTTTATAACCCAAAGGGCGCCCACATGTCGGAGGGGGGGTTTGAGATTGAGGTTGAGTGCATCCGCCCAAGCCAAACCCTAATTTCATGATCGATGGAGCGCTATTGTTTTGCTGCAAAACGTGCGCGATTTCATGCGCCAAGAGATGCTTTCCGCTTTTTGTGTTCGGCGTGTATTGCCCTTGCCCGAACACCACGTCCCGACCGACCGTGTACGCCCGTGCGTGCACTGCGTGCGCGGAAGCCGCCGCCTGACCGTCCGCGTGGACCCGCACGCGGCTGAAGTCATGCGCGAACCGCTGTTCCATAAAGTGCCGAGCGTTTGAATCAAGTTGCTGTCCCGGCGACGAGAGGACGTCGTTCACGATAGGAGGAGCTTCGCTGTGCGAACCACAGCTGTTACTTTCGCGCTGCGCGAGCGACGTCACGGGCAGCGCGTCGGGCCGGACCGGAGGCTCGGCCATGCGCATCACCTCCCCGGCGACGCGCTCGGCCTCCTGTTCGCACTTATCGCTTGGCGCGCCGATGCGCAGCTTGGCTTGAACTATCGGATGAGAGATTGGCGCTGGAGTCCGGGACGCGGCAGCAGGCGCATGCGAGGAGGTCACACGCGGTCGCGCTTTGACTACGGGATTGGCTCGTTGGAGAGCGGCGAGCGGCATAAGTTTGGGAAGAACTACAATTTGCCCGCCTTGTTATTGGCGTGCGTCGCCCAATCCCACAAAACACGCGGCCGGTCAGGAGAGCCGGTGGTTTCGCCCATGAGTCCGGATTTGACGTGAAAGGAGTAGCCCAGAAAGTGTCCTGCCTCATGAGCTAAATCGAAACCGTCTGGTGCATCGCCATCCTCGAGGATCGTAAAGTTGGTCCCTGCAACCAGTCTCCCGTTGGGATCTTTCGTCGGGTCGTTGCCGCTTCTCAGTTCCCAAACGAGGAAAACCTCCATCTGGGCGCCAGACGCGAAGGGACGAAACAGCGGGTCGAGCTGAGAATTGGTTCCGCCGACGCCGGTGATTTGTCGAGTTGTGAACACGTCGCTCTGCACCGAGTGAATGGTAAAGTGAATGTTCGCTTGCGGCTCCCACACGTGGTTGAGCGTTTGCGTCAGGGTGATTTCATCGCCGGGATTCCGCGCCGTTCGACCTTGGGGCAGCCCTTTGAACAGATGTTCTCTGGGAGGGTCGCTCATAAAATGATAGCCGACTGAAAGCTCCTGATGCGGAAGGACGTTGAATCCGACGCGATCGGGGACATTGGCGCCGTCCGTAGCTTGGATTTCAGGGACGCCCGGGGCGTGGCCCGCGCCTCCGCCGATGCTGGTAACCTCGATGCCGTCAGCAATAGGGGTGATCGAGATTTGGGAGGCATCCGTCGTCGCGTAGGACGGTTGGGCTCCACTGGGGTGGACGTCGACTGGTACCTTTTCAGCATGCCGTCCGAAGCAGGCGGGCGAGCCCGTAGGGGCTCTTGCTCGCCTGACTGCTTCGGTGGCGTGTTGAGGCTGCCGTGACATGGCATCTTCAAGAATGCCATGAACAAAACAGCCTCATCCAAAACCACCGCTTCAATTTATCGCAACCAGGACGCTCTGCTTCGCGCGCTTTTTGAACGGGCCGCAGATCCTCGCAAAGTGCTGTGCGTTGCACTCGACTACGCCAAGCACAAGCATGTGGTCCTCTGCTGCGACGGCAACGGCGACATCCTCAAA
>JAXIPG010000047.1:0-2603 GCA_045403045.1 Terrimicrobiaceae bacterium
GGGTACGTGGGAGGCTCCGTTCCGGCAAGAGGCGGAGTCGTGCTGGCGATGAAAGGAATGAATCGCATCAAGGAGATCGACGGCGCGGACTTTGTCGCGGTGGTCGAACCTGGAGTGGTTACAGGCGACCTGCAGTCTGCGGCGCGTAAAAAAGGCCTCTATTATCCTCCGGATCCTGCGAGCCTCAAGAATTGCAGCATCGGCGGGAACATCGCAACCAACGCAGGGGGCCCGCGTTGTTTGAAGTATGGCGTGACGCGACACTACGTGCTTGGCCTTGAAGTTGTGCTGGCAAATGGTGCGATCGTTCGGTGCGGAGGCCGCACACACAAGAACAAGACCGGCTTTGACCTCGTCGGGCTCTTCGTGGGTTCGGAGGGGTTGCTTGGCGTCGTAACGGAGGCGACTTTGCGCCTTCTGCCTTTTCCGCCCGCTCGTGCCGCTCTCTCTGCGGGCTTTCGCAGCATGCGAGCGGCAGCTAGGGCGATTCAGGCCATTTTTGCTCACGGATTTCTTCCGGCCGCTGTCGAAGTGGCAGATCGTTTCACGCTTGAGGCCGCCAGGGAATTCAAGCCCGGAGCGAGCTTCCCCCCTGGCAGCGCGCATCTGCTCCTCGAGGTGGACGGCCAGCCGGGCAGTGTGCGCGGAGAAGTCAGGGCTCTGGCGAAGCTCCTGCGCGGACAGCGCGCGACGGCAATCGAGACGGCGATGGACGACGCGTGCGAAAGGCTCTGGGATCTGCGGCGTGCTTTCTCGGAGTCGCTCAAGGCTACCGGCCTGAAAAAATTAAACGAAGATATTGTCGTCCCGCGTGGGAAGCTCGTCGATCTCATCGAGTTTGCCCAGGGGCTTCAGACGCGCAGCGGATTTCCTGTCGCGTGCTTCGGACATGCCGGAGATGGCAATATACACGTGAATATCATGGTTGGTGAGTATGAGGACCCGCAGATACACGCTCGGGCCGACGCTGCGCTGGACGAGCTTTTTTCCCAGATCATCGCTTGGGGAGGGGCAATTACCGGAGAGCATGGCATCGGACTTGCGAAGAAGCCATGGTGGAATCTTGCGCTATCGGAGCAAAATCGCGCACTGCATCGTGTCCTCAAGCGGGCGCTCGATCCCAAGGCGCTACTCAATCCAGGAAAGTTCGTTTGAGCAAGTCCTGGCGCCGAACCGAGAGAAGCGAGTTGTTTCCGGCGCGCAGCCGCGACGAAGAGCATTCCTTTTGCAAAGGCGCACGTCGACAATGGACGCCATTGACAATGCTCTCTCAGCCGAATACGAAGCGCAAGATGAATCGCGCTCTAGCCCTCCTCTCAGGGCTTGCTTTTGGAATTTTGATTGGTTGCGAAAAGAAGCAGGCTGCTCCGCCTGCGCGGCCACTGACCGTAACGGTTACCCCGGTTACGCAGGAGAACGTGCTTGTCATGAATACCTGGGTTGGCCTGCTTGACGGATACCAAAATGCCGAAATTCGCGCCCAGGTTACGGGCTATCTGACAACTCAGAATTATAAGGAAGGTTCACTGGTCAAGAAGGGCGATGTCCTTTTTACGATTGACAAGCGCCCTTTTGAGGCCGCGCTTGCGCAGGCCCAGGCGGAATATGCGAAGGCGGTTGCTGCGGCGCAACTCGCGCGGATCACCCTTGGCCGCCAGACGCAACTTTACGAAACCAAGGTGATCAGCCAGCAGGAATACGACACTGCCTACCAGAACGCACAAGCGGATACGGCCTCCGTTGCGGCCGCGCAGGCAAATGTTCAAACAGCACAGATCAATCTGAACTACTGCACGATCACGGTTCCTTTTGACGGCATCGCAGGCATCGCTCAGGCGCAAATTGGCGATCTGGTCGGGCCTGGAGGCACTTCAGCTGTCCTCACCCAAATGTCACAGGTCGATCCCATCAAGGTCAACTTCTCCATCACGGAGGAACAATACTTGCAGGCCTATGCGCTTCTGAAACAATTGCAGGCGACACCTGAGGATGAGTTAAAGTCGCGGTTGGAGCTCACTCTTGCCGATGGTAAGGTTTATCCAAAAAAGGGCCGTTTCGATTTTGTGAATCGACAGGTCAACGTGGCGACCGGCACTATTCAAATTACGGCACTGTTTCCCAATGGTGATGACCTTCTTAGGCCCGGTCTGTTTGCCCGCGTCACCGCGCCAGTGCAGGAATTGAAGGACGCGCTCGTTGTTCCCCAGGCCGCGACGGTGGAGTTGCAGGGGAATTATCTCGTCGTGCTGGTTGGTCCGGACAACATTGTGCAGCCAGTGCCTGTGAAGCTCGGCCCTGCCAAGGGAGAGATGCAAGTGGTCATGGGACCACTCAAAGTTGGCGACAAGGTCGTCGTCGGGGGCGTTGAAAAGGTGCGACCGGGAATGAAGGTGAATCCTGAGCCTTATGAGCCTCCCAAGCCTCCTTCGCACCCGTCGGCGAGTCCGAGCGCCACGGCCAGTCCTGAGGCGATGAAAACAGGAGTTGTTGTAGAGGCGGTTGTGCCAACCGCCCGGCTATCCACAGGCCCTTGGCACAAGGGCCTCTACAACTGAGTCGAACGCGGCATGTCGAACTTCTTCATTCGCCGGCCCATCGTGGCG
>JAXIPG010000202.1:0-2800 GCA_045403045.1 Terrimicrobiaceae bacterium
AAACGTGCTCGGTTCCATCGTATTTTTTTTCGACAAGCGAGGGAAGGAGGTCGCTCTGGCCAATCTCGATGCGGCCTTTGGCGATTCGCGGACGCCAGCGGAAAAGCGCCGGATTGCTATGGGCAGCTACCGAACGTTTGCGCGCACCATGCTGGAGCTTTTCTGGTCGCCTAATCTCAGCGAGTCCGTGGCGCGCGGCATCGCGCAATACGAAGGACTCGAGCTGGATTCTTGCCACAAAGATGCCCGGCAGGCCGCTGTCTATCTTTGTCTGCACTACTCGAACTTCGAGTGGTTGAGCCAGTTCGGCGCCTATACGATCGCCAATGGTCCGGTCATCGCGCAGCGATTCAAAAATCCTCTCATTGGCCGCATTTTCGACCGTCTGCGCTCTAGTACGGGACACGACGTGATTCCACAGGAACGCGCGATGATTCGGATGCTCAAGCACATGAAGAGCGGGGGAAAATTTGCGATGCTTTGCGACCTCAATCTCGATCCCAGTGAGCCGAGCGTGATCATTGACACCTTCGGAGGACTAAAGATTTGCGTGACGCAGATGCAGGCGGCGCTCGCTCTGCGGACCGGAGCCAAAATCGTTCCGGTCGAGTGCCGCCCCGAATCGGATGGCACGTATCGAATGGTCTATCGGAAGCCGCTTGATTTTCCACCTGGCGCGACCGCGGCGGAAGTTACCCAGCTTTGCTGGAACGTGCTGGAACCATCCATTCACGAACAACCCGAATGCTGGCTTTGGGCTTACAAACATTGGCGCTTCCGTCCAGGGAACGATCAAACTGGCCGATACCCTTTTTATGCCAATGTCGCCAAGCGCTTCGACAAGATGCTGTCGAAACAAGAGAAGAGTCCGTCTCCTAGCAGCCCGTCGGACCTAGGAGACTGTTGAAAAACCCGCGCACGTCACGCGTGAGCTATTTGGGGCAGATATCGGTGGAGGGACGAAGGAGCATCCCCTGAAGGGGCTGTGACTAAGGAGCGACGCCCGTGAGGGGAAGGGGCCCCTCACCCTTCCATGATGCCCCAAAGAGCTCACGCCCTCTGGGTTGCGCCAATTTTCGGCCCTCGCTATGTCGCCAAGCTTGTCCGTAGCGCTGCGGCATTGTGGGGAGATGGGGACCCCACACCCCATCAAGCCTGCGCTTGGCTCCTTGCGATCTTCCGAAAATTGACAGCAACGTGACATACGTGAGTTTTTCAACAGTCTCCTAGCCTCGGAGCGGTAGAGTAAGCTGGGGAATTACTTGAAAAAATCGACTATCCAGGGTGATATGGTGTGGGAGGACGAATCCGCTGGCGGCCAAATGATTAGCAAGATGGGCCGCCAGAGTGTGAGATATGCGGGCTAGGGTTCGACAGTTTCCAGATAGGTGAATTTTCCATCTTGGACGCGGATCACGATCCCTGGTTTTTTGGGATCGCGGCTTTGATCGAAGCTGATGCTTCCGGTGACGCCGGGAAAATCCCGTGTGGCGGCAATCGCGTCGCGAAGAGCTGCGGGCTCGGCGCTGCCGGATCGCTTGAGGGCGTCCGCGAGGAGCCAAATGGAATCATATGTCAGAGCAGCAAGTGGCGGCGGCGAAGACTGGAATTTTGCGTTATAGGCGTCGTTGAAGACCTTCACTTTGTCGGACGCGCGTTCGCTTGAAAAGTGAGACGCAAAGTAGCAGTTGTTTACAGCCTGTCCGCCGACTTTCAGAAACTCGGCCGAATCCCATCCGTCCGTGCCTAGAAATGGAGCGTCGATCCCAAGCTGGCGGGCTTGTCGAATGATGAGCGCTGCTTCGGTGTAATAACTCGGAAGGAAGATGCTATCAGGGTTCTTCTCTTTGATTGCGTTGAGTTGGGCGGTGAAATCCGTGTCGCCGGCGCGGTAGAACTCTTCGGCGACGATCGTCCCCCCGTGCTGGAGAAAGTCTGCCTTAAAAGCTTCCATCAGGCCGCTGCCGTACGGATTAGACGCATCGAAGAGGATGGCCGCCTTCTCGACATCGATCGAGCGCGCGAATTTGGCCATGACGGCAGCTTGGAAGGCGTCCGTGTAGCACGCGCGAAAAATGTAATCTCCTGCCGCAGTGACCTTTTCGTTGGTGGCGCCAGGGGTGATCATCGGGATACCGCTCGCCTGCGCTACCGGCGCGGCAATGAGCGAGCGGTCGGTCGCAATTTCCCCGACGAGAGCGGCGACCTTATCGGTATTGATCAATTCGCTGACCACAACGTTGGTTTGTTCCGGTTGAGATTCGGTGTCCTTGATGATGAGGTTTACCGGATGCCCGAGGACGCCTCCCGCCAGGTTGATTTCCTCCATAGCCAGCTTCGCGCCGTTCACCGCGTCCATTCCGAAAGAGGCCTGCGCGCCCGACAGCGGGGCAAAAAATCCGATCCGCGTCGCGAGAGGATCTTCGGGCGGTTGCTGCGGCGTTGGCGCTTCCTCAGCGGGCGTTGGCGCTTCCTCAGCGGGCGTTGGCGTCTCCTCAGCGGGTGTTGGGGTCTCCTCAGCGGGCGTTGGGGTCTCCTCGACGGGCGGCTTTTGCTCCTCGGCGAGCGGCGTTGGCGCTTCCTCACCGGGCGGCTTTGGCGCCTCAGCAGCTGGCTTCTTTTCACAGCTCGTGAACGCAAAGGCCATGATGAGGGCGAGGAGAAAAAGGGACGTCCACTTCACGGCGCGAAGTGTAGGGAAGCTGCCGTGGCGCGCAACCGAGTTATTTCAGAAGGCGAGACCGAGAAGTTGGCCGCTCTTGTTGCGTGAAACTTGGTCAGCGTCACCAGCTTATTTGGA
>JAXIPG010000118.1:0-6678 GCA_045403045.1 Terrimicrobiaceae bacterium
GCGCAGGAAACCATGCACAAGCTGGATTTCCATGTCATCCGCCTTGATGCGCCGGTCTCCGCCTTTTCGGGCGGCCAGCGTCAAGCCGTCGCCATCGGCCGGGCCATGTACTGGAACGCCCGCCTCGTCATCATGGACGAGCCGACGGCGGCGTTGGGTGTGCCCGAACAGCGCAAAGTCATCGCCCTGATCCAGTCGCTCAAGGCGCAGGGCAAAGGCATCATTTTCATCTCGCACAATCTCGGCGACATTTTCGAAGTGGCCGACCGCATCGTGGTCTTCCGCCGCGGCAAGGAAGTCGGTGAGCGCAGACCGAAGGAAACGACCGGCGACGAGATCGTCCGCTTGATGGTCGGCAAGTAGGCTTCGTACTCAGGGTGCGCAGCACGAGTTCGAGGCCAAGCCGCTCCACGGTCGCAAAATAGGCCTTGCGCCGATCGATGGCATTGTTATTGACAATCGGCGGCGGCCTGCTGATCACACCTTGAAAGTTGTGTTGAGCCAGGCTGCCACCGCTGCCGTATCCAGTGGCCGGGTTGTGTTAACGTCGAAGAGTGGAAATCTTCCGAGGGGCTGGGCCCGCTTCGCCAACTCGACGAGTTCGGGAATATAGGACACACCGAGGTGGCCCGAATGGCGCTGTTCGGACCGGGCCCGGTAGCGTTCACCCAGCACGTCCCCCGGTGCGTGACACCAAATCTCGGCGGCTTGGGTAATCCCCGCCCGGGCGAGGTGGTCTTGCAGGACATCGAGCGGCTGGAAACCGAACCAGGCATCGACCACCACGGTTGCGCCATCCGGGAAGTCTCCGGCGAGGTCGAAGATTGCCCGATAGCTAGCCTTGCCGAGCTTCCGGTTGTACTCGCGGTCACCGGTTCCCAAATGAGCGAAGAAGGCCTCCTTGATGGTGTCGAGGGTCAGCAGAGGCCAGCCCCTGGTGTGCGATATGGCTCGCGCCACGGTGCTCTTGCCAGAGGCGGGAAGGCCGTTGACGAGAACCGCCCGTTTCATGGGTTTCGCGCCAGTTTCGTCAACGCGCTGAGACCCGCGCCGATCACCCCGGCGCGATCGCCGAGTGCGGCCGGTTCCACCGGGCATTGGTACCACGGCGCCAAGGCCGGAAAATTGGCGAGTGCCTGATGCATCGCAATACCCAGGCCGCCACCAAGGATCACCAAATCGGGATCAAAGGCTGCAACCGCCGTGTCAATGGCAATACGCATCGGTCTGGCCCAGGCGGCCAGCACAGAAGTTGCGATTGCATCTCCACCTGAAGACCGCACCAAAAGATTTTCCACTGACGTCGTTGCATCAAGTCCCACCGCAGCAATATGGCGGCTCAATGCTGTCCCCGAACTCGTTGTCTCGACGCAACCACGCCTGCCACACAAACATTGCTCGCCGCTAATATCGACGGTGATGTGACCGAGTTGGCCCGCTGCCGCCCGGCCGCGCAGCACGGTCCCGTCCATGATCGCCGCGCCACCTATCCCTGTGCCGATCGTGAACATCACGGCATTGGCAACATTCCGGGCCCGGCCGATGGTGTGTTCGGCGACCAGTGCCATGCTACAATCATTGTCGATGAATATGGGCCGTTGAAACGAGTCGTGCAGAACCGAGGCGAGCGATATGCTCGCGAGATCGACGTAACCGCCTGATAGGATGCGTCCAAGGCGGGCATCGACCCGTCCAGGGATTCCCATTCCGATTGCCTTGACGTTCTCGTCATCCAACGACCGCACCAGGTCGCCTATCTGGGCTGCAACCAGTGATGGCTGGCTCGCCGTCGGATGTGTCGCCCATTCGAGAACTTCGCCAAATGACGAAATCCGTGCCGCACGGATATTCGTTCCGCCGATATCAACGCCGATTGCGGTGACATTCGACATGCTCAGCCGTTGGCTGCGCGTTGCAGATTTCGCGGATAGCGCTCCAGTATTGCCTGAATCTGCTTGAGGCGCGGTACGGCCTTGCTGACCAGCAAATCCCGCTGTTGGGCACGGTTCAGAGAAACGCAATCCTTCCACAGGGAGCGGCCGGCGATGACGCCGGAAGCCCCGTTCGCCATGGCAATTTCAACCTGACCAATGAAGGTCTCGTGATCGACGCCAGCCGAGAGAACCGACCACGGAACGGAACCGCACATGGCGGTGATCGCCGCACAGGATTGCGCCGTTCCCGGGTAGGGAAGCTTCAGCACCTTTGCTCCGGCGTCGAGACAAAGCCGCGTGCCACCTTCGATCAATGAGGGAAACTTGGTTTTGTAGGCCGCCGCGTCCTCGCCGGGGAGGGCGTAGGTCAGGAACTCGACTACAAGCAGCAGATCTTCCTTGGCGAAGTCCTCGATGCATTGGTGGATGATCGCCATGTTGTGGCGGTTGGCTTCTGGATGGTCGGCACGCAAGTAGACCATGATCTTGCCGCCGGTGCCGCCGAGTTCGCGCACCTTCCTGGCATTGATGCCGGGGGCGAGGCAAGAGAGGTAGTGACCGGAGGCATCGGTGTCATAGCCCGAGGCGTCGAGCCCGATGAGAAGCGCCACATCGCGGGGCAGGGCGGCCTCTTCCACCACACGGGGAACAGCACAAACAGGATCAAGCAGCACGCAGGGTGCCTGGCTTGCCAGATAGCGAACAACATCCGACTTGGTGTCGCCCAGCATGGTGTCGGTGATCTTGGCCTGTTCTGCGGGCGTGCTCGCCAGGATCTTGCGGATGCCGCCGCGCTGATCGCAGGCAATCACCATGATCGAACCGTTTTTTCCAGAAATCTGCTGGTAGCCTCGAAGTTCAGCCGTCGTCAGTGTGGTCATGCTGCCTCAATCTTACAACCGGGCCGGATGGGCAATGTTTTTGTTATCCGTCAACTATATTCTTGACGCGCGTTTAAAATACTACAAGGCGCGGCTCCGCCCTCCTCCCGGTTGCGGGAAGAGCGGCGGTGGACACGGTAAAGCGTCCGTTCAGCCGATTTGTCGCTCCCAAGCACCGCTGAATCGGTAACGCCTTGTTGGGCCGTCACACCGTGAATCCATAATGAATAGAGCGGCATCTAGATCTAGATACGTCTCAGGTTAGAGTGTGCTTATCCAAACGATACTACGGAATAATGGCGATTTTAATGCCTTTCCGCGCCCACGCGAGTTCAAGCGCTTTGCCATATTCTGCCAGCGGAATCTCGTGGGTCACGAGCTCATCCACCTTAATCTTTCCGCTTTCAAGGTACTCTAATGCTCTTGGAAACGAATTTAGCTGCGCGAAGGAACCCTTGATCGTTACTTCACGCCGCATAATATCGGCTGGTTTGAATCGAGCAATGGCGTCGTCAGGATAGACCGCGTAGACCAGGACCGTGCCGCGGCGGCGTACAAAACTGAGCGCATCTTCAAGCAGTGTCGTAGAGCCAGTCGCCTCCACGATGTAATCGAATCCGCTAGGACTAAGCTCTCGCAGGCGGCGGCGATGAACTTCAGGGTCTTTGCGATCGACCACAACCACGTCGTCGGCCGCCAAGCGGGCGATGAGATCCAGTTTGGGCCCCGCCGGGGCCGCTACCGTAACACGGGCGGCACCATTCAGTTTGAGCAGCTGAGCCACTACTTGTCCCGTTGGACCTGCGCCCATCAAAAGGACGTCGCTACCAGGCTTCATTGCGAGGACCTCCATACCGTGACAAGCGCAGGCGGTAGGTTCGATCATCACTGCTTCCCGTACTGATAGTTTTTCGATAGGGAACACACGATCGGACGGAAGTTTGATATATTCTGCAAAGGCACCGTTGATCTCTACTCCGATACCGCCGAGGTTCTCACACAATAGATCATCGCCGCGCTGGCAGTAGAAGCATTTGCCGCAAGGGATGGTCGTGCTCGCTGTGGCTCGCTGGCCTTTCTTAAGTCCGGTCACTTCGGAACCGAGCTCAACGATTTCACCGGAAAATTCATGCCCCGGCGTGAGCGGAAAGCGCGGCCCAAATTCACCTTCGTGGACGTGCAGGTCGGTGCCACAGAGGCCGCACGCGTGTACGCGCAGTAGAACTTCATCGGAGCTTATCTTAGGGGTGTCAATATCACGGTATGTGAACTGTCGAGGGGCCTCGTAAACAATGGCTTTCATATTGGATGTAGGGTCTAATGGTATCTGGAACTGAAAGGGAATGGACTGTGGGCTACGCTACTGGACTGCGCCTAATCTGTCTTTAGCCGAACTGGAAGTTGTTGGATTTCGATGTCCATTTCTGAGAGCATGGCTGTTAGTTTGTCATGCGAACAAACAAAGTCAAGGCATTTTTTGAGAAGTTTTATTTTCGCATATGGATTTTCAAGCGCCGAAAAGATGGCCGGGCTTGCACTAGCGGTAAAAGCCAGCGGGGCTTCCCGCTCTTTACGAGATCGTAGATGGTAACGCTTTCAGTGAAGAGTCGTTCAAATCGAAATCCTTCAGAAAACTGCTGTCCGGCACACTAAAGATCCGGTCGTATACCAGAGCCGCTCCCCCGAGGGCGGAGCTGTCCTTGCCAAACGATGAAAGGTCAATTTCCAAGCTCTCGACTGTCGGAAAGCACCGTTCCATCAGACGGCGTCTAATATCTTCCTCGACGAAAGGAAAAAACTCAGAAAGCGATCCCGCTACTATAACACGTTTCGGATTAAATAGATCAGCGAGGTTCCTGATCGCTAAAGTAAGCCACTCTCCCCATATCCTAACAATCTTCTGGGCAACTGGCATCCCTTCCTTAAGGTCTCGTAGAAGAGTTTCGAGTTTTTTGGCTCCGCCCCCTGCCCGCCGGTAAGACGCGAGCAAGGCGTCTCGGCCTAGATGAGTCTCAAGAAACCCCATACCTTCGGCTTGCCCATTATTGGCCGGGTCGAGGCTAAGATGACCGATTTCACCAGCAAGACCGTCACTACCTCGAAAAATCTTTCTGTCAAAGATCATGCCGGCTCCCACTCCAACATCCAAAAAGAGCAGGCAAAGATCACTTTGACCTTTCCGGTGGCCAAACGAAAGTTCGGCCAATGCCGCTCCGTTGGCATCATTCTCGACAAATACCGGAATGTCCAAGTGTGAGTTGAGAGTGCTTTTCAGATCGACATGATGCCAATGGAAGGTCGGCGCGATACGAATCAAACCTTGCGTGTCGACTAGTGCCGACACGGTGACACCAACCCCTCGCAAGCGATCCGAACCCCCTAGCTGAGCAGACCACACCGCCTGAACAAGATCGACGAGATCTCGACAAACGGCCTCAGGCTTTGTGGACCGCAGCTTTGAGGTCTCTCGATAAATGATCGAGCCTTCAAGGTTAATCAAAACGAGGTGAATGTGCTCGACGTTAATCTCCGCCCCCAGAAAAA
Organism: Terrimicrobiaceae bacterium; assembly: GCA_045403045.1. Taxonomy (GTDB): domain Bacteria; phylum Verrucomicrobiota; class Verrucomicrobiia; order Chthoniobacterales; family Terrimicrobiaceae; genus DASTFP01. The sequence continues at coordinate 5,360 of JAXIPG010000118.1, forward strand.
ATGCTCCTTCCGGGTTCAATTTCAACCCGGTGCCTGGCCGGCCCGTTGTTTGCGTAACGAACGACTGTCCAGCCTCAATAACCAGATCCATCTCCATCAACTCGTCTGTAACAGCGGTTAGAGTGGATCGCGTCAGGTTCAGAGATCGCGCAAGTTCAGCCCTTGAAAGAGTCCCCTCCTCTTTGAGTAATCTCAAGACGCGAGTTTGGTTAATGTGACGGATTAGTCTCGGTGTAGCCATCGGATCAATCAATGGATCCCCAGCAAGTTGTTTGTCAACATTCGAAACAAAAGTCGTTCGATTGATGTTATTAGAAAAGCTGTGCCCACAGCAAGTTACCCACGGCGATGTTGAAAACCGGGAATTTTACCGGCCACGGTCAGAAGCTGTCTGTTGCGTCTGGCCGCAGCGTCCCTCCCGTTACCCCAGCGATGCAATTGTCAGCTGCTGGCACCAAACGTGTACCGCCAAAATGGGACGGGATTCTATGGGCGCTGCGGAAGATGTCGGCTTAAGCTTTTGTCCATCTCAAATCACCCATGAAACACATCCTCATTACAGGCGTGTCCACCGGTATCGGGTATGCGGCCGCGCAAGCTTTTATTGCCAAGGGCTATCATGTATACGGCAGCGTGCGCAAGCAGCAAACATGCATTGGAGGGGATGTCGCATTCGCTGCGGCGGGAGTTGCAATTGTACGGGATCGATGTGATCGTGGTGGGGCCGGGGGCGATTAAGACGGCGATTTGGACCAAGCCTTCTGCCACGGAACTGGGGATAAGTGAAGGGAGCGACTACGCGCCCATGATGACGAAGTTCCAGAAGTTGTTTGTGAAGGGGGCGGAAGCGAAGGGGTTGCACTGCCAAGAGGTTTCCCCAATTCGCTGGGCGGACTAGCACCCGGTTTTTTATGCTTCTCTTATTTGCCGCGTACAAAGACCCCCCATAATGAAACCACGCACCTGGCGTCATCACGATATCGCCGACAAATCGCACTCCTTGGCTCTGACCCATGCGATAGCCACCTGGCTGGGAGTGGCGCTAGCCTCTTTGGCAGCGGCAAGGACTTCATCGAGAACCGCCGTTTTCTGTGCCGTGTCCTCGTAGTGAACGACGCTTCATATCGGTCGCGCGGCCCTTTTGGCCTTCACGGTATTTGCCGGTCAGCAAACCGCCGCCGAATCCCCTTCCGCAAGCGCGCCGCATCGACCCCCGCAATGCGCCGGGTATTTTTCCATGCGATGCTTGTAAAAACCCGATTGCATTATGGTTGTAATATAACAGACCGGCGATAAAGCAAGACGTAGCGCATAATTCA